>DAOTYI010000281.1:0-14132 GCA_034434895.1 Anaerolineae bacterium
GGGGTGTCGGTGGGCGGCGGCGTCGGCGTCGCCAGGTAGGCCACCATTCTGGGTGTGTCCACCCCCAGCCCGTGGGCCAGCTCCACCAGCGCCTGGATGTCGGCTTCTGCCCGCCCTTCGGTGATGTAGGTGTCGGCCAGGTTGGCCACCCAGACGTTGATGTTGGCTGCCTCCAGTTGCGCCAGCCGGGCTTTGGCCTTCTCCAGGTCATGGTCGCGGGCGTAGGCCGCCCCCACCAGGACGATGTACTGCTCCTGATGCTCGACGGCCAGGTTGGCGAAAGTGGTATCTACGTACCGGACCGGCCAGACCACCCAACCGAGGAACAACCCCAACCCCAACCCGGCGGTCAGGGCCAGAATCATCAGCAGCGCCAGGCTGAATCCTGACGGGGCTCTTTTTCGTGGCTGCATCGTGATTGCTCCTGAACGCAATTCAGCCGCCCTTGCGGCGCGGCTGGAAAATGGGCCATAAAGGCCAATGCCGAAGGTGGGAGTCGAACCCACAAGAGGTCACCCTCACGCGAGTTTGAGTCGCGCGCGTCTGCCTGTTCCGCCACTTCGGCTGACCATTCCAGTATACCTCAAAAGAGCGATGTCGTCAAATTTGCGGGGATGGTTCAATGACCGGTACCCTCCCGCAGGTGTAACGATTCAGCCGATTGAAATCTCCCTCCTTGGGCACTTTGCCGGGTGTCGGCCTGCGCCGACACTGTATGCATTGCCCAGGGGGTCGGCGAAGGCCGACCATTGGCCGCAGGCCCAGGAAGGGTGACTTCCAGTCACCGCAACCTGCGGGCGGGCAGGCAGTTACTTGCCTGCGATCGGCTTTTGGGGTATAATCCCTCCTGTGGCCCTGTCGGTTCTGTTGCCCGGAAGAGAGAAAGAGAGGTAGCGCACCAGGGGCGCCCCCTGGCGGAGTGGGCTCATGGATGAACAGGCGTTGATCGGGTCGGCGTGCAAAGGAGACGCCCGCGCCTTCAACCAACTGGTGCTGCTCTATCAGAGCATGGTCTATAACCTGGCCTACCGCATTCTGAGCGATGCAGACGCCGCCGCCGATGCGACGCAGGATGCGTTCCTCTCTGCCTTCAAAGCCATCCACAAGTTCCGGGGCGGATCGTTCAAAGCCTGGCTGCTGCGCATCGTCACCAATGCCTGCTACGACTATCTACGGGATAAGCGGCGCCGCCCTGCCGACTCGTTGGACGATCTGCCGGTTGAGGAAGATCACCTGCGTTTCCTGGGCGGCGGGGCTGAGTCGCCGGAGGAGTTCATCGAACGCCGACAACTGAACCGGGCGATCCAGCAGGGCCTCCTGGGCCTTCCGGTTGAGCAACGGGTGGTCCTGATCCTCTCCGATCTCCAGGGACTGAGCTATCAGGAGATCGCCGACACGACCGGCCTGTCCCTGGGAACAGTCAAATCCCGCCTGAGCCGGGGGCGGGCCAGGCTGCGCGACTACCTGCTGGAGCAGAGGGAACTTTTGCCCGCCCGCTACCGTCTTAGGGATGCCGGGTAAGAGGCCAAAAGGCGTAAGCGATGGATGGGCGGACGAGAAAACAAAGAACTGAACACCACTATGTCGGGGAGAGGCTGTCGGCCTACCTGGACGGTGAGCTGACGCCTCAGGAGCGACAGACCGTGGAGCAGCACCTGGCCCGTTGCCAGGCCTGCCGTTGGGAACTCAACACCCTCCGACAGACGGTGCAATGGCTGAGTGAACTGCCTCCGGTCCCTGTGCCCCGCGCTTTCACCCTCCCTGTGACAGCCCGGCCTGTTCGGGCGCCGCAGCGCAGTTGGGGCCTGCCTCTGTTGCAGGGAGCCACCGTCCTGGTGGCGCTGTTACTGGTGGTGGTGGTGGTGGGCGACTTTTTGCTGACCGGCTTTCTGCCGGTGGCCACCTCCCGGCAGATAGTGAGCTACGAGCAACCCCTTCCTGCTGCCCCCAGCCCTTTCTCCATCGCCGGGGAGACCAGAGAGGTCGAACAGACTGTCGTCCAGACGATGGTGGTGGAAGAGAGCCTGGCCGCCTTGCCCCCACCTTCCCCAACGCCGATGCCGGCCCCGCCCGGCCAACCGCCGGCAACCGTCCCTGCTGAAGAGGCAGAACCGACCTCCGTCATCAGCATGGATGTTCAGGAAAAGGTGGCGGCCCCGCCCCCGACCACAGTGGGGGAGGGAACCGGGATCGGCGGCGCGGGCGCCGTCGAGACGACGGCCCTCACCGAGACCGAAACCACCGCCGCCCGGCTGCTGGCCCCAGGGGCGGTTGTGACAGAGACGGAAGGGGCAGGGAGCGTGGTGACCGGCGTGGAGACAGCAGGGGTCCAGATGGCCGGGACGGAAACACCCGCGCTGACAGGTCAGCCCGACGGGGCGGCGGCCGTGGTGACCGGCTCCCAGGAGGCTGGCGGAGAGAGGTACGCTTATGCAACCGCGCTGCCCGCAGAGCGACCAACCGGGGGTGCCCCTACCGTCGTGGTCTATGTGCAGGAACCTGCTCCGGCTGTCGCCCCCGCCCGCCAGGGGGAGGCGGAAGCCATCCTGCCGGACACGGCAGTCATCTGGCTGGGGGTAGCCGAACTGACGCTGCTGGTGGCCTTCATCCTGCTGGCGTCGGCCACTCTGGCCGTCATGCTCCGGCGGCGCAGAAGGCGATATCGGTAGTCAGGGGGTGGTGAGTGTCATGGGTCAGGTGGTCAAGTGTCATGGGTCGTGAAGGCGCGCCGGAAAAAGAAATGATAGGAAATTGACAGAAATTCTTTGTGTCCTTCGTGTCCTTAGTGGTTTTCAGACCGGCTCTTACACCAGGAACCTGCCATCCCGGGCAAACAATACCCCGTCCACCCACACTTCGCCGCCCCGCCGCAGGTCGCAGATCATATCCCAGTGGATAGCCGAGCGGTTCTGGCTGCCGGTCTCCGGGTAGCCGGCGCCGAGGGCCATGTGCACCGTGCCGCCGATCTTTTCGTCAAAGAGGATATTTTTGGTAAAACGCTGCACGCTCTGGTTGGTGCCAAAGGCGAACTCGCCCAGATAGCGTGCCCCCTCATCGGTATCGAGCATGGTCAGCAGAAACTCTTGATTCCTGGCCGCACTGGCCCTGACCACCCTGCCATTCTCGAACCACAGGCGGACATCCTCCACCTCACGGCCATTGGTGCAGGCCGGGTAGGTAAAACGCACAAAGCCGTTGACGCTGTCTTCCACCGGCCCGGTAAAGATCTCACCGTCGGGAAAGTTCTCGTGGCCATCGCAGTTCACCCATGACCGCCCCTTGATTGACAACGTCAGATCGGTATCTGGCCCCACCAGACGCACCTGCTCCTTGCCCTGGAGCCAGTCAATCAACCGTTGCTGCCCCCTGGAGACCTCCTGCCAGGCCGCAATGGGGTCCGGTTCGTGGACCAGGGCCGCGCCATAGACAAAATCCTCAAACTCGCGCAATGACATCTCGGCATCCTGGGCAAAGGCGTTCGTGGGATAGGCTGTACCTGTCCACCTGAGCTCCTTCCTGGCTGCCCGTTCCAGGAACCGTTCCAGGAGGGGGCGGCGGGCGGCTGAAGCCCGTGCCTGCCTGGCCGGGTCCACGTTGGTCAACGCCTTGGTATTGGTCTCCGTCCAGATGCTGATCCGGGCGTCTATCTCTTCAATGAGCTGGCGTTCTATCGGCGCCACAAAGTCCAACTGCTCGTCACTGGCATATTTGAAGAGAATCTCATTGATCTCGTCCAGGCCAAGCCGCAGCCAGGGGTGACCCCCTCGCTCCAGTACCCGCCGGTACACCGCCAGGATCAGGGGGGTGCCTGCCGGCGTGCCCTGAATGAGGACGAACTGGCCCGGTTGGACATCTACCGAATAATCTACCAGGATGCGTGCTACAGTTTCAACCCGTGGATCTGTCATCTTGTCCTCCGTTTCTCAAGGCACCAGTATAACACTCCTGATCACGCACGTCAAACCTGACGCCGGACCTGGCTCTTCTGGAGGTGTCAGATGGTTCCACCTGCCTGGTGCCTGGACTCTACCTGAACACCACCACCTCTTTGCCGTGCAGCTTGTCCAGCACCCGGCTGGCGATCAGCTCCAGATGGCTGTTGACCGCCACAAAGTCCAGATCATCGGTGGGCACGGTCAACACCGGACAGAGGGTAAAGCCTTCCACCCAGGCGTCGTACAGCTCGTTGAGCCGCGTCAGGTATTCGACGGCGATCTCCTGCTCATAGTCGCGGCCTCGCTGCCGGATCCGCTCCTGCAACACCGGCACCGAGGCCTGAAGGTAGATCACCAGGTCGGGTGGAGGCAGGATGGTAATGACCGTCTGATACAGGTCCCAATAGCTGCGCCAGTCGCGCTCGTCCATGTGGCCCTGGAGGTAGAGGTTGCGGGCAAAGATCTCGGCATCCTCATACACCGTGCGGTCCTGGACCACAGTGCCGGGTCGCTCGATGATCTGACGGTGATGGCTCAGCCGCCGCGAGAGGAAGTAGATCTGCGAATGGAAGCTCCAGGCACGCATGTCCCGGTAGAAATCGGGCAGGTAGGGGTTGTCTTCCACCGCTTCATAAAACGGTTCCCAGCACATATACTCGCTCAGCAGGCGGGTCAGCGTGGATTTGCCCACCCCCACGTTGCCTGCCACGGCAATAAACTTTTTCACGGTCTTGTCTCCCCCCTCCTGGTCTACACCGCCGGGCTGGGCCGCCCGACGGCGGTGAAGGTCAGCCTGGTGCCCAGATAGAGCCGCTCGCCCCAACCGGCCTGAACCGGCACTTCCCGGTCCTGTCGCGTCATCTGGATCTCCACCTGATCGGCGCCGGCCTGCCGCGCCCTGGCCTCCAACCAGGGATGGATCCGCTCCTGAGCGCAGGCGACCGCCCCTTCCACGTCGTCCAGGTCCTGCACCCCGTCGGGCAGGTGGAGCCGCAGCTTCTTCCCATCCTCCAATGGGGCGATGAGCACCTCGTGCCGCAGGACCACACCGCCCGCCACCGCCCCTACGGCATTGGCCACTTCGGCGTGGGGGGGGATGATAAGGCGGGTGTGCAACTGCCCGGCGACGCGGGGCAGGTAGGCGGCCACCGGCGCGCCGATGGCCACCATTGGCTGCCGCAAGGTCAGGGCACAGGCCAGGCCATGCTCCCCCTCGCCGTTCAAGGCCCGATCCAGCAGCAGCGCAGCCGTGGGTTCAGCCTCCCAGTTGGGCAGGTGGGCCTCATCGGCCAGGGCCTTGGTCACCAGGGCCATCGCCGCCCGGTCCGATACGCCCTCCACCACCCGGCGGCAGAGATCGTCGGCTGCGCATCGCCGCGAGGCCGCCAGGATCTGCGCTCCCAGGGAGGCAGCCTCGGCGTCCCACAGGTGCAGGCGGCCCAGGGCGTGCAGCGCATCGGTCGGAGTGAAGCCGGCACGCATCACCAGCCGCGCCGCGATCAACGGCTCGATGCGGCGCAGCAACAGCGTTCCGAACCGGGTCTCCCGCACCAGCGTCGCCAGCGAGACCGGGCCGTGGGCCAGTCGCTCCAGGAGGGCGGCCTCCTCCTCCGCCAGAGGGTGGGTTGGAGGGCGGCGCGAGAGCAGGAACTGGGCGGCCACCTCATCGCGGGGTGGCGCCAGCACCTGGTTGCGCAGTTCGACCAGGGTTTCGGGGTGCTGGGTGGCCAACAGGCTGAGCGGCACCACCCGCTGTGGGCCGATGATCGGCTGCCGGTTCCCAGCCAGGCGGACATGGCTGTCGCCCCCCAGGCCCACAGTGAGCACGTCCACCGCTTCGACCATGGTTCGCCAGCGGCCCACCTGCGCCCCTTCGGGATTCAGCCGGGGACGCCCCTCCCGCAGGGCCGCGATGTCGGTTGTCGTGCCGCCGATGTCTATCACCCATAGGGAGCCGTCTTCAACGGGCATTCCCGACCGGCTGGCCAGGTGCCAGCCGCCCACGGCACTGGCCGCCGGGCCGGAGAGGATCGTTTCGATGGGCCGCTGCATGGCCCATTCAGCCCGTACCAACGATCCGTCACCCTTGACCACCATCAGCGGCGCGTGGATGCCGCGCCTTCGCAGCGTGTCGTGGAGTGTGCCGATCAACTCCCGCACCAGGGGGATCAGCCGGGCGTTCAGGGCCGCCGTGGCTGCCCGCCGCACCGAGTTGAGGCGCGTCGTCAGTTCGTGGCCACAGGTGACCGGCAGCCCGGTCAGCTCTTCGATCACCCTCCTGGCCCGCAGCTCGTGGGCCGGGTTGCGCACGCCAAAATAGCCTGACACAGCAAAGGCCTCCACGCGGCCCCGTCGGGCCAGGACCGCCTGGCGCAGGGCAGCCTCGTCCAGCGGCGCGACCTCGTCGCCGTGGAGGTCGTGCCCGCCGGCCACATAGACCAGATCGTCGGTGGCCAGATCGGCTGTCAGGCCGTACTGCCGGATCAGGTCCGGATCGTAGCCGATCAGGATCAGGCACGCCGGGCTGCCCTGTCCCTCCACGATGGCGTTGGTGGCCAGGGTGGTGGACAGGCCCACCAGGCTCACTGCCTCAGGGGAAGGTAGGGCCTGAGGGTCGGTGCCTGGGGCCGGCTGCTGGAAAAGGGCATCCAGCGCCTGGCCGATGCCGAGGGCCAGGTCCCGGCGAGTGGTCAGCGCCTTGGCGGCGCCCAGGACCTGTCCTGTCTCATTATCTACCAGGGCGGCATCGGTATAAGTGCCGCCGGTGTCAATCCCCAGTGCGATGCTCATAGGCGCTTCAGTGAGTCGCTTGGTGCCTGGTCTGGCTCCTCTCGTCGTCGCCAGCAGGTATCCTGCAGGGCGCAATATCGGCAGATGGAGCCGACATGCCTGGTCTCGTAGCCTGGACCCAGACCGATGAGAACCGAGACCGATTTGTGGGGCACCAGGACGCAGTATTCATTGAGCTGCACTCCGATCTGCTCCAGGGGGAGCAGGGCGCACAGTTCCCGCTGGCCCTGCAGCGGCCAGCCGACCAGCGACCCCGGGCTGAGTGCCGGGCTCACCCCCCATCCCTGGGCAGCAGCAGTCTCCTCGGCCAGGGAGCGTACCGCTTCCCCCACGGCCCCCAGCGCCAGAACGCCGGCGCTATCCAGCAGGTACGCCTTCAACCCCTGGCCGGCGGCCTGCAGTTCGTGAACCTGTCGCTCCAGGGCCGGGCCGATGGTCGCCACGCTGACCAGCACCCGCACCGCCGGAGCCAGCAGGTCAGCTTTGGGGCCGAGGTGCAGGACAGCCACAGTGTGGGAAGTACCCCCTCGGCGCAGGTACACCTGTTCCCCGTCCACGGCCTGGAGGTCGAACCAATCATACACGGCCATCGGTTGCCAGAGCCTCTGCCCCAGAGCGATGGCCTCCCCGGCTTCGTGGAGCAGGTTGGGCCGGAGATGTGGCTCTCTCCGGGCGGCCACAACCGCTTCCGCATCCAATTCAATCGGCATGTCGCGCAAAATCGGCATCGGTTGCCTGCCTGGAACCCCCTGTCCCTTCGCTAAACGCCGATGGCATTGTACCACGTTTTTCTGCCTGCCGGAAATGCTCAGTTGCTCAAATCCGGTTCCTGGGTTATAATCGGGCGGCCACGCCGTTCGGTACGGAGAAATCTGTGCTCTGGCCAGGCCAGAGCAGGGGAAAGGAATGTTTCAGTGACACCCAAACCTGCCGCAGTCCAGGGGAAGGCCATTCGGCGGCCCCGGCTGGCCGCCATCGCCGTGGCCCTGTCGGTCCTGGTCCTCCTCCTCTTTATCGAACTCCCTCCCGCCAGCCTGCTGGGCAAGGCTGACCTGGTGGGCTATGGCATCTGTCATCGCCTGCCGGAGCGTTCCTTTTTCCTGAACGGGCGGCAGTTGCCTCTCTGTGCTCGCTGCACCGGCACCTTTCTGGGTGCGGTTGTGGGCCTGCTCGCCATGTTGCTGCGGCGACGCGGGCGGGCTTCTCAACTGCCCCCCCTCCCCATCCTGGCGATCTTGATCGCCTTTACCGGTTTTTGGGCCTTCGACGGTTTGAACTCCTATCTGACCCTGTTCCCCGGTGCCCCCCACCTTTACGAACCGCACAACTGGTTGCGCCTGAGCACCGGATTGCTCAACGGGCTGACGCTCATCAGCTTCACGTTTCCCATCTGGAACTTTACCGTGTGGCGCGAGCCGGCCCGGCAGCCGGTCATCAAGAACGTGGGGGAGTTGATCGCCATCCTGCCGGTCCTGGCCCTGCTGGTGGGGGTGATCCAGTCCGGGATCGGCTTTCTCCTCTACCCGGTGGCCCTGATCAGCAGTCTGGGCGTGCTGCTGCTGTTGACCCTTATCAACGCCATGATTGCCACCGTGGTGCTCCGCCTGGAGGGGATGGCCTCGAACTGGCTCCAGGCCCTGGTGCCGCTCACCGTCGGCGCCGGGCTGGCCGTCCTGGAGATCGGAGCGATGGTGTTACTGCGCGCTTACCTGACCACGGCGTTGGGGCTCTCGTTCTGATTTTCCTCACGGCCTGGCTGGCGGGCAGCCGTGAGTACGGCGCGGAAGAGGTGGGCCGGACTGGCACGGATCCAGGCAAAGGCCAGCAGGGCATCAATCAGGGTAAAGACCAGCACATAGGCCCGCCGCCCCAGGACAAAGACGGTGAACTGATCCAGCGTCAGGCCGCCCAGGCTAAAGACCGCTCCCCAGCCCCCTTCCAGGAAGCCCAGCGAACCGGGGGTCACGGCGAAGACGAGGGTCAGTTGCGTGACACACGCGCCCATCAGCAGCAGATGCCAGGGGATGCCCAGGCGCAACGCCTGAGCGATGTAGTACAACCGGGCCGAAAGCAGGCTGTACATGATCAGCGTCAGCAGCAGCGCCTGCACCGCCGCCCGGTTGGGCAAAAAGGTCTCGCTGGCCAGGCGGTCCAGTTGCTGCGGCAGGCGGCGCAGCAGCCGGCGGCCGATCGCCGGCAGATGGGTGAGCGGACGCGCCAGGCGCGATGCCACCCGCCCCAGCAGGTGGATCGCCCGCTCGTACTGCCAGCCCAGCATCACCAGGCCGATGGCCACCAGGCCGCCCATCAACCCCAGAGCCAGCGACAGGTCAATCCAGCCCACCAGATAAAAGGCCACAGGTCCCACCAACAACAACGCCAGGATCAGGTCGAACAGCTTGTCGAGAAAGACCGACAGGGCTGCCCGGCGCACCGACACTCCCTGCGACAGGCTGAGGGCCACCGGCCGCCCGCCCAGCATCCCCACGGTGATGGGCACCACCTGACCGGTGACCATCCCGATCATGTGGTAGGTAAAATAGTAGCGGTATGGACAGGGCGGTTTGGCACCCATGACCTGGGTGGTGATGAGCGCCCAACGGCAGGCCGCCACCAGGTTCCACAACAGGGTCACGACAAAGGCGGCCAGAACATAGCGCCAGTCACCGCGGACGATCTGCTGCCAGGCTTCTATGCCACCCAGATACAGGATCAAGGCCAGAACGAACAGCCCCGCCAGGTTGATGATCCACGACAGGATCCGGTTCCGTCTTGGCGTGGGGTCAACCTTCATCGTCACGATTTCATCCTCTCTACATTCCACCAGGGCAGGGGCCAGCCCTGCCCCTACCGCCACGGTTCATCCTCTCTACATTCCACCGGGGCAGGGGCCAGCCCTGCCCCTACCGCCACGGTTCATCCTCTCTGCATTTCACAGCCTGTCTGAAAAGTCTGCCACGAAGGCGCACAGGAAAGACATGAGAAGAAATTGACAGAAATTCTTTGTGTCCTTGGTGGTTTTCAGACTCCTGGCGGTCTGTGGCCCGCCCGGGAACACTATGGGATCAACTCCGGTGTCACGGCCCACCGGACCGACCAGGCGTCAGACCCGGCAGCGCGCTCCAGGCAGACCAGACCACCCGGCTGAAACTGAACTGCTGGCCGCTCCTGGTCGCCGGTGACCAGCAACCCGGCCAGCCGGTCCAGGAAGGGCCGATGCCCGACCAGCAGCAGCGGTTGCGTCTCACGGTTCAGCCGATCGGCGATCGGGCTGACATCATCCCTGGGGGCCAGGCCGGGCAGGACGGCCACACCACCGGGCGGTTGCAGCCATTCGGCCAGGATGGCCGCAGTTTCCGCAGCGCGGCGTTTGCCGCTGTGTCGGATGCCGAAAACCTCGACCCCGGCGCGCCGGGCAAAGGCTGCTACCCGCGTTACATCGTCCCGACCCTGCGGGGTGAGGGGGCGTTCCGGGTCTTCAGCCTTGGGCACGGCTTCGCCGTGTTGAACCAGATATAGCCTCATTTTCTCCTCCCCTCAAGGCGGGATGCCATCCCGCCCACCCCTGCAACTATCTGCCGGGAATAGCATAACATGGAAGGGCGTTGCTGTCAATGGGCAGGCTGGCTCAGAAAGCAACGCGGAGGGGCAGTATAACCGCTTGACAAACTGCCCTAAATAGCGTATAGTAGCAGCAGGGAGGAGGAACAGGAAACAGCCATGACTTATCGGGATACAGCCGTCACCTGTCAGGAATGTGGCAAAACATTTATCTTCACCGTCGAAAAGCAACGGCAGATGGCCGAACGGGGACAGCCGGTTGTCACACCAACCTTGTGCGAGGTCTGCACCCGGCGGGTCCAGTATGGCGGCAGGCTCCATGGTCGGATCAAGTGGTTCGATCCGGCCAAGGGGTTTGGTTTTATCACCCAGGATGATGGGGATGAGATCTTTGTCCACCGCAGTGGCATCCCTCTGACCGACGAGGGCACTCTGCCCTCCCTGGCGGAGGGGCAGGAGGTGTTGTACCAGGTGATGGACACCCCCAAAGGGCCACAGGCGGTGAAGGTGACGCCATACCGAGGCCCGTCTGCCTGACCGGTCAGAACTCAAGATTGACAGGCTCAGGCTGCGGTGTTAAAATTCCGACCATGAGCCGGGATACCCTGCCGTTGCTGATCATGACCGGCAGCGGCGAAGAGAGTGAGCCGGAGCGGATGGTCAGCCTGGCCCGTCAGGCGGTCACCCTGGACCTGGTGGACCGGGCGCTGACGGTGCCGACCCTGGGGCCGGTGGTGGTGTCCACCAACTCACCGGCCCTGGCCGAACGCCTGGCCGGGTTGCCGGTCCGGGTGGAGCTCGACCCGCCTGGTGAGTCGTTCCATTTCGGGCGGCGGTTGGGCGCGATCATTGCCCGCCACGGCATGGGGCAATGCTTTTACCTGGGTGGTGGGGCAGGCCCGCTGCTGCCTGCTTCAGAGATGGCCCACATAGCCGAAACGCTGCTGGCTGCTGACCGGTTGCTCATTACCAATAACTTTTACTCGTCCGATTTCGTCGCCTTCGGACCGACCTCTGTGCTGTGGAGCCATCCGCTGCCGGCTAATGACAATGAGCTGGCCTGGCTCCTGGGAGAAAAGGCCGGCCTGCCGATCCGCGAACTGCCCCGCAGCGGAGCCACCCAGTTCGACGTGGACACACCGATTGACCTGCTTATTCTGTCTATCCACCCCGGAGCGGGGCCGCACACCCGGCAGTGTCTGGCCGGCATGGAGCTGGACACCTCGGCTCTGGAAGCAGCCCTGCCCCTCTTCCTCGACCGCGACGCCGAAGTTGTGGTGGCCGGACGGGTCAGTTCGGCCACCTGGAGCTACCTGGAGCGCGAGACCGCTTGCCGCATCCGGGTCCTGTCGGAGGAACGGGGGATGCGGGCCAGCGGGCGCCAGGCGCGGCATCAGGTGCGCAGCCTGCTGGCCTATCATCTGGAGGCGGTGGGGATGACACGCTTTTTCGATACCCTGGCAACCCTGGGCCAGGCCCTATTCCTGGACAACCGGGTGATCCTGGCCCATCGCGGGCTATGGCCGCCGGCCGCCGACCGGTTCTACTCCGACCTGCGCCGGCCGGAACAGGTGGCCGATCCGTTCCTGCGGGAATTGACCCTGGCGGCCGTGACGGCGCCGGTGCCGGTGGTCATGGGGGGCCACTCCCTGGTATCGGGCGGGATCATGGCCCTGGTCGAAGCGGCCTGGGCGCGGGGACCTGATGTGCCCCGGCACCTCGTGCCGGAACCTGCCTGAGAACGATCCTGGCCGATCATCTCTGGAAAAGGGAGGCGGATCATGAGAAAAAACCACGGCTACACCGTTCTCGTGGCCGATGACGAGCCGGAGGTGGTGAACCTGGTGCGCATCATGCTGGAAACGGAGGGCTATACCGTCCTCGCCGCCGCCGACGGTGAACAAACCCTGACCCAGGCACGTGCCCACCAGCCTGATCTGATCCTGCTGGACGTGCGGATGCCCAGGATGAGCGGCCTGATGGTGCTGAACTATCTCCGCCAGGACCCGGCTCTGGCCTCCATTCCGGTGATTATGCTCAGTGTGGTGACGACCTACCCGGAGGTCAGATCGGCCCTGGAACAGGGAGCTGTAGCCTATCTCTCCAAGCCGTTTGAGTTGCGGGAGATGGTGCGGCTGGTGGGCCACATCCTGGCTCTGGATGCCGTCGGGCGGGAGAGGCTGCGACAACATGCCCTAAGCGACCTGGGCAGGCGATAGCCGACGGGAACCAGGGGACAACGGAATATCTACCGCAGGCAGTCAGTCAAATCCCGCGAACACACAACACTCACGGATGGAATATGCGGCCAGACCCAGGTCAGCGGCCAGTTGCCGGGCCGGGCGGGAAGGGCTGACGATCGCGTTGACCCCGGCCTGCACCGCCAGCGGATCGAGTCGGTCGCGGTACGGGCCCTGTGGCCTCATGCAGCCCAGGTAGAGCGGTATGTCGGGGAAGCGCAGCCGCGCTTCGGCCAGCAGATCAGCGACGGCCTCGGGGGCAGGCGGATGTCGGTCGGCGTAACGGGTGCCGGGCGTGGGGATGAACACGAGCAGCACCAGGCCGTCGGCCCCGCATTCCTGGAGCCGCTCGAAAGCGGGCAGTTCATGGCCCAACTCCCCACCCCGCAACCCGATGGTGACATGCGGCAGGGTCCGGGCATAGCGCCGCAGCAGGCGATAGGTCACGACATAATCCTCCACACTGCGGTCCAGGCCGTAGACCTGGTGGATGGTGATGTCATCCCCCACAAAGTCAAAGGAGACGACATCCACCAGCGGGGCGATGGCCGCCATCTCGGCCTCAGAGATAAAACCGACATGCCAGTTCATCCTCCGCCCCGGCCGCCAGGTGCGCACCCGATCCAGGTGGGCCAGCACCGGCACCCTGCCGGTGGGGTCGCAGCCGCCGGAGATGAGACAACTGCTGCTGGCATCCGGCTCTACCTCCCAGATCGGGCGCATGGCAGCCAGATAGTGGCCGCCACAGTGAGCGCAATCCAGGGCGCATTGTCGGCCGGTCAGGCTCAGCACGGCTGTGTCCAGCGGATACGACCAGGTGATCTCGTCGGGAAAGTGAGCGCGCCGTGTCGCCCAGGCGCGGACAAGTTTGTGGTTGGCAGTCAGTGGACAATCGTCAGAAGTCAGAGTTCTTCCTCCTGCCACCAGACAGCAGCCCCAAGGGATCGATCAGGCCCTCTATACCACAACCCCGGCCTGTGCAGCCGGGGTTGTGACCGTTCTCCTCCGGGCCTCATTCGGCAGTTTCTTCTTCCGGCTCGACCACTTCAAAGCCGGCCTCTCGCAGCGCCTGGGCACGACGGCTGTGAATGGAAGCCACGGCCAGGACCACCCGCGCCGGTACAACCCCGGTTACTTCGGTGTAAAGACGCCGCTTCCGCTCCAGTCGCTCCTGAGTCTTGGGGCCGGCACTGGCCATGATCTCGACCAGGATATGCGCCCCGTCGGTGATCAGCACGTCATATTGTTCGCCGTTGATAAAGCGCGATTGTACCTGAACGCCAAAGGACTTTTCCAACAACGAGGCGATGGTCTGGCGGAACAGGCTTTCGTTGCGGATGCCCCGACGAGCGCCTAACCGTTCGATGGCCCACCGCAGCTCCTGAAAGCCCTCCTCCATCCGCTTCTCCAGGCTGGTGAAGCGCTGGTCCACCGCTTCGAAGCGGCGGTCCACCTGGTCGAAGCGGCGGTCCACCTGGTCGAAGCGGCGGTCAGTTTCCTCCCGAAAATCTCGCACCTCCTGGTGGAGCGCAGCAAACTCCTGCCGCGAGGGAAATGACTCCAGCATCAGCCCCCACAGTTCATGGCGGGACTCTGGATGTTCACG
>DAOTYI010000282.1:0-21254 GCA_034434895.1 Anaerolineae bacterium
GGGAAGGGGGCCAGGGGGTAGGGGTGAGGTCGAATCGAACAATGTCAAGTTAGTTCCGGCTCGTCCGGGTCAGGAGGAAAGGGAAATGATCTTACGAGGCAGGTTAATCGCTGAAACACCGCTCTATCGCGGCAACGCCCGCAAGACACTCTTTACGCGGGACGAGGATGGCACTCACCGTCTGGTCTCGCTGGCCGGGGAGATCAGCGGCACGGCTCAATCCCTGATGGATGCTTTTATCGGCCAGTCACGCGATGGCCACAACATTGGCCTGCTGAACCGGCTGTGGCAACGGCTGTACGGCACCCCGCTGCCCGATAAGCTCATCACCCGGGTCGAGTGTAAACTGCGGGAGGAGTCCTATCCGCGCGAGCGCCTCTTTGACCTGCGGATGGGCTTGCGGTTGGACGAAGACCGCTGGGCGGCCGAGGCCAACGCCAATTACAAGATGGAAACTGTGTACCGTCACTCGGTTTTCGATCTGCTCCTGTCGGTCAACGACTCGCTCCTGCAGGAGAACGACAACCAGGCACGGCTCTATTACCTGCTGCGCGAACTGCAAGAGGGGCGTTTCTGGTTCGGGGCGGGCAAGAGCAAAGGGCTGGGCCGCCTCCGCCTGGAAATGGACCTGCCCTTCCCTCCACCCGACAAAGCCCCCGCTGCCCACCCGGCGGCCAACCATCTGCGCCTGACTCTGACCTTCAACGCCCTCAACCCGGTCCTGGTGGGATGGAACTGGGGGAAGGTGGAGCCAGATGTCCCCTCCTTCGCGGCTGTAGAAGGCCAGGTGTTGGTGCAGGCCATGCGCGACCTCCCCATTCCCATTCGTCAGCGGCTGGAGATGGGGCTGGCCGGGCCAATCCTCAGCCCGGAAGACTGGAAGGCCAGGTTTGCTCAGCTCCTGCCCCGTACCATTGCCATCTGGCTCATGGAGCAATCCTCCGCTGAAACCGAAAGCTGGAACCTGCCGGCCGCCGGTCTGGCCAAACTGAGCAAGGGGAAATATGCCCTTTCGGACAAGATCCTGGCCGACCTCCGACCGCTGGTGGACAAACCGTTCCCCAGCCGGGAAGCGGCCGAGGTGGCGATCAAAGCGGCCCTGGGGAAAAAGGCGAACATGGCCCCCCGCGTGCTCGAAGTCATGGTCCACGAGCGCCAGACCGGCCAGCAGTTCAACCAGGATGCCTGGCGGGAAGTGGCCGACAACCTGGGGCTGGACCCGGCTCTGGCAGGGCCGTTGGCCGGGCAGATCCAGGATGAAGCAGCCCTGATCGGCCTCCTGGCCCCGGCCTGTCAACAGATCCTGCCCCGGCTCTTCCAGCAGGTGGATCAGCAGATCACCCTGCTCCGCAGCGATGCATGGGTGGATGTCGAGCTGGCCACCCGCGAGGAACACCTGCGCATCAAGACCCTGCTGCTGGAGGACAAGATCTCGGAGGAGCAATGGGGCGATCCGAACCGGCCGCCGGAAGGGATCAGCCGGGCCGTGTGGCGCGAGTTTGTCAACGAGCACCGGCGTGTGCGCTACCAGCACATGCTCCACCCGGGCAACCTGCGCAAGAGCATCGCCAACGACCAGAATTTCATCGCTTTTCTCAAGACCTACCGCGACCGGGTGCGGCAGGAGCTGGTCCAGCCTTACAACGTGGACTTTCGGGCTGGCGGCCCGTTCAACCGGGAAGTGTCGCGCAAGTACGGCAAGCCCTACGATACCATCTTTATGCGCATGTTGTCCTGGGCTCCTTCCACCCAGGAGCAGGGGAGTTGGGAGATCTATATTCCCGGCAGCACCATCAAAGGGGCGTTCCGCAAACGGGCCACTCAGCTCCTGCGCACGCTGTGGGGCGAAACGGCCGAAACCGGCCAGGTGTTGGACCGGCTGTTTGGCTCCCAGGGGAAACGGGGCCTGATCCTTTTTTCAGACGCTTACCTGACCGACCCCTACGATCCGGAGCGGGCCTGGTGCTCGATGGATGGGGTGCGCATGGACCCCCAGACCGGCCGGCCGATCGAAACGGCCAAGCGGGACTATCTCTTTGCCTACGGCACACACCTGACCTTCCGGCTCCAGCTCGACCTGCAGGACATCCAGGAAGGGGACGGAGAGGCTCTGTCGCTGCTGGCCCACCTGTTGCAAGATTTTCAGCGGGGCGATATTCCGCTGGGGGGTGAAAAGACCAGCGGCTTTGGCTGGGTGCAGGCGACGATTGAGAGCCTCACCTGGCTGACCGCCGACCCGACGGGGGTGAGCGAGATGCTGTTCGGGGAGCGGTTCCTGGCGCGAGATGGCCTGTGGCGGCGTCTGGAGCTGGAAGGGGAGGCAGCCGGCGCTGCCCTGGAACTGATCCGGCCCCTCGTCCCGCCGAAGGCCCAGGTGGGCTCGGCGCCGCCGCGGGCCGATGCCGGTTTTGTCTCCCACCGGGCCTTTGGCGGCTACTGCGGCAGGCTGGCCGTCGAGGTCGAGGTGCTGACCCCCCTCCACGTGCGCGAGAGCGGCGAGCCGTCGCAGCGAGCCAGGCTGGACGGTGGACCGGTGAACGGCTGGGACTTTTTCTCCATGTCGCCGCCCGAGGCCGCCCACCGCGCTGAACAGCGGCTCTACGCCCTGCCCAGCCGCAGCCTGAAGGGCATGATCCGCCACCTCTATACCATTGCCAGCGATTCCCGGGAGCCCAGCCCCGACATCGGTCGTTTGAACCCGGCCGATCGGCTGTTCGGCTGGGTGGGCCAGGGGCCGAACCAGGCTCTGGCCGGGCGGCTGTCGTTCAGCTTTGCCCCGTTCCAGGATCCACAACTGGCCTGGTTCAAGGTGCCCTATCCCTACGGCCACTGGCAATATCGGAACGGGCGATGGGAAAATGTGCCCGGCAGCTCCGCCATCCAGGTCCAGATTGCCAGGACCTGGCGGCTCTTCCCTCCCACTCCGCTGGCCCCCATCGTCCAGCAGGTAGATGGCTTTCAGCCAGACACGGTCCAGGCCAGCTATTTCCGGGCGATCTTGCCCGGCGCCCGGGCCCGGTTCACCATCCGCTTCTGGAACCTGGAAGAGGAGGAACTCCAGCGGCTGTTATGGTGCGTGGCCCTGGAAGAAGGGCTGGTCCACCGGCTGGGAAAGCACCGCTACCTGGGCATGGGCAGCCTCCGCCTGCGCATCTTGCCGGAGAGCTATCTGATTGACTGGGCTGCACGCTATGCCGGGGAGCCGGAAGAGCGGTGGCGAGTGCCTGTGCCGGCCTGGACCCAGGTCGCCGTCCTCGAACATTATGCCGACCTGAAGAGGGCCCTGCGTGCTGAGTGGCTTTGATTGGATCCGCCGCTGCAAAAGTGGGGCCGAACTGCTGGCCACCATCCGGGTTCTGGAGGAGCAGCCCGATCTCTTTGATATGGAGGAGATCGGGCCTCCTCATTCTGCCCTCAACGGTCCCTGTCAGCGCTGTTGGGTTTACCCCCGCGCCCCTTCCCGGCGGGGCAAGGTACACCACTGTCGGCCCTGCCACGCCATCCTGCACGAAGCCGGCCTGCTCGGCCACATCTCGCACCGTTCCATCGCCATCTGGGGAATGGTCAACCAGCTGCCCAGGCCCTTGCAAAGCGGACGGGGTTTTTCCGACAGTCGGATCCTCGGCGCCTATGTCCACAGGCCGGATCACTTTTTGGTGATGATGTACCGCCAGGAACTGAAGCCCTGGCTCCAGGAACTGGTCCTTTACCACGGGACGGCGTTGAAAGGGTTGATCCAGGTCTTGCCGACCACCGACGCCGGGCAGGGCCTGGGCATGGCTGACCTCATCTGTCGGGCGCATCACCATGAAGGGCGCTTTGCCCTGGACCGCCTGCGGGTGCGTTTCTTCTCGGCTCCCCATCAGATCCTGGCCGCCCATGAGCGGGACAGGCGGGGCCTGCTCACCTTTGAGGTCTCGGACTTTATCAGCCTGTTGGAGATGGCCGCCGTCTTTCGCACCATGCTGCGCCCCGAGGCACAACAGGTGCTCCATGAGCTGTTGAACCTCAGCAATGCCGGTGAAGAGCAGTTCTACTGGGGACGGTTCCTGGGCTACCTCAGCCCGGAGGCCAGGGACATGCTCCATGCCTGGCGCATCCGCCAATGGCCCAGAGAGCGGGTTCAGTTGTTGTACGAGCTGGTGGAGTATGTGAGGTTCTATTCATCCTGGCCGGAACAGGCCAGTGTTCCGCCGGGTGGATGATGCAACCTGCTTTCCCCCTGGCCGACCGGATTGACCTCATCCGCTACCTGATCGTCTGGCGGGTGAACAGCCTGTTAGTGTGGTTGCCGTCCTGTCTCCCGGTCGAGATCTCGCAGGTGTTGGGCCAGCTCATTGCCGACCGCCTGCCGACCGCCGAGGCAGCTTCCTGGCGCAAAACCCTGGCCGTGTGGGAAGGATACGAAGAGGGCTCCTATCCCCTCCCCCAGGCAGCATGGCCGCTGGAAACGGTGCTCTTTGCCTACCCAGGCAAACGGACCTGCGGCCAGGGGGAGGTGATCTTGTGGGAGCTCAAGCTCCTGGGCAAGAGCGCCGATCACGGCCTTTTTCTGGAGGTCATCTTGCCGGCTATGGAAGAGGCGGCCACGACGACCGATCCTCGCTGGCACAGGCCCAACAGCCTGTGGGGCCAGTTTGACCTGGATGCCATCTATGCTGCGCGGGGGGATCGCTGGGAACCACTGGTGCGGCAAGGCAAGCTGGACCTGCGCTGCCCTGTCACCCCTGGTCAGTGGGCCGAAAGGCCAGAAGCGGTCAGGTCAGAGCGGCTGTTCGACCGCCTGACCTGGCTGACCCCGTTTGACCTGTCGCTAACAGACAACCGAAAACGCCCCTCCCGTATCCCAAACGAAGAGGTGCCGACCCTCAAAACCATCCTGGAGGGGTTGGTTCAGCGCCTGGCCCTCTTTTTGCCAGGGAAACGACGCACCGCCGACGATGTGTGGGCCAGCCTGAGCACGGAGGAACGGGCTTCCCTCCAGGCGGCCGTGGAGGATGCAGGCCGGATCCCCGTTCAACACCACCGGATCGGTCCTGCCCCTAAGGGCTGGCCGGGGAGATGGTTGGGGACAGAGCGGTTTCCCTTTATCCCCCCTTCGATCCTCCCCTACCTGGAACTGGCCTCTATCCTGCATATCGGCCGGCAAACCCATCTGGGCTGCGGCACTTTTGTCATCACCTGAGAAGAGCCTGACAAAGGAACAGGGAAGAAATGAACAAACACCACGCAGCACTCTTTGCCCTCCGTGTCCTTGTATCCAGGCACCCGCCAGGTCTGCACGGGTGGAGCGCCGCTTCCCCCCAACCGGCAGGCGAGAGGGGCCGATTTAGAGCCAATCCCTTTCAGACAACACTCTGGAATCGAGCCTTCAGGCAGAAAATCCGGCTGAAGCCTTCACTCCGACACGGAAGCACGCGGGACAAAGAAATGAGGAGGAGTGGACAGAATTCTTTGTGTCCTTCGTGTCCTTAGTGGTTTTCAGACTGGCTCTAAAGAACAGAATGCACCATGAGCGGGGAACAGATCCTGACCATTGACCAGGGCACTCAGAGCGTGCGGGCGCTGCTGTTCGACCTGAAAGGCAACCTGATCGCCGGCTCGCGGGTGGAGATTGTTCCCTATTTCTCCACCCGGCCGGGCTGGGCCGAGCAGCACCCGGAGCACTTTTGGGATTCGCTGTGCCGCGCCTGTCAGCAGCTCTGGCAACAGGCGGGGGTGACCAGGGCAGCAATCGCCGGCGTGGCCCTGACCACCCAACGGGGGACGGTGGTGAACCTGGACCGCAACGGCCAGCCCTTGCGCCCGGCCATCCTCTGGTTGGACCAGCGCCGTACCGAGGGGCTGAAGCGGGTGGGTGGCCTGTGGGGACTGGCCTTCCGGCTGGTGGGCATGAGTGGAACAGTGGCTTACCTCCAGGCCGAAGCCGAAGCCAACTGGCTCCGCACCCATCAGCCCGACATCTGGGACAAAACCCACAAGTACCTGCTGCTGTCCGGCTACCTCACCTACCGGTTAACCGGCCGCTTTGTGGATTCGGTGGGCTGTCAGGTGGGCTACCTCCCCTTCGACTACAAGAACCTGCGCTGGGCGGCCTCATGGGACTGGAAGTGGCGGGCAGTGCCGATGGACCCGGCGTTGCTGCCTGAACTCATCCCGCCAACCGGTCTGCTGGGAGAGATCACGCCGCAGGCCGCCGAGGCGACCGGCATTCCGGCCGGTCTGCCCCTGATCGCCGCCGCTGCCGATAAAGCCTGCGAAGTGATCGGCGCCGGCTGCCTGGAACCGCACATCGGCTGTCTGGGCTACGGCACCACGGCCACGATCAACACCACCCACCAACGGTATATCGAGGTGATCCCCCTCATCCCACCTTACCCGGCGGCCGTGCCGGGCCGCTACAGCCTGGAGGTCCAGGTCTACCGGGGCTACTGGATGGTCAACTGGTTCAAGCAGGAGTTTGCCCATCGGGAGCAACGCCTGGCCGAGGAAAGGGGCGTGCAGCCGGAGGAGCTATTCGATGAACTGGTCGAGCAGGTTCCCCCCGGCTCGATGGGGCTGATCCTGCAACCCTACTGGTCGCCGGGGCTGAAGGTGCCGGGGCCGGAGGCCAGGGGGGCGATCATCGGCTTTCGTGACCTGCACAGCCGGGCACACCTCTACCGCGCCATCCTGGAAGGTTTGGCCTTTGCTCTGCGCGAGGGCAAGGAACGCACCGAGCGTCGCAGCCGCATTTCCGTCACCGAGCTGCGGGTGGCTGGCGGTGGCTCCCAGAGTGATGCTGCCTTGCAGTTGACAGCCGATCTCTTTGGCCTGCCTGCGGCCCGTCCGCACCTTTACGAAGCCTCCGGCCTGGGGGCCGCTATGGTCGCCGCCGTGGGGCTGGGACTCCACCCCGACTTTGATACGGCAGTGCGCGAGATGACCCGCGTGGGCCGTGTCTTTGCCCCCAACCCGAACACGCGGGAGATCTATGATGGCCTCTACCACCGGGTCTACAAACCGATGTACGGCCGGCTGAAACCGTTGTATGAGGAGATGCGGCGGATTATCGGCTGATACTTCTTCCGCGGGTTGGAAAGCGGTTTTAGAGATACAAAACACACGAAGGGGAAAACTGAGCGGTGGTTTAACTTTCTCAAAACCGCTCACAAACTTTCAAGCTCTCCGATGGCCGTCTCCACCTGTTCCAGTAACTTATGTTGGGAAACGATCTGGCAAACTGCCTCGATATCGGGGTACAAGGGGCGATCATCTTCTAAAGGCGGAACGACCTGCCGGATGGCACTGTATGCAGCGGTGGTGCCTATGCCCGGTCGGTGAGGGCGGTGGAATTCCAGGGCCTGTGCGGCAGCAATGGCTTCGATGGCCAGCACCCCGGCCAGATTCTCGATAGCTTGACGCGACTTGCGGGCAGCCGTAAGGCCCATGCTGACGTAATCTTCCTGGTCGCCCCCAACCGGGATCGAGTTGACACTGGCCGGATGCGACAAGATGCGGCTTTCGGCGACGAGCGAAGCGGCCGTGTATTGCGAAACCATCAGGCCGGTGTTAAGACCCTTGTGCGGCGTCAAAAAATCAGGCAGATGGCTGAGAGCAGGATTCAGCAAGCTGTTTAGCCCTCGCTCGCTGAACCCGGCGGTAACTGTCATCAGCAGACAAAGGTAATCGAGCGCCATAGCGGTGGGTTGACCGTGGAAGTTTCCTCCAATAAAGAAACTTTCTTCTTCGGGCACAAACAGCGGATTGTCGCCAGGTGAGTTCATTTCGCTTTCGAGGGGACTGTATCCCACTGCATCCATCAGCATCGGCAGCGCAAAGGTAAACACGCCTTGCCCGGCGGCGTAACCGCCGCCCTTGGCCAGCGACAGCAACCACAGTGCCCGGTTTTTGAGGACGCTGCGGGACGAGGCCGCAGCGCGCTCCGGCGGCCTGGGACGGTATTCGCGACGAAACAGGACCACCCCAGAAAAGACGCCTAGCAGCAATCCGACGACGGCGAAGACGACAAAGCTATTTCGCCAGCCCATCTGTTCGGCCAGTCGCCCAAACAGGATACCGCCCAGCATGGAACCTATCATACCGGGAAAGCCGATCAGCATCATGGCGCGCCCGGCAGCGCCTGGCGCATATACCATATCTACCGCCGTTCGCGCCAGAGGAAATGCTGCCGATAGCGCCATCCCCATAACAAATAGAAATACTATCAGCAGCCAGAGGTGGTCTGTGGCAGCGCAGAGCAAACTGCTCAGAATGACAAGGCCCACGATGCTCAAAGCGCAGCGATGGAGGCCAATCTGCATCGCCAGATGACCCAGGGGCGCTGCGAGCAAAACCGTTGAAAGGAAGAAGGCGGTCGGTATCAGGCTCAACACACCATATTCCGCACCAAAGCTCTGCTTAAACTGAGGCAAAAGTGGGGCAATCCCCAGCCGAATGGCGCTCAAGAGAAAGATCGGCGTTGCAAATCCCATCACGATCCAAAACGACTTGCGGGCAGACGAGATGTTCATTAGAGGCTCCCTGATGTGGTGAGATCACCAACCCCAACGCCATCCACCGCGCGGCCAACAAGGGGGGCAGGTTGGCCTGCACCACCATTCGTCGGCTATCACCTGAGCCAGCCAAGGCCAGCCATCCCGCACGAGCAGCCGCCGCACAATCTCAGTGGCGAGAAGACGTTGATCCTTTGGGGAGAGGGCGGCAAAGTCGTTCAGTATGGCCTCCTTATCTAACTTCTTTTCTTCAGACATTGCATATCTCCTTCAATTTGCTGATGGCTGTTCAATCGCCTCCGGCATTGATGTCATTTGTTGGGTAACATGCCTGTAAAAGAGGGCAGCTATCCCTCCTCCGAGTAAGGGGCCGACCGTGTATACCCAGAAATTTGACCAGTTGCCTGTAGCAACTGCTGGCCCGAATGTGCGCGCTGGATTAAGCGATGCGCCCGTCAATGGGCCGCCCATTAGAATAAGTGCCGTGAGCGTCGGGATGGTTCACAACAGGTTGACCCCTGATGGGACACGGATAGTACAGATGGGACGGATGGACACCGATTTTCCCTTCGATCACAGGAGGTAGGCCGTTGACCCGGCAGGCTGACCACAAAGGCATCAAGACACAAAGAACGACCTTGAAATCTTGGTGCCTTCGTGTCTTGGTGGTTAAAATATCATGAATTCACGGAATCATGATAGTTTTGAGGCTCTGTTTGGATTACTGAACGACAATCTGCCCATCGCGCAGCACAACCTCCCGACTGGCATAGCGCGCCAGTTCCTCATTGTGTGTCACCATCACGATGGTCTGGCCCGTGGCGTTGAACTGGCGAAACAGGTCAACAATGGCCAGGCCACTGGCGCTATCCAGGTTGCCGGTCGGTTCGTCGGCCAGCAGCAGCCGGGGGCGGTTGGCCAGGGCACGGGCAATCGCCACCCGTTGCCGTTCGCCGCCGGAAAGTTGCGCCGGCCGGTGGTGTAACTGCTCGGTCAGCCCTACTTGTGCCAGCACCTCAGTCGCTCGGGCGCGGCGCACCGACCGGCCCACCCCGGCCAGCCGCAATACGAGTTCGACGTTTTCCAGCACCGTCAGGGTGGGCAGCAGGTTAAACATCTGGAAGACAAAGCCGATCTGGTGGCAACGCAGGTGCGTGCGGTCGCCATCGCCCATCTCTGCCAGGTTCATTCCATCCAGATACACCGCTCCCCGGCTTGGTATATCCATCGCTCCCATCAGGTGCAACAGGGTGGACTTGCCGCTGCCGGAGGGACCCACGATCACCACGAATTCACCTGGCTCCACGTTCAGGCTCACGCCGCGCAGGGCTTCAACCTTTTTCTCGCCAAGCGGGTAGATTTTCCACACTTCCTGGGCTTCAACGATCTTATTCATAACGCAATGCCTCTAGTGGTTCTACATGGGCCGCACGCCAGGCCGGATATAGTCCGGCGATCACAGCCGCGATGACAGCAAAGCCGATTACTTGCAAAAGCTGCCCCGCGTTGGGTGGCGAGGTGTTCATCCAACTGCTTACCAGGAGTACAAACCCTATACTGGGCAGGCCACCGATCAGGGCCAGGAAGAGCGTTTCGGCAAACACCATGCCCATGATCAACCGCCGCCGACCACCAATGGCACGCAGGGTGCCGAACTCCCGTGTGCGCTCCATCACAGCCATAACCATCGTGCTCATAATCACAGCTACCGCCACCACCAACCCTGTCACGCTCATGAGACTCATGTATGCCATCGGCATACGCATCACATTCTGCGCCTCGGCCAACATGTCGTCCTGAGTTACCACCTCTAACGCAGGATAACTCTCGCGGAGCGCCACTCCCACTTCGGAGGTCTGGTTGACATCATTAGGAGTCAGTAGCAGCGCTGAGACAATGCCCTCCTGAGCAAAAAGGCGTTGCGCAGTCTCCAAGGGCAGGAGGGCAGAAATGTTGACGCTGTCCATGCTCGATCTTTTCAAGACGCCGATGACAGGGATGAGCTGGCCGTTAATCGTTACATCCTGGCCGACCGAGGCTCCAAATGATGCAACCGCATCCGCTCCCAAGATCGCCACCTCCCCGCGGTCGCCGGGGAAACGGTTAACCCCTTCTGCTGCCTCCACGTTGCCAATCAAGACCTTCTCTTTTCCAGGTGGAATGCCGATGATCATTTCCTTTGCTGGCATAAAGGGCATCATGCCACGCTCGATGCGAATGAAAAGCAACGGTGCACTTTCAGCGCTGTTCAACCCAAGGTCATTGCTGCGAGACAAAATGGCGTCGGCGATTTCCTGTCTGATGCTGCTGTCAATCGGTGGATAACCGGCACCCTCTTGCTGGATGAAGATCTTGCCCATGTATTTAGCCAATTCTGAGGTCATGGTCTCATACATCCATTTGTTCATAGTCAGTGTAGTTCCATTCAGAAACACACTGACCATTACTGCCAGGATGCACAGGATAGAGCGCGTCTTGCGCGCCCGCAAGTTTTTGAACGCAATATCTAACACCATTATACCCCCTTGTGAAACGCCCTGACAACTACCGCAGGCC
Organism: Anaerolineae bacterium; assembly: GCA_034434895.1. GTDB lineage: Bacteria > Chloroflexota > Anaerolineae > JAAYZQ01 > JAAYZQ01 > DAOTXL01. The sequence goes on from DAOTYI010000282.1 coordinate 11,052, forward strand.
CCTCTCTGCTCTGTGAGGCGGTGAGGTAGATTGTTATGATAGCCTTCCTTCTCGGTGCTCTTGCCATGAACTGATTTCCCGACGCAAGGCCTTGATCTCCTCCCGCAGTTCGGCTACCTCGTCCTCCGGCGGCTCGGATCGGAACGGTTCGGACCAGCGCCAGTCAGCTCGATACCTGGGCCAGCCGAAAAGCCAGCGCAGGAACATCATCCCGAAGCAGAGGACCATCATTCCCAGGCCTAAAAACGGGAACAACCACCACCAGAAACCCCAATCGCACATCTTGCTCATCTCCTTCCCTCCATAGGCAAAATAGCCCCGGCCTTCTCTGAAGCTGCGGGTTCCTTCAGTTCAATTTCTGCCCGCAATAGGGACAAACCTGCCAACCGGCCTGAACAGACCGGCCACACTCAGTGCAGGCCTCCTCCTGAGATTCACCCCGACGGGCCGGGACGGCCCTTGATCCGCCTGCTCCCTGACTTGGCGAGGCGCTGATGACCTGCACCAGTCAGATAATTCCCACGACAACCAGGGTGATAAACAGGGCCGGCATCAGGCAACGGAACGGGAGGAATGCTATCTGCCGTATCTCCCAGTTAGCGCCCACCCCTGATCGCCATCGCTCCCAGCCGTTATCGCTCCCGCCGCGGCTCAATCCCCACCCCAGCAAGCTGCTGGCAGAAGTAAAAGCCAGGGCCGCCAGGAACACCAGTGTGACGATAAGCCACCAGTTGATCTTTCTATTCATTTCACTTTCCCTCGGATTTACCGCTAAATAATAACATACCTGGCCTGTTGTGTCATCGGTGTCTGTTCCCATTTGCATAGTACCCCACTCACATTTTTGACCCGGTACGCCAGTCCCAGGCAAGAAAACAAAAGCCCCCGGCGCAATGCCAGGGGCCTGTCTCATACAAATTGCCTCATGGGCGCAGCGGTACCCAGGCTACAATCGTTGTACCTTGCCCCGGCCCCGAGGTCAGGCGTAGGGCGCCACCGACGAGCTCCATCCGCTCCTGCATGCCCACCAGTCCAAAGTGGCCAGCCTCGGCCAGCATCCTCAATCGCTCCGGCACGACAAAGCCCCGCCCCCAGTCACTTATCGTCAACTCGACCACCTCTTCACCAAACCGCAAGCTCACCCTGACTTTCGGTGTCTGAGCGTGCTTCCAGGCGTTGATCAGTGACTCCTGTGCCACCCGAAAAAGGGTCAGTTCAACCTCTGATGACAGCCGCTGTTCGTTACCCTCTATGTACAATTCGATCGGCAATTCCGTCCGCGTGCTCAGGTCATCCACGTACGAGCGCAACGTGGCAACCAGGCCCAACTGGTCCAGTGCCGGCGGCCGCAGGTCGCCGCATAGCTCACGAAGTGTATTGATAACTTCATCCAGCTCAACCTGGAGCCTGGCCTGCGATCCCTCCCCCCTTTCGGCCAAAAAGAATTTGAGTCCCACCAGGCTTTGGATGACCTGATCGTGCAAGTCGCGCGCCAACCTCTCTCGCTCTTCTTCGCGGCCGCGCACCAGATGGTAGTAGGCCAGGTCTATAGCCCGCTTCTCGGCGGTGACCTCCTCCATCTGTCGCTGCAGTTGGTCGTAACGTAACACCTGAGGATAGGCCCGTGTGGCGCGGTAGGCGGGGTAGATACCTGCCAGAAGGCCAGCCGCCACTGTCAACCCAATTACGTGCGGCACTTCCCTCCAGACCAAGATCCACGTCCAACCGAAAAGTTGTGCTGTTACCACCGCGGCCATGATACCCAGCATCCCACCGCTCAGGCTGAGGAGCAAAGCTTCTGTCAGGGTGTACCCTGCGCTCCGTGTGACAGACCGTTCCTGGCCAATGGCCCGCATCAACCCAGTCTCCTGTGTATGCTCCCGCACAATGATGTTCATCAGGTTGGCGATGATCAGGACGGCAATGGCAAATGCTGTCCATGAAATCGTACCCAAAAACTTGCCCGGCAGTTCCAGCTCTCTGAGCAACAGGCGGTGAATATCCTCCTGGGTGTTGATTTCCAGGGCAGGATAACCCTCAGCCAGCGAATGGGCCAGGTTATCTGCCTGCCCCTCTTTGGCCGTGAGCAGCAGGGCCGATATCCACCCTTCCAGGCCAAAGGCCACCTGAGCATCGGCCAATGACATCATCACTATATTGTCCACGGTATCCAATTTGGTAACAGCGGCCTTTTGAGTTGCCTGCAGGATACCGACCACATGCCACGGTTCCTGACCATGCCCGGCCAGGGTGATCGTCTGTCCGGCGGCTGACACGTTGTAGAAGCGAGCAGCCTGACTGCCGAGGATAACCCCCCTCTCCTCTTCTCCAACCAGCGTGGCCCGGCCCGAAATGACCTTGGCTGTCCCCAGCCAGGCCTGCTCATGGCCGGGCCACAGCCCCAGGCCGATCACCCCGGCGACGTCCATCGGATTGTCGGCCGGGGCCAGGACCAGGAACAGCAGTGGTGTGCTTTGGGCAGCGATGACATCAGGTCGAGCGAGTACCTCGGCCACAGAGTCGAAGCGCAATACATTCTTGAACGGCGGATAACCGGCATCGGGTGATTGAAGCAACAGGCGACCGGCCAAACGGGCCACATCTTGGGTCCGTTCGGCCTTCATGTGCCTCAGCATCCCGTTGCTGGTGGTGAGCGCCAGCGTGCACATGGCGATACCAAACAGGGTCAGAGCCATATGTGCTTTGCGTCCCCACAACCCTTTCCATGCCAGACGGATCACGGCCCTTTTACCTGGCTCACATCCACCAGACCATGCCGGATGGCATACAGCACCGCTTCGGCCCGCGAGTCCAGTCCGAGCTTGCCGTAGATATTGCTGACATGGTTCTGGACTGTGCGACGCGAGATGACCAGTTTCATGGCGATTTCGTCGTTATCAAGGCCCAGAGCAAGAAGGCGTAGCACCTCCCGTTCCCGTGGCGTGAGTAGCCCTGCCTCCACAGTAGTCCCTCCGGCGCGGAAGATGGCTTTGCGGGCCAACCGGCCGGCAATGCGTTGGCTCAGCCACGATTGGCCGTGGGCCACCGCCCGAATAGCTGTCACCAACGTGTCAAGGGCCTCCTCTTTGAGTAAATAACCGGTCGCTCCGGCCGAAAGCAAACCGGTCACGTATGCGTCGTCGTCGTAGGCCGTCAGGATCAAGATCTGCGTAGCGGGGCAGCAGCTCCTCAGCCGGCGGGTGATCTCCAGAGGAGCGAGGTCGGGCATGTTGATATCCAGGACAAGCACGTCCGGTTCCTGCTGACAGGTTATCTCCTCCACCTGGCCCCCCTCCCCAATCTCGCCCACCACATACAGATCGGGTTCCTTGTCCAGCAGGGTCCTGATGCCGGCCCGTACGACCGGGTGGTCATCGGCAATGATAACGCGGATCAACTCGGAGTCGCCCATCTGCTCTTCCGGCCAATATTGAACTTCCGCCACAAGGGATGGTTCATAATCGGTTGACACGCCGGGGATTCGAATTAGAAACTTTCGGTCTTGAGCCTATCCCCTCCCCCGCATATGCGTCAAGTTAAGCGACTCAAGTCGCACCTCAGCGGCCTGCGGACGGCCAGCTGCAGGCTCTTCAGGTGCGATTTCCAATCGCCCGCGCCTTAAGTTGACGCCTATGCCCCTCCCCTGGCTGCCTCAGAAGCTTCCGGAGACAGGGAGGCAGACAGAATCGTATCCAATCCAGGGTATTCCGCCCGGATCTTTTTGACCCTCTCCCTCACCTCATCCTCAATGTCAATCATCTCCGTATCGCCCACATAGGTGGTGCTCCTGGGCGAGGCAAGCTGCTGCAAAATGGTGATGACGGCCACAATCTCCTTGATGTTCATTTCGATCATCTGCAAGTTGCGCTTGATGGTATCATCCGGGCAGGTGATCAGGCCGTTCTGGTGCTTCATCGTCAGGTCATAGGTGCTCAGATTGATGGCAGTCAGGGGATTCATGATATAATGGGACAGGGTCACAATCATCTGCTTGACAGCAGCAGCCCGGGCCAGCTCCTTTTCCGATTCGTACAGGCGGGCGTTTTCGATGGCGATGGCCGCGTAGCTGGCCAGAGAGGTGAGGAGACGGGCATCCTCCTCGGTGAACGGTTTGCCGCCCATTTTGTCGGTCACCCCTAACAGACCCAGAGGGCGATCCTGGATGAAAAGGGGCACATAGAGCAGGGATTGGACCAGGTAGTCGGTTCTGAGTTTGATGGAATAGCCGGCTGCCTTGCTGGTCAGGAACAGCGGCTTGCCTGTTTCGATGGCCTGGCGCAGGGGGCTGGTGCTGTATTTCAGGGCCAGTTCGCGGCTACGGCTGCGGTCAACGCCATGATGAGAACGGAGGAGCAGGACATCCCTGGCCTCATCCAGAAGAAAGAGGGTGCTCTCCCGTGCGTCGCTGAAATAGCAGGCCGCTTCAACGACGCGGTCCAACACCTGCTCCAGATCCAGGACAGAAGTGACCGATTGGCCGATAGCTTGCAGGGTGGCCAACTCCAACAACTGCTGCTCCAGCTGGCGGTTGGCCTCTTCGAGCCGCTGGGAAATCTGCTCCTTTTCTCGTCGCAGGCGCTCCTCGGTCAGGGCCCTCTCGATGACCTTCAGGGTCTCCGGCACGCGGAAAGGTTTGCGGATATAGTCACGGACACCCAGGCGAAAGGCCTGAACGGCCACATTCTCAGAACCGTAAATGGTCATCAACACCACGGGGGTTTTGCTTCCTCTCTCACGGAGGATCTGCAGCACCCGATCTCCAGATAGTTCTGGTAGATTCCAATCAAGCAAGATGAGATCAGGCTTTTTCTCCAGAGCAAGTTGCAGGCCGTGACGGCCATTGTAAGCGGTCAGAAGGTTGTACCCTTGCGCCTGCAAAACAACAGAAAGGGCCGACACGATCTGCTTGTTGTCGTCTACGATCAAAATGGTTTCTTGATTCATGGCGAAACCTTTCGATCCCGGCTGTCGCCCCGACCGCCTGGCATTGGACCAGACGGTGACCATCGGGGCCCAACGGCTCTGACACGGCCCGGCCTGACCACAAACCGGCCCTGCTGCAGCGGATCGGTGTTTGGTCAACATTCAGAATTTGGGTGTCAGTCCCGGCTGCAACCTATAGTTTATCACAGAGTGGCCGATTTGACAAAACTCTCATCCTATGGGATAATAAAATTTGTTGGAGGTCGGTGTGGCCGGTGGGTTGCCCGGCAACCTGTTGAGAGCTGGTCTAAAAAGCTTACCACAAAGACACAAAGGCCACAAAGGAACACGAAGGAAACGAATATACCCGTGGTGTCCTTTATGTCTTGGTGGTTTTCAGACAGGCTCTGAGAGAAACAGGGTGGCCGGCAGAAGCTGGCAGGTGTTTTGCGCAAGCTATTATAGGAAAGGGAGGTGATGTCCATGGACTGTAGTCGTACACCCGGCGCCGTAGCATCACCTCCGTCTGTCCGGTGAGCTACGGCGCAATCAACCGGAAGGGCCTCCCAACAAGGGAGGCCCTTCTCTTTGCGCCGATTGGAACTCGGCCTTCTGCCTTTGTGTCCTTTGGTTTTGTCCGGGGGGCCAGGAGGAACGGTGCACGCCGGGGTGTTGGGGGTTGGCAAGCTGCCAATGGACCTCCTGCAGGCCCTGCTCAGCCGCTATGGAGGGCAGGATGAGCGGCTGGTGCTCGGCCCGCGGGTAGGGGAGGACGCAGCCGTATTGGACATGGGCGACCGATACCTGGTCGTCAAATCCGATCCGATCACCTTTGCCACCGACGAGATCGGCTGGTACGTTGTCCATGTCAATGCCAACGATCTGGCGACCATGGGGGCCACACCGCGCTGGCTGTTGTTAACCCTGCTGTTGCCGGAGCAAAAGACCGACCGGGCGCTGGTCGAGGCCATCCTGGCGCAGGTCAGCCAGGCGTGTCGGCCTTTGGGCATTGCCCTGTGTGGGGGGCACACCGAGATCACCGGCGGGTTAGACCGGCCGATCGCCGTGGGCCTGATGTTAGGCGAGGTTGACAAGGAAGACCTGGTCTGTACAGCCGGAGCCCAGGTGGGCGACGACGTGATCCTGACCAAAGGCATCGCCATCGAGGGGACGGCCATTCTGGCCCGGGAACTGGGTGACCGACTGGTGCGCCAGCTCGGGGCCGACCTGGTCGCCCGTGGCCGGCGCTTTCTGAAAGAGCCGGGGATCAGCGTCCTGCGCGAGGCGCAGATCGCCTGCCGGGTTGGGAAACCCCACGCCATGCACGATCCGACGGAGGGGGGACTGGCGACCGGGCTGTGGGAGCTGGCGCAGGCCAGTGGGAAAGGGATCATCGTGGACCCGGCCCAGGTCCTTCTGTTTCCAGAAACGGCTGCTTTTTGCCAGGTGTTAGGGCTCGATCCCTGGGGCCTGATCGCTTCTGGGGCCTTGTTGGTGACCGCCGCGCCAGGGGAGTCGGGGCAGATGGTGGCGGCTTTGCAGCAGGCCGGCATTGGAGCGCGGGTCATCGGCCAGGTTGTGCCAGGGCCGCCGATGGTGCAGCAGCTCACGGCGGAGGGCCCGGCCCCACTGCCGCTGTTCGAACGAGACGAGCTGGCCCGCCTGTTTGCAGAACCGGTCTGACCGGCAGAGTGATTTGACTTTTGATCCAAACTGTGCTAAATTCAGAGTTTGTAAATACTCAACAGCCTTGTATCGCCATCCGGCGATGCAAATGAACAGGGTGGGTAGCATGGAGAGGCCATCGCGGCCCGTTTGCGGTGGCCCTCTATGTGCCAGGAGATGACAGGCCCGACAGCCAGCAGCGAGAGGAGGAACGAGTTGCCTACAATCAATCAGTTGGTGAGAAAAGGGCGCAAGCCCAAACCGAAAAAGGAAAAAGCGCCGGCCCTCGGCTTTAGCTCGAATGCTTTGAAAGGGCGGACCACCAGGCTGCCGAAGGGCAATCCACAGAAGCGGGGGGTGTGTACCCAGGTGCGGACCATGACCCCCAAGAAGCCCAATTCGGCGTTGCGCAAGATCGCCCGCGTCCGCCTGACCAACGGCATTGAAGTGACCGCCTACATCCCCGGCGAAGGACACAGCCTGCAGGAGCACTCGGTGGTCCTGGTCCGTGGCGGCCGCGTGAAAGACCTGCCAGGTGTGCGCTATCATATCATCCGAGGGGCGCTGGACTCCGGCGGGGTGGCGAACCGCAAGCGGGGGCGCTCCAAGTATGGGGCCAAGCTGCCCAAGAAGACGAAAGTTGCCTAGGAGGGGGTAGAGGTCAGACATGCCACGACGAAATCGTCCTGCCAGGCGAGAGATCGAACCGGATATCAAATATAACAGCGAAGTTGTTGCGCGGTTCATCAACAAACTGATGAAAGATGGCAAAAAGAGCGTGGCCCAGCGCATCATGTACGACGCGCTCGACCTGGTCGAGAAGCGGATGAAACGGCCAGGGTTGGAGGTGTTCGACCAGGCCCTGCGCAACGCCACGCCGATCCTGGAAGTCAAGCCGCGCCGCGTGGGGGGAGCCACCTATCAGGTGCCGGTCGAGGTAGGCCCCGAACGCAAGATCTCGCTGGCCATCCGCTGGCTCATCCAGTCGGCGCGCAAGCGGCCGGGCAAGAGCATGGCCGAAAAGCTGGCCGGTGAACTGATGGATGCCGCCAATAACACCGGGGCGACCATTAAACGGCGTGAGGATACCCACAAGATGGCGGAGGCAAACCGGGCATTTGCCCACTATCGCTGGTAATATCCAATATCCAATATCCAATATCTGACAATCAAAATCCTCGTGTAAACATTAGATATCGGTATTAGATATTAGATATTAGATATTAGATATTCGAGGACGCCCCATGCCCAGGGCATATCCGCTCGAGCGAACCCGGAACATCGGCATCATTGCCCACATTGACGCCGGCAAAACGACGACGACGGAGCGCATCCTCTTTTACACCGGGCGCACGCACCGCATGGGCAATGTGGACGATGGGACAACCGTGACCGACTGGATGGAGCAAGAGCGGGAACGGGGCATCACTATCACGGCCGCTGCCGTCACCTGTTTCTGGCGCGATTGTCAGATCAACATCGTAGATACACCCGGCCACATTGATTTCACCGCCGAGGTCCAGCGCAGCCTGCGCGTCCTGGATGGCGGAGTGGTCGTTTTCGATGCGGTGGCCGGGGTCGAACCCCAATCTGAGACGGTCTGGCGACAGGCCGACCGGTATGGGGTGCCACGCATCTGCTTCGTTAACAAGATGGATCGCCTGGGGGCCGACTTCTGGCACACGGTCGAGATGATCCGCGACCAGCTGGCCGCCAATCCGGTGCCGATCCAGGTCCCGATCGGGGCCGAAGATACCTTCCAGGGGGTTGTGGACCTGCTGACCATGCGGGCCATCCTCTATGCCGACGACCTGGGGACGGTCCAGGACACCAGGGAAGTGCCCGACGAGCTGGTGGCAACGGTTCTGGAGCACCGGGAAGCCCTGCTTGAACGCGTGGCCGAGCGTGACGATGAGATCATGGAAAAATATCTGGCCGGGGAGGAGATCTCGGCCGCTGAGCTGCGGCGGGCGTTGCGCCGGGCAACCATCGCCGGGGACCTGGTGCCGGTGCTGTGCGGTTCGGCCTTGCGCAACAAGGGGGTGCAGCCGGTCCTGGATGCCATTGTAGACTATTTGCCCTCGCCCCTGGATGTGCCGCCGGTGGTCGGCACCAATCCCCAAACGGGTCAGGAACGGGCCTGCCACGCCGACGAGTCCGGCCCGCTCGCTGCCCTGGCTTTCAAGGTTGTCGCCGATCCCTATGTGGGCCGGCTGGTGTACCTGCGGGTCTACTCGGGTCGGCTGAACGTCGGCAGTGCCGTGTTGAACCCGACCAGGCAGCGCAAAGAGCGGACCGGCAAGCTGCTGCGGATGTACGCCAACCGGCGGGAAGAGGTGCAGACGATCGAGGCCGGTGACATCGGGGCGGCGGTTGGCCTCAAGGAAACCTTTACCGGCGATACGCTGTGCGACTTTACCCACCAGGTGGTGCTGGAATCAATCCGTTTCCCGGAACCGGTGATCTCGGTGGCCATCGAGCCCCGGACCCAGGCCGACCAGGACAGGCTGAACGAGGCGTTGCAACGCCTGGCAGAGGAGGACCCCACCTTCCAGGTCAAGACCGACGAACAGACCGGCCAGTTGCTCATCAGCGGCATGGGAGAATTGCACCTGGAAGTCCTGGTAGACCGGATGCTGCGCGAGTTCCGGGTGATGGCCAATGTGGGCAAGCCCCAGGTGGCCTACCGCGAGACGATCACCCGCCCGGTGGAAAGCACGGGTGAATTCCTGCGTCAGGTGGGAGGGCGGAATCAATTTGGCCGGGTGGTCCTCCGCCTGGAACCGCTGCCGGCCACGGCCGGGTTCGAGTTTGTCAACCAGACCCGGGAAGCAGACTTTCCGCAGCAGTTCGTGCCGGCGATAGAGGCCGGAGTCCGCGAGTCGCTGGACGGCGGCGTGCTGGCCGGCTATACCCTGGTGGGGCTGCGGGCCATCCTGATCGGCGGCAGCTTTGACCAGGAAAGTTCCACCGAACTGGCTTTCAAGGCGGCAGCAGCGCTGGCCCTGCGCAATGGGGCCGAGCGGGCAGCCCCGGTGCTGCTCGAACCGATCATGAAAGTAGAAGCCGTCGCCCCCGATGAGTTCAGCGGAGCGATCATCGGTGACCTGAGCGCCCGTGGTGGCGAGATCGAGGGCCTGAACCCGCGGGGGGTAGGGATGCAGGCCGTGCGGGCCATGGTCCCGCTGGCCGAGATGTTTGGCTACGCCACCGATCTGCGCTCAATGACCCAGGGGCGAGGCACCTATACGATGGAGTTCGATCACTACGCCCCGGTGGCCCCTGAGGTGCTGGAGCGGATTCTCATGGGAGGCAGGCGGTAACTCAGATGGCAACAGCACCCCGTGAATTTGCCATGAACGGGGTTTTGAGGTAGAATGGCGCGGTTTTGCGGCCCTGGCCCAAAGCTCAAGCCGAGGGATCAGCCGACCCGAAAACCGGGATGACAGAAAGGAAGGTTCAGCATGGGGAAGCCAAAGTTTGAGCGGACGAAAGAGCACGTCAACGTGGGGACGATTGGGCACATCGATCATGGCAAGACGACCCTGACGGCGGCGATCACCAAAGTGTTGGCCTTGAAGGGGCTGGCCGACTTTCGTCCCTTTGACAGCATTG
>DAOTYI010000283.1:0-22417 GCA_034434895.1 Anaerolineae bacterium
GGGGTAGGGGTGAGGTCAAATCTAAGCCCGTCGAGCTAATTTTTGGCCGCAGACCCGTGTGGAGCGACGCCTGTATGAACGGGATAGAGGCCCTGTTGACGGTCCGGCAGTTGCAGGAGCTTTTGCAGGTAGACCGTATCACCATCTACCGCATGTTGGCCGATGGTCGGCTGCGGGGGTTCAAGGTGGGCGGCCAGTGGCGTTTCCCGCGTCAGGCCATCGAGGAGTGGCTGCAACAGCAGCAGGCCAGCCTGGAAGCAGCCGAACCGCCCGGAGCTCCCACAGGCAAAGCCCCGCCGTCCCCCTCGCCAGACGCCCTGCCCCTATCCTGCCTGCAAGCCATTCAGGAGATCTTTGCCCAGGCGTTGGGGGTCGCTGCCCTCATCACGGCCCCGGACGGCACCCCTCTCACCCCTATTGCCAATTCCTGCCGCTTCTGCAGCCTGATCCTCGACACGCGGGCCGGACGGGAACGGTGCCTCCACTCCTGGCGGGCAGCCCTGGCAGAAGCGGGGGACATGGCCACCTGCCATGCCGGCCTGCGCTACCTGTGGGAGCGGATCGAGATCGAGGGCCGGTTTGTCGCCGCCGTCTATGCCGGCCAGTTCCTCGACCGCCCTGCCGATGAGGGCGGGGAGCCGGATCTGGCCGCAGTGACGACGGCCACCGGCCTGCCGGTCCAGGAACTCCAGGCAGCCCTTTCCCTGGTCCCGGTCCTGGATCGGGAACAACAACGGCATCTCTCCCGCCTGTTACAGCGTGTCGCCGCCACCTTCGCCGAGATAGGCGCTGAACGGCTCAACCTGATAGGTCGCCTGCGGCGCATTGCCGAGATCACGTCGGTTTGATTCTATCTTTTCAACGCGAATTCTATCACTAGAAAGGAGAAAAACGAGATGAGCGAGCATGAACATGAAGCCCAGAAAGCGTCCATCGTCGTCTTTAGCGGCGACATGGACAAGGTGATGGCCGCCTTCATCATCGCCACCACCGCCGCCGCCAGCGGCATCGAGACCACCATGTTCTTCACCTTCTGGGGCCTCCAGGCGCTGAAGAAGAAGGTGCCCACCGGCCGGACCCTCTTTGAACGCATGTTGAGCCTGTTCCTCCGGGACATCAACGGCATCGGCCCCAGCAAACTGAACATGGGGGGGATGGGCCGCTGGATGTTCAAGAAGATGATGAAGCAGCACCAGGTCGCCACCCTGCCCGAACTGCGCCAGATGGCGGTGGACCTGGGGGTCCAATTCCTGGCCTGCCAGATGAGCATGGAGGTCATGGGCATCCGCCGGGAGGACCTGATTGACGAGGTCACCGACGTGGTGGGCGCGGCGACCTACATTGCCGAAGCGAACCAATCCCACATCACGCTGTTTGTCTGACCGCAGAGGTCACAGAGGTCGCAGAGAAAGGATACCTCTGCGCTCCCGGTGCTCTCGGCGGTAAAAATAAAAAAACGAGGAGGCATAAAATGGCAGAATACACCCCCGACAAGACGCTGGACGCCCGTGGGCTGAAGTGCCCCATGCCGGTGGTCAAGACCAGCCAGGAGATCAAGAGCATCGCCGTGGGTGGCGTGCTGGAATTGCTGGCCACCGATCCCGGCTCCGTGGCCGACATCCAGGCCTGGTGCAAGAGCACCGGCAACGAACTGCTGGGCATGGAGAAGGGCGAGGGCGTCTTCAAGTTCTACATCCGCCGCGTCAAGTAGGACAACTGCTCATAGTAGGACAACTGCGAGCAGTTGTCCTACATGGAGGTGTCTATGGCAACCCTGGCCTTTCTGTTCTACTACATCACCCCCTACATCGCCCTCGCCGTCTTTCTCGGCGGGCTGGCGTACCGGCTCTACCGGTGGTGGCGGGCCAGACCTGTGGCCGGCCATCTGGCCCTGTATCCCCGCCCCCACCGCCGGTGGGGGCCCTTTCTGGAGATGCTCATCGAGACGGTCACCCTGAAGATGGTGTTCAACGCGATCACAATCAGTGGCTCTGCCCTGCCGATCACGGCGGGCCTGGCCCTGCATGGCGCCCTTTTCCTGGCGCTGGTCCACCATCTGCCCGTCTTTGTCCATCTCCCCGCCCTGCGAGGTGCGGCGATCTGGGCCGCGTTTGGCACCCTGATGGGGTTGGCGTTCGGCGCCCTCCTCCTCTACGCCCTGGCCCATCGCCTGGAGGGCCGCCGCAAGCACCTGTCGGTGCCTCAGGATTACCTGGCCCTTCTGTTGCTGATCGGGATCGCGGTGACCGGCCTCCACCTCCACTTCATCCCCACGCTGGACGCGCAGGAGTTGCCCCGCTTTTTCCTGGGATTGGCTACCTTCAACTGGCAGCCTGTCCCCCAAAGTGCCGGCCTGTCCTTCATCTGGCACTTTGCCTTCGTCCAACTCCTGATGGTCTACTTCCCCTTCAGCAAATTCAGCCATATGGTCGGCTACCCGCTGGCCAAGATGGTGGCCTACAGTTAGGAGGGTGCCATGTTGGAGACCTTTACAGAAGTCATGCGCCAGCGCATCAGCCGCCCGCTCCAATACTTTATGGACATCTGCATTCGCTGCGGGCTGTGTGCGGATGCCTGCCACTTCTACGCCTATTCCCGCGACCTGGCTCACATCCCCGCCTATCGGGCGCTGCTGGTCAAGAAACTGCTTCAGTCCAAAGGCAATCCTCTGCTGGACTGGTATCGGGAAACCCATCGGCCGGACGAGCGGACGGTGGAGGAACTGCGAAAAGCGCTCTGGGATTGTACCGGCTGCCGGCGTTGCACGCTGGTTTGCCCCTTCCACCTGGACACCGGCCTCCTGGTCAGCACGGCCCGCTACGCTCTCCTGCAAGAGGGACTGGGCATGGAGATGGTGGCTGAAATCGGCAACGCCGAGGTCAGCAAGGGGGAGATCATTGACGCCCTCAAAGAGTTCTACATAGACCAGTTCCGCGAACTGGAAGGGCGGATTCGGGAGGAGTGGGGCGTGCCCGACCTGCGCATCCCGGTGGACGAGCGGGCGCGCGTCCTGTACGTGCCGGTGGTCGGCGAGCACGCCATCGTCCCCATGGCCAAGATCTTCCACGCGGCGAAGGAAAGTTGGACGCTGAGCATGTTCACCGCCACCAACCACTCCTTCTTTGTCGGCGACACGGAGAAGGCGAAGCAGGCCGCCCACTGGATCGTCCAGGAGGCCCGCCGCTTGGGCGTGCAGGCCATCGCCTACGCCGAATGTGGCCACGCCACCCGAACGCTGTTCCAGTTCTGGGACCACTGGTTTGGGGACGAAATCGCCGGCATCCAGCGCATGAGCGTGGTGCAACTGATCGCCTCCTATCTCCAGGAAGGGCGCATCCGGGTCCGGCCGGGGATGTTCGACGCTCCCCTGACCTATCACGACCCCTGTAACCTGGGCCGCAACGTCGGCGTCTTCGAAGAGCCGCGCCTGCTCATCCGCGCCGTCGCCACCGACTTTCGGGAACTCACCCCCAACCGGGAACTGAACTGGTGCTGCGGCGGGGGCGGCGGGCTGATCGCCGAGCCGGAGATGAAAGAGGCCCGCATGAAGGGGGGCCGCAAGAAAGTGGAGCAGATCCAGCGCACCGGCGCCCAATGGGTCATCACCGGCTGCGAGAACTGCAAGACGCAACTTGCGGACCTGAACGAGCACTACAATCTGGGCGTAGAGGTCAGAGGGGTGTGGGACCTGGTCGCCGAGGCGCTGGTGGTATAAGGTGACTGTCACCTGAACAGGAGACAATGGAGGTCAGGCTGGAGTCTGGGCTTCAGCCGGCCTTTTCCGCCTGAAGGCTCCACTCCCATTTGCTTCCCTGAGGCTCATGGAGGCTTCGAGGAAGGATCTCTGCGCCCTCTGTGTCTCTGCGGTAAACAAATACGGCGGGCGCTATCGAACCGGAAGGAGAATCGCGATGGACCTGAAACTGAGCCTGTTTCCAGAAGGGGAAAGCCAGGCTGCCCCCTATGATGTGATCATCATCGGCGGGGGGCCGGCCGGCGCCTCAGCAGCCATCTATACTGCCCGCGCGGCGCTGAACACCCTGGTGGTGGACAAGGGCCTCACCTCGGGAGCGCTGGGGATGACCGGCAAGATCGTCAACTACCCCGGTGTGCCTGAAGAGATCAGCGGTGGCGAGCTGGTAGCCCGCATCCGCGCCCAGGCCGAGGGCTTTGGCGCCCGCTTTGTGCAGGACAAGGTGCTGACCACCCGCCTGCACGGGGAGATCAAGGAGATCCACGGGGGCAAAGGGGTGTACCGCAGCCGGGCCGTGATCGTCGCCACCGGCTCTATGGGACGGCCCCAGGCCATCCCTGGCGAGGAACGGCTCGTGGGGCGGGGTGTTTCCTACTGCGCCACCTGTGACGGCGCCTTTTTCCGGGACCGGGAAGTGGCCGTGGCCGGCGGCAACGATGAAGCGCTGGAAGAGGCCCTGTTCCTCACCCGCTTCGCCCGCCGGGTCCATCTGCTGGTGCCCACATCGGAGCCGAAGGCTTCGCCGCGAGTGGTGGCCGAGATCGGCCACCACCCCCAGGTGGAGATCTACCTGGCCACCCGGCTGCGAGAGGTGGTGGGGGAACAGCAGGTGGAGGGGGTGGTGGTGGCTCCGGCCAAAGGCGAGGCGCAGAGGATCCCGGTCGCCGGCGTCTTTATCTACCTGCAAGGGGGCAGGCCGATCACCGATTTCCTGGAGGACCAATTCCCGGCCATGGAGACAGGGTGTCTGATGGTGGATGAGGCGATGCAGACCAGCATCCCCGGCGTCTTTGCCGCAGGCGATGTGCTGTGTCATCACCTCAAGCAGGCGGTCATTGCTGCTGCCGAGGGGGCCAGAGCCGCGATGGCGGTGGAGCGATACCTGTCAGGCCGGGACCGGTTGCGGCCCGATTGGTCGTAGCGGGCTTCCCCAGGGCCGGGCGGTTCGGAACTGCCTGGCCCTTTTTTCGGATCGGCTCCAGCCGGATCGGATCACCCCGGCGCCCCCGCCAGCAGCCGACAGAACCCGCCTACGGCAGGCAACAGCAAACGGCCGCGGAAGTTGCAGGTGTGGGCGATACTGATTCACTCATCCCATCCTGTCCTCTTCAAGTTTCTGGTCTATCCGCTTCGGATCGGAGGGCTTGCGCCGGGCAACCAGGGCGGCGATCAGGGTCGTCAACGGCACACCGGCCAGCAGCCCCAGGCTGCCGACGAGGGTGCGCACGATCTCTTCGGCCATGATCTCACGGTTGAGGGTTGTGCTCAGCGGTTCGCTGTAGACCGAAAACAGGAGCAGGAGCGGCAAGGCCACGCCGGCATAGGCCAGCAGCAAGGTGTTGACCATAGCCGCAATATGGTCGCGCCCGATGACCATGCCATGCCGGAACAGAGCCCGCCAGCCCAGGCCGGGATTGGCTTTGTGCAACTCAAAAATGGCCGACGACTGGTTGATGGCCACATCATCCAATGCGCCCAATGTGCCGATGAGAATCCCGGCCAACAGCAACCCCTGCAAGTCCAGGTGCACCCCGGCTACCTGCAGGAACCCCGCCTCTTCGGCCCCAAAGCCCGACAGCCGCGTCCGGTCCACGAACCAGGCCGCCAGCAGGCCGGTCAGGATCAGACTGAGGAACAATCCGACCACGGCCACGTGCGTTTTGGCCCGCCAGCCGTAGACCAGGTACAGGCTGATGCCCATCATCACCACCGCGCCCAGGATGGCAACCAGGACCGGATTCCAGCCGGCCAGGATGCGGGGCACGATCCAGACGACGATGACCAGCAGGCTGATTCCCATACCGCTCAGGGAGCGCACCCCCTGCCAGCCGCTCAACAAGAGCGTCACAACCACAAACAGCAGCGTCAGCCACAACAAAGGCCCGGTCCGCACATAATCGGTGACGAAGAACAGTTCCTCGCCGTCTGGAGTGCGGCTGTGTTCCACCAGCACCCGGTCGCCGGCGCGGAACATCCGGCTCTGGTTGGTCAGGCCCACCAGCCCATGCTCGACCTCCACTTCCTGCCCGGCCAACGCTCCATCGCCAAGGCGCAGGCGGAGACGTTGATAGGGTTGCTCAAATTCGCCCTGGCGGATCATCCCCTCCTCCATCACCTCCATCACCCGGGCGTGGAGCATCTCGCTCTGGCCGGCAGCCAGTTCACCACCCGGCGCGGGCGGTGCCTGACGCGCAACGATGGCCGCCAGGAGGGCAACAATAGCCACAACGACAAGCCCACCGGCGATCCACTCGCCTCGATGGGAACGAGTCACGGTTCTCACCCTCTCCCGATTGGGTCTCAAAATTCCAGGATGGTCCCGGCCGGGCAGGGGGCCACCCGCTCGCCAAAGGCCTGAGCCAGAGCCACATAGCCTGCCTGGCCGGTACAATGGTTGAGGTACAGCGCCGGCGGTCCCAGAGGGCGCAACACTTCCACCAGCCGGCTCAGGTGCTCCTGGTCGGTTTCGATCAGATGCGTCCCACCGATGATCAGCGCCGGATCCCGGCCAAAGGTTCGCCGCACGTGGGACAGGGTATTGAGCAAACCGGCATGGCAGCAGCCGCAGATCAGCACCAACCCGGCCGGGCTTTCCCATACCAGGGCCAGGTCGTCACGGTAGGGGTCCGGCATCCAGAGATCTCCGTCACGGACCAGGTGATGCGGGCTGCGGCCTTCCGCTTCAGGCCGGGGCGCGATCTCCCCCGTCGTCCACAGGCCGGGCAGGATCTCCTGGGGAGCGGTGCTCAGACGCAAGTCGGCCAGGCGGCGCAGATCGGGTACCGCCAGCCGCAAGCCGATCGCCCGGACCTGATCGCCCTGCCGGGAGAACCGCTCACGCAGCAGCCCGGGGTGAGCATACAGGGGCAGGCCGGGCCGCCGTGCCAGCAGGGCAGCCAACCCGCCCGTGTGATCGTAGTGGGCGTGGCTCAGCGCCAGGGCACTGATGCTGGCGGGCAGGATGTCCATCTGCCGCAGGTTGTGCATCAACACCGTACCGCTGGCGCCGGTGTCAAACAGCACCCTCCGGCCCTGGGCTTCGATCAGGAAAGCCAGGCCATGCTCGCCCCACAGGGGGGACCGGGACCGGACCGAGTTGTCAACCAGACAGGTGATCGTGATCATGTGCCTCTCTCCTCTCCAGGGATCAGCCTGCATCGGCGAGATCAGCCGAGCCGCAGGGTCGCCACCAGGCGCCTGGGGCGGAGCAACAGGTCCAGGGCATCCTCGATACAACCGACCACGACGTCCGCTGCCTGCAGGGCCGCGGTGGCCAGCCCTTCCGGCCCCAGAACGGCGATCCCCAGAGCGGCCGTGGCCAGCATCTCGGCGTCGTTGGCTCCGTTGCCGATGGCCACCACCCGCTCTGCCCCTAGACGCTCCACCAGGGCCCGTTTCTGGGCGGCCTCATCCCCCCCTTCAATGCGGAGCAACCGCACCCCCAGCCGCCCGGCTATCTCGGCTGCCCGGCCGTGGGTATCGGCCGTGACCAGATAAGGGGTCAGGTGGGCCGACAGAGCGGTCAGCCGTTCGGCCACAGCGGAGATCGGTTCACCATCCAGGGCCACGGTGCCGTTCAGGTCAATGAGCAGGTATTCCAGCCGTTTGATCCTCCCCTCTACCTCTTCGGCCATGCCCGGTCTCCTTTTGCCTTCTGCCCGGCCTGCCGTTGGTCAATACAGGCCAGGATCGCTGCCAACACCCCCGTCCCCTCCCTCATTCACATAGCTTGTGAGCTCGCCGACGCTCATCTGATCAATGCCCAGCTTATCCAATGTCCGCCCGCGCCGCCAGTAGTCGGTGCGGTGGATGATGCACGCCAGGCGGATGATGCTGTCCATGCCGCGCACCGAGACCCCATAGCGTTGCCCCAGGGCAGCGATGGGCACCAGGCTCATGGGTACATCTTCGGTGATGTAGCGATGGTTCAGACTGCGCGGGGCCATGATGCCATAGTAACCCACCTGATTGTGGATCGCCTGGTGCAGATCTTCTCCTCTGGCATCATAGGCCATCCTGAGCCATTCCAACGCCGTCCGGGCACGGATGCCCAACGCTGCAGCCACAGTCACCCGCTCACGGTCCAGCACTTCCAGCACCCGGGCTACGGAAGGGGTGACCCCCTCGATATAGAACTGAAAATTACCACCGGTATTCTCGATACGGCCGGCGTTGAGCAGAGTCAGGGCCGGGTGAAAGATGGCGCCCATGTTGTTCAGGCCGGTCTGCAGCACATTTCCACCGTCTATAAACTGGGGATAGGCCGGGTTGAGCATCTCCAACACCATGGGAGTGCGGAGGGCAGGCAAGGCAGCCAGAGGGACCGCTTCCTTGATGCTGAAAATCCGCGCCTGGGCCGGTCCATCTGACCGGCTGGCGTAGATCAGTGTTTCCGTTTCGGCCACGGTCACGTCGGCCCGACAGCCCTGGAGGCGCAAGGCGTGGGCGAATTCGATAGCGCCGAGAGTGCGGCCCGGATTGAGCACGACCACCTGCCCATCCCGCAGATAGGGGGCAGCAGCCCGGGCAACATCGGCGTGGGCCGAGGAGGGCACCACGACCATGACAACGTCCGCCTCGGCCAGCGCCTCTTTTATATTGGAGGTGACCAGGGCCAGCCGGCCAAAACCGAAAGGCCCTCCCTCATAGCTTTCCAGTTCGATCCCCTGACGATTTCGGATCGGCTCCACGTTGGCTGCCGTCCGGTTATACAACGTTACCGGGAAGCCCATGAGAGCCAGATGGGCAGCCATGGCCTTGCCGCCATGTCCGGCGCCGATCACAGTATAATGGGTTATTTTGCCCATATCCCCCTCTCCTTCCTTCTACACAGCGATCCCCAGGCACTTCAGCCGCTCCTCTTCGCCCCATGTCCGCCCGCTGGCCGGGTCCACCGCCACGCACGCACCACGCTCGTCTATGCGGGTGACGATCTGGCCGCGAGCGAAGGGGTTGTTGCGCAGGTGCGGAGCGTCCAGGACCCCGCCTGTCACAGCCCGGGCCAGGGTGGGTGGATCGGTAAACGGGTCAACGGTGTCTGGGCTGGCCAGGGCACGGATAGCTTCCAGGGTGATACCGGCCTCGCGGACCAGTTCCGCCCGGCGCTGCTGGATGGCCGGGTCGGCGGTCATGTCCGGCTGGCCGCGCAGAGCGTTCTCGAGGGCACGCCGGGCCAGCCGACAGGCCTCGATCACCTCGTCTGCCGTGGCGGCATGATGCGCTTCGGTGTGGCCCACCACATGGACAATATGAGGCCGCAGGGCCATCTGCAGGTAGATGCTGGCAGCCAGGTGAGCGCGGGCCGCGTCCAGGTCCAGGGGGTAGCTGAGCAGGCCGGTACGGGTCTGTCGCCAGATGCGGAACCCCTCCCCCTGGCCTTCCAGGGGAGCGATCAGGTCCAGCACGGCCAACATTTTGGCCAGGTCCATCGCATCGGAGTGGCCGGGTGGGCTGTTGAACATAAGGGGCACGATATAATCGCCCACCCCCCAGGCGCGGGCATTATACGCCCCCAGGTAGGAGGAGACGACAAAGATCACATCGGGGGCGTCGCGCAGCCCCCAATGGTGGGCCTCGTTCAGCTCTACCGGAATGCCCCGTGCGCCATACCAGGCCATCACCCTCTGATGCTCAGCGATAGAACCTTCCAGGTCCCACGGGCCGCGGCCGTCCATCCGGTTGAACCAGAAGAGAGGAATGGCACACCAGGCGATGTGGATGGTTTCCACATACATCTCGGCCAGGCGGATGAAATCGTCGGTGCCGGAGTAGGTGCGCAACAGGGGATAGTTGCCCCGGCGGCTGGCGGCATAGAGGGCACGGTAGTCATCAGCGCGTCGCACCGGCACCCCGCCGGCCCCGGTGCGACGCGGGTCCTGACGCTCCGGGTGGAAAAAGTTGGCCTGAGCGTCCTGGTCAATGCCCAGGGAGATGACATCCAGCACCCGCGCCTCGGCGATGCGCTCGATCCCCTGCCGGGTAGCTTCCAAGGTGGGCAGGCCAAAGTGGTGACGAAGCAGCGGAAAGGGCGCTTTCCACAGGATGCGCTCCACCGTTGTCTGGGGATAGTCGGCCTCGAGGGGGAGATCATGCTCCTGGCCTTTCAGGTAGGCCAACACCGCTTCGGCCGGCTGGCTGCCATCGAAACAACGCTCAAAAAAGCCAAACGCCTGGGCCCGTTCGGCTACCGGAGGTGTGCCGCCAAAGACGAACCGCACGCCGGCGGTGCGCAATCCGTCGGCTGCCTCGGCAAATTCACCCAACAGCCGTTCACCCGTTTCGGGCGTCAAACGGTAAGAGACGCCGACCAGATCAGCCCCCTCGCGGGCCGCCGCCTCGACGAACTGCTCGACCGGAACAGCCGGACCGAGGAAGATGGTCCGCCAGCCGGCGGCCTGGGCCAGCCGTAGAAAGTTCAGCACGCCGGCCACATGGACGCACTCGCCCAAGGCGCCGGCCACGACGGTCCTGGCCACCATCCCCCTCCCTGTCAGCCGATACCCCGCAGGTATAGGAAGTAGATGCCGCCCAGATAGAGCAGCAAGATCAGCAGCGCATCCAGTTCGACAAAGAGCAGGCGGCGCTCCAGGCGGGCCACGTTGCCGATGAGGGCCAGGTTGGTCAGCAACAAACCCAACAACCCTACCAGGGCAAAAGAAGGATGGATGGTCGCCAGCAACCGGCCCGGCGTGTAGAACAGGTCCGCCAGGCCCAGGGCAAACATGTTGAACACATTGCTGCCGAACAGGTTGCCCACGGCCATGTCAAATGCCCCCAGGCGGGCCGCGGCGACGACAGCCACCGTTTCCGGCAGCGAGGTGACCATCGCCACCAGGGCGGTGCCCACAAAGCCGGTGCTCAGCCCGGTGATGTCGGCGATCTCTTTGCTGGACTGCACCAGCCAGGGGGTCACAAGCACCAGCAACACCGTGGCCAGGGCAAAGCCCACCAGGGCCTGCCACAGGGAGATCAACGGCCGGTCTTCCGTCATTTCCACCACCGCGCCGGAAGCCTGGCCGTTCTGCTGAATCAGGCGCATACCGGCCACATAGACCCCGATCAGGGCCAGGCTATCCATCCCCACCCAGCCGATGCGCAGCGGCAGGTCGGCCAGGATAAAGAAGGTGGTCATCCCGATCATGACAGTGGCCAGCGCCGCCGTCAGGGCATGAGTCATGGCCACACGCCGCAGAATGCGCGACTGCTGGTAGATGATGTCGAGTATGGCCAGCAAGAACATGTTGAACATATTGCTGCCCAACAGGTTGCCGGCAGCCAGGCCGGGGACCTGTTGCCCCATCGAATTGATCGTCGTCAGCAACTCGGGCAGGGAGGTCGCGCCCGCCAGGAGCAGGACGCCGATGAACATCCCGCCCAGCCGGGTCCGCACCGCAATGACATCGCCGAACTGCGCCAGCTTGACCGCCGCCAGGACGAGCAGGGTGCTGGAAAGGAGAAAGACGATCCAGGTCATGGCCATTCACAACCCCTTTCCCGGCTGTTTGGGCAGACCCCAAACAGCCGTCACCGGCACGACAAACAGCAGGCCGGTATTGGGCTGGCTCAGATCGCCGACCACCCGCTCCGTAGCCGTTACCACCCGTTCCACCACGGCCATCCCCTCGACCACAGCGAACAGGGTGTTGTGGCCCACCTGGTCGGTCCGCAGCAGCCGGCTCAGGCCAAGCATCAGCGGCATATCGTGCGTGCTGCTTCTCCCCCGCACGCGGTGGCAGCCGGTACTATCCAGAATCGTGATCCCCTGCACGCCGGCGTCGGTCCAGGCTTCGAGCAGCTCGTCCAGCAGCGATGAGTTGTCCAACACAAACCAGATCAGCAACATGGGTTCCCTCCTGACTCAGTCTGAAAACCACCAGAGACACAAAGGACGCTCCGGGCGTATTTGGTTCCCGCAGAGACGGCGCAGAGCTCTCTCTCCCCGAAGCCCCCATGAGCCGCAGGGAAGCAAATGGGAGCGGAGCTTATTATACCGGCAACCGCCCAAAGAGGCAATTGCCGCCCGGTCGTAGGGCAACTGCGAGCAGTTGCCCTACATCTGACGAAAGGGCCGCGGGGTAGCCGACAGCAGTGCCGTCGGCTACCCCGCGGGGGTGCCCAAAAGACCCGCCAGGTCTTACGGTCCCAGGGCCTGGGCCGGTTTCAACCAGAAACGGATCCACCGGCTGAGACCTCTATTCCGACCGGCTTCTGGCCGGATCAGGTGATCTGTGCGCTTCTCAAGCTCAGATACCGCTCATAGGCCTCATCCCAGGCAGCCGTGTCGTGCGGCTCATAGGTTTCAACCGGGAAAGAGCGGCGCACCAGAGCGCGGCCCTCATCCAGGTTGGCCAGGTAGCCCAGGGCGATGGCCTGCACCAACAGGTTGCCGATGGCCGTGGCTTCCACCGGCCCGGTGATCACGGTCCGGCCGGTGGCATCGGCGGCAAACTGGTTGAGCAGCCTGTTGCGAGAGCCGCCGCCAAAGATGTGAATCGTCGGCAGGGGATGGCCTGCGATCTCGACCAGCCGTTCGGCCACCCAGCGATACTCCAGGGCCAGGCTTTCCAGCACACAGCGGATGATGGCCCCTTTGCTCTCCGGCACAGGCTGGCCGGTCTGGCGGCAGAAAGCCTGGATGCGAGCCGGCATGTCGCCCGGTGGCAGGAAGCGGCTGTCGCCTGGCACAATCAGGGAGCCAAAGGGAGGGGCTCCGGCGGCCAGGTGGGTAAGATCGTCATAGGTCAAGGGGTCGCCGGCCCGGGCCCACTCGCGGCGGCATTCCTGCACCAGCCACAGGCCCATGATGTTTCTCAGAAAGCGAAAGGTGCCATAGACTCCCCCCTCGTTGGTCATGTTGTAAGCCAGGCTCCGGGCGTTGATGATCGGCTCCGTCAGCTCCACGCCCATCAAAGACCAGGTGCCGGAGCTGAGGTAGATGTAGGGGGGACGGGCTGCACCTCCGGCCGCAGCGACCGGCACTGCCGCCACAGCCGCCGCAGTATCGTGGCCCGCCGAGGCGATCACCGACAGGGGGCGGCAGCCGGTCTCCTCGGCCACCGTGCCCAACAGGGTTCCCAGCACCGTCCCGGGCGGGACGATCTCGCCAAAGATATGGGCCGGGATCCCCAGCCTGTCCACCAGATCGCGCGCCCAATCGCCGGCGCGGGGATCGTAGCACTGGCTGGTGGTGGCGATGGTAAACTCGCTGACCTTGCGCCCGCTAAGCCAGAAGTTGAACAGATCGGGCATGTTCAGGAAGGTGCGGGCCGCCGCCAGGAGCGGAGAGCCCGCCCGGGCCATGGCCAGCAGTTGATACAGGCTGTTGAGTTGCATGAACTGGATGCCGGTGCGTTCGTAGATGATGGTGCGGGGCACGATTTCAAAGGCGAGGTCCATCATACCGTCGGTGCGGCGGTCGCGGTAGTGATAGGGGTTGCCCAACAGGGTGTCGTCGGCGGCCAGCAGGCCAAAGTCAACCCCCCAGGTGTCCACGCCGACGCTGACCAGGCTGTCGCCGCAGGCCCTGGCGGCCAGCGCCAGGCCCTGCTTGATCTCACTCCACAGCCGCAACACATCCCAGTACAGGCTGTCCAGCACCTGCACCGGCCCGTTGGAAAAGCGATGGATCTCCTCCAGATGCAGGCGCTCGTCATCCAGATGGCCCACAACGGCCCGGCCACTTTCCGCCCCCAGATCAAAGGCCAGGAATCGGGTCATGTTATCCTCCCTGCCCCTGGTCGCAGTGACGAAAATGGACTCAGTCCCCTCACAGGTAGCGACCATACAGCGGGCCAAAGGTCGCACAGGCCCGGAAGTCGGCCCCTTCCAGGTCGGCAGTGCCGAAGGCACTCCAGGCGCTGGGGCGATAGATCTTTTCCTCGGCCACGTTGTGCATATAGACCGGGATGCGCAACATCGAGGCCAGGGTGATCAGGTCGGCGCCGATGTGACCATATGAGAAGGCACCATGATTGGCCCCCCAGTGGTACATCACCGAGTAGACATCGCGGAACGGCCCTTTGCCGGTCAGGCGCGGCACAAACCAGGTCGTCGGCCAGGTCGGGTTCGTGCGTTCGTCGAGCGCGGCATGCACCTCCTCCGGCAGCTCGACGATGACCCCTTCGGCCAGTTGCAGGGCCGGCCCCAGCCCCTTGATCAGGTTCAGGCGGCTCAGGGTAACGGGCATCCCCCCCCGTGTTGTAAAATCGGTAGACCAGCCGCCCCCGCGAAAATACTCGGTGATGCCGGCATGCCAGGTGGTGGCCGCCAGGCATTTTTCCACATCCTCTGCCGTGACCTCCCACCAGCGTTTGATGGCCGGCCTGCCGTCCACCGTCATCTGCCCTGTGCCGTCCAGGGCAGCAGGGCCGGAGTTGATCAGGTGCAGGATGCCGCCCGCTGCATCGCCTGTCGGCCTGTAGCCGGTCACCCGCTCAATGGCCTGCGGGCTCCAGTAGGTGCGCACATCGGCAAAGATCTGCGCCGTGCCGGTCAACAGGTGGCCAAAGAGCATACACACACCGTTGAGGGCATCGTTTTCGGTGGCGAGCAGATAGGGCTGGCGGATGCCGTTCCAGTCGAACGACGAATTGAGGATGGCTTCCATGAAATCGCCGTTGGGGAAATGGTCGGTCCACTGCCGTTGCCCCTGGAAGCCGGCCAGGATGGCGTTGCGGCCCAGGGCTTCCTCGCCATAGCCCATCTCCGCCAGACGGGGATTGCCAACCATCAGGTCGCGGGCGATCAGGGCCATTTTGATAGACACCGCCCAATCCTGATCCTTTTGCTGCCGCGTCCGCTGCCGCTGGGGAGGGTTATAGTCCTGCCCTTCCCGGCAATTGGCCCTGACCCAACTCCAGGCCCGCTCGAACTCTTCCCGGTCATAGATCTGTTCCTCGATGCGGCGCACAAACTCGGTCATGTCCACCGCCTCGACCCGCATGCCCAGGTAGGCCTCAAAGAACGAGGGGTCCACGATGGAACCGGCGATGCCCATCGAGGTGCCGCCCATCGAAAGGTACGACTTGCCGCGCATATAGGCCACGGCCAGGGCGGAGCGGGCGAATTGCAGCAGCTTCTCCTGGACATCGGCAGGGATGGAGGTGTCGCCGGCATCCTGCACATCGCGGCCATAGATGCTGAAGGCCGGCAGGCCCTTTTGATTGTGGGCGGCCAGCACTGCCGCCAGATAGACTGCGCCGGGGCGCTCGGTACCGTTAAAGCCCCATATCGCCTTGGGCGTGTAGGGGTCCATGTCCATTGTCTCCGCCCCGTAGCACCAACAGGGGGTAACGGTCAGCGACACGCCCACCCCCTCGCGGGCAAATTTCTCGGCGCAGCGGGCTGCTTCCGCCACGCCGCCAATGCAGGTATCGGCGATGACACATTCGACCGGCAGGCCGTTGGGGTGGCGCAGATGTTCGGTCAGGAACCTGGCCGCCGTATGGGCCATATTCATCGTCTGTTCCTCTAACGACTCACGGACCCCACCCCAACGCCCATCAATGGTGGGCCGGATGCCGATCTTGGGCATCGGACCGATGAGCCGGTTGGTCGGGGGGGTGATCTGGATCGCGGTCATGTCTGTATCCTCCTCGATTCAGTGTGATTTCTCCATCTGACAGCTCTTCCGTAAACGGCGCAGGGCCTTCATCACCCGGTTGGGGCCCCGCCCAAAGTAATCGTACAGGCGGCAGTATTCGGCATAGAGGGTGTTGTAGGGTTCCAGGTTGGCAGCAATGGGCCGGTAGATGCGGCTGGGGGGCGGAGCCATGCGGGCCACCGCCTCGGTCAGGGAATCGTAGCCGCCGCCCGATCTTCCGGCGGCGACCGCGCCCAGCATCGCTGCGCCCAGGGCCGTCACCTGGTCGGAGCCGGCCACTGCCATCTCGCGGTTGGTCACATCGGCATAGATCTGCATCAGCATCGGGTTCCGGGTCAGCGTGCCGCCGCACACCACCGAGCCGACCGGTACTCCCTGGCCGGTAAAGGCTTCGATGATGACCCGCGTGCCAAAGGCGGTGGCTTCGACCAGCGCCCGATAGATCTCCTCGGCCCGGGTGCCCAGCGTACAGCCCAGGAGCAGCCCGCTCAATTCGGCATCCACCAGGGTCGAGCGGTTGCCGTTCCACCAATCGAGGGCCAGCAGGCCGCTCTGACCGGGGCGCAGGGCCGAGGCCTTTTCGGTGAGCAGGTCGTGGAGCGACAGGCCCCGGTCGGCCGCTTCGCGGTGATAAGCCGGCGGCACGCCATGTTCCACAAACCAGGCCAGGATGTCGCCGGCTCCTGCCTGCCCGGCCTCGTAGCCAAAGTAACCGGGCACAATGCCATCTTCGACCACGCCGGCGATCCCCTCCACCTGCATCTCACGCCCGGCCATGAGCATGTGACAGGTGGAGGTGCCCATGATCATGAACATCGTCCCAGGCCCGCCCACGCCGCCGCCCAGCACGGCAGCATGGGCGTCAATGATGGGCGCGGCTACCGGCGTGCCCGCCACCAGGCCCAACCGTCCGGCCCAGTCGGCCCGCAGCCCGCCGATCTGTTGACCCGGTGGCACAACCGGCCCGGCAACCTTGACCGTGTAGAGGTCGGCCAGAGCCGGATGCAGGGCAGCCAGAAAGTGGGGCGAGGGGTAGCCGTCGGTTTTGTGCCAGGTGGCTTTATAGCCGGCTGCACAGGCGTTGCGGGCCAGGACACCGGTCAGTTGCCAGGCCACCCAATCCCCCCCTTCGACGATCCGCCCGGCGGCATGGTACAGGTCGGGCGCTTCCTCCAGCAGTTGCAACGCCTTGGGCATAAGCCATTCGGAGGAGATTTTGCCACCGTAGCGGGCCAGCCAAGGTTCTCCCCGGGCGGCGGCCAGCTCGTTGACCCGATCGGCCTGGGGCTGAGCGCCATGGTGTTTCCACAACTTGGCCCAGGCGTGAGGATGGTGGCGGTAAGCCTCCAGGCGACAGAGGGGCAGGCCATCGGCCGTGGTGGGCAGGATGGTACAGGCCGTAAAGTCAATCCCCACCCCCACCACCGCATCGGGCGCGACCCCGCTCCGGGCCAGGACAGCAGGGACGAGGGCCTCCACAGCGGCGAGCCAATCGTCCGGGTTCTGCAACGCCCAATCGGGAGGCAGCGGTTCATCATGGCCGGGCAGGGCCTCATCAATCACCCCGTCGGCGTAGGGGTGGATGGCCGTGGCCAGGACCTCGCCGCAGGCCACATCCACCAGGACCGCCCGGGCCGATTCGGTGCCAAAGTCAAGTCCCAATGTGCAGTTCATCGTTACTCCATAGCCGCAGATCAAGGATGGGCGGCCGCCACCAGGCGGGCGATCTCGGCCTCCAGGCGCTCCGCCTCCGCTGGCGCCAGCACGCCCATCTCCATCTCGCACCGGAAAGTGCCTCCGGGCGGAACGATCTTGAGATGGCCTTTAGCCTTTTCGGCCAGATACCCTTCCGGCTCGGCTGTGGCAGGGAGGACCAGCCCCAGGGCATCCTGGTCACCGGTGCGCGAAATCCAGCGGATGCCTTTGTCCAATTGGTCGGGGCGGTGACGGATATAGTCAGCACTGCCGTCAGGATGGACCTGCATGGAATGGGCCCAGCCTGACTCGTCGGCCAGATAGTCCACGAAAAGAACCACCTCCGGATCGAAGGGCAGGTCAGGGCTCAACAGGTTGTGCTTTTCGGGATGGCAGGCCAGCTCCTCGATGAACTCTTGATAACCGGCGGGCGGCCTGATATGCGCCGGGATACTCCGGCGCACGCGGATATGTTCGGGCGTGCAGAGCGCGCTATAGACCAGCCGCCCACCATCCACCGGCCTGAAGTTGACGTGGGCCAGATACATCAGTTCCATGGGGGAGCGTTTCAGGTTCCTGATGGTCATCGTCACCTGAAACAACAGGCTGCCGGCATACAACCTGACCAGCGGTTGGGCCAGGTAGTTGTGGTTAAAGGCGACGGTGTGCTGGTACTGCCCTCCCAGGCCCAAGTAGGGCCTCCCCGCCTCCTGACCGATGACCAGGTATGCTTTCTGGTACGGGGCGTTGGGCAACTCACCATGCAGCGGGTGGGTGTCCTCCCTGGACGGGACCCCCATGGCTGTAGCCCCGCAATGGAGCAGAAAGGCGCCGTAGGTCTCCAGGTACTGGCGGGTGGGTCGCGGGGCAGAGAACATGGACTTCATGGTCAGGGTCCGCCCGCCAAAGGTGGCCGACCAGATCTGCTGCCCCTGAAAGGGCAACAGGACCAGTTCGCCCACCTCATTGGTGAGCCTCACGCCACACACACCGCTCTCGAAGCGAAAGATTGAGGCCGACAACGGGGGCGCATCCACCAGGACCTTTTCCCGGTCGGTAAAGAATTCAGGGGCAAGATAACAGATCATTTCCATCCTGTCCAATCCTCAGTCAAAAGCCGCCAGTTCCTCAAAGATCGGCTCCAGAAGGGTGTAGGTTCGCCGGAACAGGTCGTACAGAATAGCATAGGGCTGGCCGTGGGCGGGATCAGGCTGCTCGCCTGCTTCGACCTGGACGAACTGATGGACCACCTCAAAGCCGGGGAAGAGGCCCACCCCAACCCCGCCGGCGATGGCCGCTCCCAGTGAGGTTGCTTCGGCCAGCAATGCCGGCCGGAGGATGGGCAGGGCATAGACATCGGCCAGGATCTGGCGCCACAGGGGGTTGCGTGCCCCGCCGCCGATGAGGCGCATGGCCTGGATCGGCTCCCCCTGCTCCAGGAAGGCATCCAGGATCATCTTCAGGTTCAAGGCCACCCCTTCCAGCACGGCACGGGCCATCTCGGCCCGGCCGTGGGCTGTGGTCAGGCCGACAAACGCCCCTCGCGCCAGCGGGTTCCAGTGCGGGCTTCGCTCGCCGATGAGGTAAGGCAGGAAGAGCAGCCCCCTGGCCCCAGGGGGGACCTGTTCCGCAGCCGCCCTCAGTGCATCGTAGAGGCTGCCGTCGCCCTGGCCCTCCAACAGGCGCACCAGCCAGTCGAAGGAACCGCCGGCACATTGCATGGTGCCGGTGGGGAAATAGAGTCCTGGGACCAGGTGGGCAAAGGTGAAGGTGCGCATCTGGGGGTCGTAGAGGGGGCGTTCGGCGGTGACGGCGATCCAGGAGGAGGAGCCGATATAGGTATAGGCCTCTCCCGGCCGCACTGAGCCAGCCCCCACCGTGGCGCAGGCCCCGTCGCCGCCGCCGATGACCACCGGCGTGCCGCTCAGCAGGCCGGTTTCGGCCGCAGCGGCGGGTGTCACCCGGCCGATGACGGTGGTGGAGGGGTACACAGGAGGCAGTTTGTGGAGGTCCAGCCCCACCGCGCCGACAATCCCCTCCGCCCAGGTAAGCCGTTCCAGGTCAAAGAGGTTGGTGCTGGAGGCATCGGAATAATCGGTCGCAAATATGCCACACAGCTTGTAAGCGGCATAGTCCTTGGCCTGGAGGACCTGCCAGGCGCGGGCATACAGGTCCGGCCGGTGGCGTTTCAGCCACAACAGTTTGGCCGCCGTGTAGGAAGCGCCGGGGCGATGGCCGGTGCGGCGATACACCTCCTCAAAGCCACAGCACTCGGCCAGGAACCGGGCTTCGGCGGTGGCCCGCTGGTCGGCCCAGATGATGGCCGGGTGCAGCGGCTCCCCCTGCCTGTCCACCAGCAGGGCGCCGTTCATCATGCCGCTGAAGCTGACGGCTGCCACGTCGCCGGCGGCGATGCCACCGGAGAGCAGCTGTCGTGTCGAACCACATACCGCCCGCCACCAATCGGCCGCATCCTGCTCGGCCCAGCCGGGATGGGGATAGGCCGTTTTGTAGGGGGCGAAGGCCGAGGCGATGATGGCCCCCGTCGTGTCAAAGAGGATGGCTTTGTCGCCGGTGGTGCCCAGGTCGTGAGCCAGGATGACCATGCCGCTCTACCCCTTGACCGCGCCGACCAGCAACCCACGGGCGATGTAACGTTCCAGGGCGATGGCCATGCCGATGACCGGGACGATCATGATCAGGATCAGGACCGACATATACCACCATTGCGGCCCCCGGGTGGCGTTCTGAGCTGCCACGGTGAGCGGCATCGTCTGAGATCGGGCGCCGGAGAGAAAGAGGGCCAGCAGGTACTCGTTCCAGGCAAAGACCAGCACAAAGAGGAAGGTGGCCACCAGGCCGGGTGTCGCCAGGGGCAGCACGATGGACCAGAAGATGCGATAGCGCGAGGCGCCATCAATGGCCGCGCACTCTTCTAATTCCAGGGGGATGGTCAAAAAGTAATCGCGCATCAGCCAGACGACAATCGGCAGATTGACGGCCAGGTAGGTGATGATCAGGGCCACGCGGGTGTCCAGCAGGCCCAGGCGCTGGAACAGCACATAGATGGGGATGACCACAGCCACCGGCGGCAGCATCCGTTGGGAGATCAGCCAGAAAGCGATGTCGTTGTTGGCCAGGGAACGCTTGAACCGCCTGCCGATCGTTTGTAACAACAACAGGAAGAGCAACAGGGCCGCCCCCACGGCGATCTGCCACGGCGTCCCCAGAGTGATGGCCAGGATGGCCACAATCAGGCAACCGATGAAGGACAGGATCGCTCCCAGACGGGGGCGGTAGTGGAAACGGGTCAGGCCATAGGCCGCCCCGGTTCCCAGAAGCAGGGCCAGCGAGGCGCTGATCGGGGCCACAATGAGCGTGTTCGTAAAGTTGCGCTTTGTATCGCGGCTCAAGTCACCGACCAGGATATAGTGCCAGGCGTGCAGGGAGGGCTTGTAGTCAATGCCGGGCAGGTAAAACGGGCCGGTATTGACGTCAATCGGCAGTTTGAAAGAGGTGATCACCAGCCAGTAGATCGGGAACAACACCACCAGAGTCCACAGGCCCAGCAACAGGTAGGTGATCGCCCTTTCCAGATAAGAAGGGGTCATCAGGGATCGTCGCCGCAACAGGGATCGGCCCATTTGCTCACACCTCCGCTACACGGCGGCGGATCAGGTTCACGTAGGCCATGCCGATAAAGGTGACCAGGAAGAGCAACAGGTAGGCGATGGCTGCCGAACCACCCAGGTCGAGGGCCCGCCAGGTGATGAAAGCCTGCAAGGTCATAGATTCGGTCGCCGTGCCAGGCCCGCCGTTGGTCAACACATTGGGCAGGTCTATGATCTTAAAGGCCTCAATGATCCGGATCAGGATCACGGTCGTGCTGACCGGCAGGATCTGGGGAAAGGTGATGTGCCAGAAGGTTTGCCAGCGATTGGCCCCGTCCACCAGAGCGGCTTCGATCAACTCCATAGACTGGCCCTCCAGAGCAGCCAGCAGGACAATGAACATAAAGGGGGTCCATTGCCAGATGTCGCCGATCATCACCGCCGCCCGTGCCCCCCACGGATCATTGACCCACGAGGTCAGGCCCAACCCCAGGGCCTGCCAGATCGGCCGGAAGGGGCCTTTGTCGGTGTCGGTCAACATGCGAAACATATAGGCCACGCCCACCGGGGTGATCATCATCGGCAGCAGAAAAACCACGCGGAAGAAGCGGCGGCCTGGCAGGTGCTGGGTGGTCAACAGGGCCAGGCCAAGCCCCAGCAGGTACTGAACGGCAATCCCCACAAAAACATACAGGATGGTGACGACCACCGTGCCAGGGCGGCCATGTGGGCTGAGGGTGGATACGAGCAGCCAGGCAAGCAGGCCGACCACCAGCGTGGCCAGGAACCGGCCGACCACTCCACCCACAGAACGATGCCCGCCGAAGAGATAACGGACCAGGGACCAGAGGACGAGGGCCATCACCATGCCGAACAGGAACCAGCCGAGCGGCGAGGGGGTGGAGAAGGCCCCCAAAAAGTGTGTCTTTTCGCTGCCGATCAGGAGCTTGCGGTAGTTGGCCAGGCCGGCAAACCTGATCTCAAAGCCACCCTTGACAAACTTGAAATGCGATAACGACAGGTAAAGGGAGATGACCAAAGGAAAGATCGACAGAAAAAGGACAACCAGGACCGCCGGCCAGATAAAGACGTTGCCGGCCATGCGATCGGTCCAGGAAACAAATGCCTGCCACTGCCTCTTCCAGAAAGGAAAAGGAGGGGCCGTTTTGACATCGGTTCGTCCTGCTGACATCGGTTTGCCTGCCTGTCACAACTTGAGAAAGGGCCTCAAGGCCCGGCCCGCCCAGGACCGGGCCCTGAGGTTGTCTGCGTCCCCAGGCTACTTTTTGACGCCGAGGGTATTCCGATAGGCTTCGAGTTGCGCCTCGCGGCCCAGCTCTTTGGTGATCTCCTCCCAGCCGTCATAGATCTGCTTCATGCACTGTTCCACCGTGATCTCGCCGGCCAGGTACTGGCTGACAGCCGTGTCGAGGACGACCCCCTGGTAGCGCTGGTTCTGGGGGATGCGCAGGTCGAGCACCATATTGGGGCTGGCCAGGCTGGCCTCGATGGCCCCCAGGTAGTCGCTGGCCGCCT
>DAOTYI010000284.1:0-4762 GCA_034434895.1 Anaerolineae bacterium
CGATGGCCAAAGATGCCGGCCCTGGCATCCACAGCCAGGTCTCCCGGCGCGGCCTGGGCCCCGGCCATGGCCGTCAGCCATTGGGTTGCATCTGCCTGGTCCACCTCGACACCCAGCGACCGGGCAGCCTCGACAATCCGTTCCACCTGTTCCCCGGCGGAAGGTTGCTGTTCCTCTGCGTTCTTTTCCGTCATTCTACCCTCCGTGACCTGTTTGTGTGCCGCCCCGCAACACTCCTCCTCCGGGTGGGGACCAGATCGGGCAACTCCATCCGGGTCAGACTGGACGGCCGACAAAGGTCAGCACCAGGCTCAGCACCACCGCCAGGAGAAACACCAGGGTTGCCACCACGATCAGCAGGAGGAGCTGCCGGTCGCGCTTCTGCTGGGACTGGCGTGCCGCGGCCAGCGCTTCCTGGCGGAGCCGTTCTGCCTCCGCCAGCACAGCCATCCGCTCCTGAGAGGCCCGCTCCTCCCGTTCCTTCAGCGCAGCCGCTTCTGCCATCCGGTCATACAACCGCTGCTGTGTGGTTTGCTGCCAGCGGCGGGCTATCCGCTCGATCATTGTCAGATTGCGGCCGCACCGGAAACAGTGATCGGCCAGGATCCAGTTCTCCGCACCACAGGCCGGGCAATCGCGGATCAGTTGTGCGCCACACCGCACACAATAGCGCACCTTTTCTTCGTTGTAATGGCCGCAATTGGGGCAGATACGCGTGACTTCGCCAAACAGGCTGCCACAAAAGGTGCAGAGCAGCTGCTGTTCACCGTTCTGCACCATGTCGTGCGCTCCACAATTGGGGCATTCAAAATCGAACAGTTGCATGGCTCCTCGTTTCTGGTCCATTCAAACCGCCCGCGCCTTCGACCGATCACGGCTCTCCGATCCAGTCTGGATCTGTGTCGTCATGGCTGTTGTGGGTCAGGCGCACCGGGTTCTGCCCACCGGCGCGCATCAGATACAGCTCACGGCTGTTGACTCCGCTGCCCTCGCCGCTGTAGGCCACAAAGGCCAGCCAGTAGCCGTCGGGGGACCAGGCCGGCGCTTCTGCCCCCTGGAGAAAATCGGTCACAGGGTGTACCTCGCTGCCATCGGTCCGCATGACATAGATCTGGTGGCTTCCACCCCGGTTGGAAACAAAGGCCAGGCGGCTGCCATCGGGCGACCAGGCCGGCGCCCAGTCCATGGCCGGGTCGTCGGTCAGGCGCACCGGTGCTCCCGTCCCGTCCAGGGAAACAACCCAGATGTCCAGGTTCTTCTCCCGTTCGGCGACATAGGCCAGGCGGGTGCCATCGGGCGACCAGGCCGGCTGGCCGGCATACACCTCCTCGGCGGTCACCTGCACCGGGTTGCCCTGACCGATCACCGCCACGAAGAGCTGGCTCACCCCATCCACGCTGGCGGCGTAGGCCAGGCGTCCGCCATCGGGCGACCAGGCCGGGTCCCGGCCGGCGAACAGGTTCTGCTCGCCATTTCCCATCACCTGGCGGATCATCGCCCCGCCCCCGCCGCCTTCGATCACAAAGGCCACAGCCCCATCCCGGCGGCAGGCCGGCTGCCGGGCATCGCCCGGCCCGCTGCTCAGGCGGAGCAACGACCGGCCATCGGTCCCCATGGTGTAGATGGCATACGGCCCATCCCGGTTGCTGGCAAAGGCAAGTCGGCCCGACGGCACCACGGTCACGGTCAACGGCGATGAGGTGGTCACCCCGCCATCGGCCTTGCGGGCCTGGACGGCCAGCCGGTGAGGGCCCTCGCCGACATTCTCCAGGGCCCATTCCACCATCGCCGGAACCGTCTGCGGGTCGGGATTGATGTGGACCCCAACCGTGACCCCGTCCACCTGAAGCCCGGCCTGGAGAAATCCGGCCTCGGCCATGAGGACACGGACCGGGATCACGGTGCCATGCTGCACGAGCGCCCCCTCCCCAGGGGTCAGGATCTGCACTGCTTCGCCCGGCGGAGTGGGCAGAGCAGAGGCAGCAGCCTGGCGGTCCCCTCTCTGGCGGAGCAGCACCACGGCCAGCATGGAATAGATCCCGACCGCCATCAGAAAGACGAGCAACAGGACCATCCACTGCCAGAAGAGGATCCCCCGCTTCATGCCGGCTCTGTGACCCAAAAGGAACCGGGCGCCTCTGAAGTGCCCGGTTCCTCCTTTTATTTGTACCCGGTCAGACGGATATTGTCCAGATTGACATCCAACTCACGGCCCACGGTGGCCCACTTTTTCCACACCCGGATAAAGAGGGTGATTTTGGTCGTGGGAGCCTGGAACTCACCGTTGTAGGCGCTGAAGGTGCCCGGGTCCAGGCGGGGATAGACCTGGTTCCACGGGATCTCGACCCAGTTGTCCACGGCCTGCCAGTCGGTGCCGCCGCCGGGATCGTAACCCCACTGGACGCGGTAGTTGTAGCCCACCAGGTCTTCGTCATTCGCCAGCGCCCGCACCAGGCCATAGAGGGAGAGTTTGTAGGTTGCCCCAACGGTCAGCCCTTCCACCGTCTGGTAGATGCCGGCATAGCGATCCGGGTCGGAGCGGCTTCTGCCCAGGGTGTTGATCTCGATCATCTGGGAGTGCCTGCCCTGCTGAACGGCGGGAGGCCAGGTCTCGTCGTAGAAGCCGTAACCGGCCTGGGCATCGTTGTAGAACCAGCCCCAGCCCTTGCCCACCACGCCCAGGCGGATCGGGGCAAAGCCACCCTCAAAGTCACCATTGGTCAGAAATTGCCCTTCCTCGCCCACCTGGACCGTCACCTGGGCCGTCCCTTTCGCCCCGCTGGCGTCGTAGGCCACCGCCTTGAGGGTATGGGGGCCGGCTGCCTCCGGTTTCCAGGCAAAGTTATGGGACAGGCTCAGCAAGCCGACCGCGTGCTCGACACTGCCCAACAGGGTGTTGCCATCGTACAGCTCCAGCCTGGTGATGCCCACGCCGTTGCTGCCTGACACAGGGATGGCATAGTTCCAGCCGGCGACCGGAAAGTCGGGGACGGTCAGGCTCACCGACGGTTTGTCGGTATCGGCCGGCATGGCCCCCTTGAGGCTGATCGCATCCAGGTTGACATCCAGCTCACGGCCGGCCGTGCCCCACTTTTTCCAGACGCGGATAAAGAGGGTCATCTGCCCGCCGCTGGCCGTGAGGGTGGTTGTGTAGGAGTCGAGAGCCCCAGGCGACAGGCGAGGATAGACCGTGTCCCACGGCAGTTCGATCCAGTCTTCCACCCGGGTCCAGTCGCTGCCCCCCTCGTAATCCACACCGATCTGCACCCGATAGTGATACCCCTCCCGGTCGGGATCCTCTTCCAGGGCGCGCAACATGCCGTGCAACGACAGTTCGTAGCGCTCTCCCGGCACGACGGCCACCGTCTGGTAGATGCCGGCATAGCGGTCGGCCTCGGACCCGGCCTGACCGACGGTGTCCAGTTCGATCATCTGCCCATGCTTGCCGTCATAGATCAGCGGTGCCCAGGTTTCGTCGTAAAAGCCGTATTCGATGTGGCCGCCGTTGTGGAACCAGTGCCAGCCGTTGCCGACAAACCCCACCGGGGTCGAATAGAAACCCTCCTCAAAGTTGCCGTTGGTCAGGCGCTCCACCGGCGTGCCGGCCAGTTGGATGCCGGGCAGGGTGGCGACAGCAGCACCCAGAGCCAGCAGCAAGGCCATCATCCCGATTCGTTGCCGGTTCATCCTTTCACCTCCTTTGTGCGTTACAGCACAACGGCCTGCAATGTGCAGCGCAGTCCGTCTGAGAGCCTGTCTGAAAACCATCAAGACACAAAGGGCACCAAGGGTACCATGCGGTTTTTATTCGTTTCCTTCGTTTTCATTTGTGTCCTTGTGGTAAGCTTTTCAGACTAGCTCTGAGTGGCGTGGATCAGGATCCACGCCGACAAGGTCAAAAGGGACACAAATAACACAGATTTCCACCGATGAATTCGTCCATGTTGGTCCATGTCCGGACACCCGCTTCATGGAACCGGTCCGGGTCAGATGAGTGTGGAGCACCAGGTTGCGGGCAGTGCACAACCCCAGGGGGCAGGTCTCTGGCCAGGCTCACGTTCAGGCACAGGGGCACTGCGTCCGTACCGGCATCCCGCCGCATGCCCTCTGCAGGGCAAAAACGCCTGGCCCCCAATCCGCACCCCATCCATCTTACCACAAGAGGGATAAATAGACAAGTACAGGCTCAGGGCGATCAGGGCCCTTTCGGAGCGGCACTCCGCCCCGACCGGCGAGCGGAAAAAATGACAGGCTGCGAGTTTGATAGAGGTCTGATCCTTCCAAGTCGCTCTTGACAAATCAACAAAGGGGTGTTATAATTTTATTTACAGGGAGTCTATGCCCCCTGTCGTGTCCGGAAAACGCGCATTTGAGTCAGCGATGGCGGTAGTGGACTGGCACTAAAGGCTTTTATTGCAAAGTCCCAAGGGATTTCTATGGATTTGTCAAGTCGATAGTTGCACCTTACCATTGGGTGGCGGCGCTGAGCAACAAAACCTCCCCTGAGCCGGCGAGAAGCGAGTTTCTCGCCGGCTTGAGTCGGAAGGGTGGATGGGTCAACGGGCCCGAGCTGACGAGGCTCTAGACGAAAGCCCGTTTCAGATCGAAATGGGAGCCATCGCGCACCATGGCGAAGGCAATCCGTACCAGCTTGGCGGCCAGGACACAGATGGCTCCGTCGTAAGAGAGTCCGTTCTGTTCCATCTCCTTGCGCACCAGGGCGCGTCCCTCGGCGGTGTACTCTGCCCAGTTGCGGGCTACC
>DAOTYI010000285.1:0-7639 GCA_034434895.1 Anaerolineae bacterium
GCCTGCGGCGGCACCCCCTCCCCTCTCCCACACGGCGTGAGGGTAGCAGGCACTGACAGGAAAGCGCCCGGCGCCTGGACATCAGGTGCGATGGCCATCCTTACGCGGGCAAAAGTGGCCGTCGGGATCGATCGGTTCGCCGCACAGAAAACAGATGGGCCGTCCGGCGGCCACCACCCGCTGCCCGTGGATGCTGAACGCCCGCATCTGCGCAGGTGTGGCCCAGAACCGGGCGATAGACGGCGTGGTTGTGGCCTCTTCCGGCAATAGCTCATACAGGATAATCACCAGCCGTCCGCTGAGCTGGTCGTAGCCCAGGCCCACCTGGCCGGCGCGAAAGACCGGTTCCAGGGGATATTCCAGGTCCATCTGCCCGTTGATGGCCGGATCCGGCTCGACGACCGCCTCGGCATTGCCGCCGGCCAGCGACAGGAGCAGATGATCGATGGCAATGGTCAGAGCGGCTATCTGCTCCTTTTCGCAGACAACGGTGACCAGCCGATTCCCCTGTCGTGCCTGGAGGAAAAAGACCCGCCTGCCCGGTTCGCCGATGGCCCCGGTGGTAATCCGGTCTACCGGATTCAGGTCAAAGAGTTCGTAGGTCATGGTCATTGCTCCCCCTTCCTTCCCCTGCCCAAAGCCTGTTCCTCGATCCCAAAGGAGGGTCAGGATTCGGTGTAATTCAGGAAGAGAAGGCGAGGGCTGAGGCGGGTGAAAGCCAGGGCCGTCGCCGGGGCCGGCTCGATGGTCAGACGATGGAACAGAGCCAGGGGTGGTTTTCAGACCAGCCTTTAGAGGTCGCGATTCAGCGTTGCCAGGAACTCGCTGTTGCTGCGGGTCTTGCGCAGGCGCTCTAACACCGGCTCCACCGCTTCAGCCCCACCACCCAGCGCATCAATCATCCGCCGCAGGGTCCACACCCGCGACAGAGACTCCCGGTCCAGCAGCAGCTCCTCGCGACGGGTGCTGGAACGCTCGATGTCAATTGCCGGGAAGAGGCGCCGTTCGGCCAGCTTGCGGTTGAGGTGCATCTCCATGTTGCCGGTGCCCTTGAACTCCTCATAGATGACATCGTCCATGCGGCTGCCGGTATCCACCAGGCAGGTGGCGATGATGGTCAGGCTGCCTCCCTCTTCGATGTTGCGGGCGGCGCCGAAGAAGCGCTTGGGCGGATAGAGGGCGGCCGGGTCAATGCCCCCTGACAGGGTGCGGCCGCTGGGCGGGACGACCAGGTTATAGGCCCGTGCCAGGCGGGTGATCGAATCGGCCAGGATGACCACATCCCGCCCGATCTCCACCAGCCGCTTGGCCCGCTCCAGAGCCATCTCGGCCACGCGCACATGATGTTGCACCGGCTCGTCGAAGGTAGCAGCCATGACCTCCGCCTCGACCGAGCGGGCCATGTCGGTCACCTCCTCCGGTCGTTCCCCGATCAGCACCACCATCAGATGCAGATCGTTGTAGTTGGTCGTCAGGCCGTTGGCGATCTCTTTCAGGATGGTGGTTTTGCCCGCCTTGGGGGGTGAGACGATCAGGCCACGTTGCCCTCGCCCGATCGGGGCCAGCATATCCAGCAGCCGGGTGGACAACGGATACTGGCCTGTCTCCAGGCGAAGTTGCTGGCGGGGGAAGATGGGGGTCAGGGCATCGAACCAGGGACGGCGTTTGGCCTGTTCCGGGTCCATGTTGTTGACCGTCTCAACCCGCAACAGGCCGTAATATTTTTCATTCTCTTTGGGTGGCCGCACCTGGCCGATGACCGTGTCGCCCGGCCGCAGGCCAAAACGGCGGATCTGCGACTGGGAGACATAGATGTCATCAGGACTGGGCAGCAGATCGCCCGAGCGGAGGAAGCCGATGCCATCGGCCACGACATCCAGGATGCCGCCGCCGAACAACAGGCCCTGGCTTTCGGCCTGGGCCTCCAACAGGCGCATGGCCAGGTCATGTTTCTTGAGCCGGCTATAGCCGGTCAGCCCTAGCTGGCGAGCCATTTCCTGCAACTCGCTCAGCGTCTTGGTTTCAAGTTCAACGATATTCACTTCTACTCTCCATACACAGAGATTTCATGTCTCCGGGTCACCAGGCAGGTGCCAGATCAGATGCCTGGTACCTTCATGGCCGCGAGGCGACAACGAGGTCGGGTATGGGATTCCTTTCGGTTTTGGCAGGTGGTTTTACCGAATCGGTCACGGATGATGTCCGGCAACGATGCATTCCGCCTGTCGGTCTGCTGTCAGGTTTGATGGTTCGATCTCGCCTGTGGGTAGGCGCCGACCTAGTGTTGCAAGCGCCTCGGCCTCACGGGGCAGGCTTGCCGCCTGGAAGGTAGAACCCCGAAGGAAACCCTGAATGTGCCTGCACCAGACATACGATCCGCCGTGCAGGTCAAAGATTGATCAGGAGTACATTGTACACCATGAACACAGTGGGGACCAGACCCACAGGCAGATAGATGATAGCATGAATTGTCTGATTCGTCAAGTTGCGTCCCACAAGATGTGTGCTATAATCGCTCCATGCGCCTGATCCATCTCACATTGCACAACGTTCGCAACTATGTCCGGCTGGAGATTGACCTGCCACCTGGCCTGACGGTGCTGTGGGGCGACAACGCCCAGGGCAAGACCAACCTGCTGGAAGCCATCTACTACCTGGCCACCAGCCGCTCTCTCCACGCCGGGGCCGACCGTGAGCTGGTCAACTGGCTGGCCGTTGAACAGGAACCGCTGCCCTACGCCCGCCTGGTGGGCCGTGTGGCCCGACAGGAGGGCGAGGTGAGCATTGAACTCACCCTCACCCGCCAGGAGAACAACGAGGGCCGCTACCGCAAACAGATCCGGCTGAACGGCGTGCCTCGCCGGGCGATGGACCTGCTGGGGCAACTGACCGTTGTGCTCTTTATGCCGGAGGACATTGATCTGGTCTTTGGGCCACCCAGCCTGCGCCGCCGCTATCTGGATGCCACCCTGTGTCAGATCGATCCGGCCTATTGCCAGGCGCTGGCGCGTTACAACCAGGTCGTCACCCAGCGCAATGCCTTGCTGCGCGATCTCCAGGAGCGCAGTGGTGATCCCGGCCAGTTGATCTTCTGGGACGAGCGGCTGGTGGAACATGGAGCCGTTGTCATTGCCCGCCGTCAGCAGGCGCTCCTGGCCCTGGACGGCCTGGCTCACACCATCCACGCCCAACTGACCGACGGTGCAGAGCTGTTGCGCCTGCGCTATCTGCCCGGCGTGAGGATTGAGGGGGAGGAGACGGTCAGCGGCATTGCCGCCCGGTTCCAGGCGCAACTGGCAGCCTGGCGCGGACGGGAGATGGCTGCCGGCATGACCCTCCTTGGGCCGCACCGGGACGAGATGCGTTTTCTGATCAACAAGGCCGATGCCGGGGTCTATGGTTCGCGGGGGCAGCAGCGGACGGCTGCCCTGTCCCTCAAACTCGCCGAGGTGGAACTGATGCGCCGCGAAACCGGCGAGTTTCCCCTTCTGCTGCTGGACGATGTCCTCTCTGAGCTGGATGCCCAGCGCCGCCGCTTCCTGCTCGCCTGGCTGGACCAGGGGCCGGAGCAGGCGATCCTGACCACCACCGATCTGCACAGCCTGCCTGAGACCTTTCTCCAGCACTGCCGGCTATGGCGCGTGCAGATGGGCCGGCTGTCCTATTCGTAGACCTTCTCGTCGGTCAGCTCCGCCCCCGGCGCATCGGCCTCCACGTCGCGCCCGGCGGCCGGTTCGCCCATCAACTCCCGATAGTATTCATGTTGAATGATAAGGTTCATAATTTCGTTCGTCCCGGTCCAGATCAGGATCAGCCGCGTGTCGCGCAGCAGCCGCTCGACAGGATAGACGTCCGTGTAGCCGATGCCGCCCAGGATTTGCATGGCGTGGTTGACCACCAGCCAGGCTGTCTCTGTGGCGAACTTTTTGGCTTCGGACACCAGCCGCCGGCAGCGGGCCGGGTCATCGCCGGCATCTACCGCCCGGGCTGCGCCATAGACCAGCATCCGGGCTGCATCAAGCTGGGTGAGGCTCTCGGCGATCTTGAAGCTGACCCCCTGGAAGGTGCGGATCTTCTGGCCGAACGCCTTGCGCCGGTCGGCGTAGCGGGCCGCCACTTCCAGCGCGGCGCGGGCCATGCCCAACGCCCCGGCGGCGCTGGTCATCCGCTCCGGGATCATCATCTGGTAGAAGATGGCCGCCGCGCCATTTTCCGGGCCGATCAGGTTCCCGGCCGGCACACGCGCTCCCCGAAAGTAAAGGCGCCCCGTGCCTCCACCTCGTGTGCCCATCAGACCGTAGACATGTTCCACCTGGACACCCGGTCCGCGCTCGACGAGGAAAGCACTCAGCCCCTCGTGGGGCCGGGCCTTGGGGTCGGTGCGGGCGTAGACCAGAAACAGATCGGCCCCTTCTGCCCCGACGACAAACCGTTTCTGGCCATCCAGAATGAACAGGTCCCCTTCGCGACGGGCAAGGGTGGTGGTGCCGAAAAAGTCGGAGCCGCCGCGCGGTTCGGTCAGTGCCTCGGCCACCGTCAGCCGGCCGGCCAGCACCGGCCGCAGCCAGCGCTCCTTCTGCTCCGGCGTGCCAAAGCGGTCAAGCGCCTCGCCGACAATGCTGGGCAGCGAATAGAGGCAGGCCAGCGACGTGCCCAGGACCCCGATCTCTTCCAGGGCGACGATCTCATCGGCCCAACCCAGACCGCGCCCCCCATACTCGACCGGGAAGCGCAGGCCCAGCAGGTTGCGGCGGGCTGCTTCCTCCACATAGTGGCGGGGATACCGCACCCGGTCGGCATCCATATCCAGGATGAGCTGGCGGGGCACGCTCCTGACGAAATCGCGCACCTGGTCACGCAGCTCTCTTTGTGCCGGGGTCAGAATCGCATCCAGCATTCTCTTCTCTACCGTCCAACAGGATAGGTGGCGATCACCTCGCCCAGGTCGTTCTTTAACGTTACCACCTCGCCGGGCGACCAGATCGCGGTCAGCTTGCCCCAGTAAAAGTTGGCCGGCGGGCTGCCGTCCTGCCCGAGGCGGGTGTGGACGATGACATTGCCCCCAGACCACAGCCGAAAGTTGGGGAAGGTGTAGCTGTTTCCATCGGCATCGCTCAGGGTCCAACCCTGCATGTCGGCCAGCCGGTTACCACGGTTGGTGATGACCACCCGCTCCTGGTCCACCTGCCCGGCGCCGATGACCTCGGTGATTTCGATCTGGAGTTCGCCGCCTGCCGGCAGGGGGGTGGGCAGAGCGGTGGGGGTTGCGCCCGCCTCAGCAGCGGCCGTGGCGGTCATGTTGGCCGAAGGCGGCTCTGGAGGGAGCGGGGTGTTGGTCGCGGTGGGCTGCGGGGTGGGTGTGGCCGTGAGCGGGGGCAACCCTCCCACCGGGATGATCAGCGTTGTGCCTGCCTGCAAATAGTCCGGGTTCTGGAGGTTGTTGGCGGCGATAATCTCCTCGGCCGGCACGTTGTATTGCAGGGCCAGGCCGGAAACTGTGTCCCCGAATTGAACTACATGGATGACAGGCGTGGCTACAGGTGTAACCACCGCCACCGTCTGCGCGGTAGCCACCCCGGCTGTCGGTGTGGCCGCCGGCGACAGTCGGGCCGGGCGGATCACCAGCCAGGCCACGATCAGGCTGATTGCCGTTGAGATCACGGCATTGGTGGCGATGATCAGGGCGATCTGTCGGCGCGTCACCGGCTCACCCCCCAAGGGTCCAGGCCAGGGCAGCAGCCACCAGCCCCCCCACCAGCGAGGACAGGAAGTTCACCATATCGTTGTGGAGCCAGGTCCAGCCGCGCACCTGACGGGTCGGCTGGCCGCAGCGGTGGACAGGGCTTTCGGTCTCTACGCCGCACCGGTCGCAGGAATAGAGGGCCTGCACGGTGGCCCCCAGCAGGCTATCAAACAGGGAGCCGGCCATCCCGCCGACCACGGCCAACAGCGGGTAGGTTACAGCGGCCAACTGCCAGCCGTGGCCGCTGAACAGCGACCTGGCCTGGGTCAGGGCTGTCGCCATGGCGCCGATCAGCAGCGCGCCGGCCAAAGCTGCCCAGGTGCCCAGCCAGGTCACCCCGCCCGATGTGCCGGCCGGCACCGGTCGGCCGGTGGTGATCAGCCGGGGCGGCACCCGACTGAGGACGCCCAGCTCTGTGGCCCAGGTATCGGCGTTGACGGTGCTCATCGCCCCAAGAAAGGCGGCAAAGAGCAGCGGTTCAGGATAACGGGCAAAGACGATGGCCAGGATCGCCCCCAACCCGCCGTTGGCCAGCGCCTGGCCCAGGTCCCGGCGGCTGCCCTTGGCGAATTTGTCGGCCACCGCCTCCTTGCTGGCCCGGCGGTAGTGCGACAGCCAGCTGGAGGAGATGAAAAAGGTGATGAGCAGCAGTCCCCACACCCAACCGCCCAGGCCGAAGATGAGTGTGCCGACCAGGACCGCGCCCCCCACCCCACTGGCTGTCAACGACCGTCGCCAATAGCCCAGTCCGCCGATGGCTGCGCTCAACGCCAGGCCCAGGAAAAGTTGTCCGATCATGGCACAATGCTAAAGGTCGCCAGCCAGAAGAGGGCCTGGGTTGCCGCCGCCGCTCCCCACAGCAGGTAGGAGCCGGCCCGTTCCCGCCGGTACAGGGCCAGGCCCAGCACCAGGTTGGTTCCCAGGATGATCAGGCCGATGATCGGCAGGGCAAACAACTCTGCCCTGGTACCGATGCGGTCGGCCAGCCCCTGGGCGTTAAAGTGCAGGGGCAACTGCAGGTCCAGGCCGGGGAAGCGGAGGCACAGGTACCCAAACAACCCCAGATTGACGGCCACCGCTGCGCCAAGCAACAGCCAGGCGGTCCGATCGGTCCAGATCGGCCAGGTAACCCAGCCGGCGTGGCGCACTTCTCTCTCCAACAGGCGATTGGGGCCCAGTTCCCGCCGTGCGCCAAAGGCAGCCAGGAAACCGGCCGGATCGTGGGGAGAAATGGCAAAGGCCAGGCCGGGTGTCACCAGCAGCAGTTGATCTCGCAGCGGCCGGGTGGCCAGAAAACGGGTGCGCCCAATGCCGGGCACCTGCCCTTCCCCCCGCTCATGGCCAGGCCAGCGCACCCCCCGGCGGTGCACCACCCGCCCCTCCAACTCCCGGCCGGCCACAATGCGTTGGATATCGCGGATGGGGATGATCTGCCCGGTGCCGATCCAACGGATGGTAAGGCCGTTGCGGTCCAGGTGGTAGCGCAGCGTCAGGCAGCTCGCCGTCTGGTAGAGCAGCAACCCCAGCAGCGGCAGGCTCAGCAGCACGACCAGGCCCATGAGGAATGAGAGAAAATCGATCTGCTGAGGGCGGATGTCGGCCTGGACCAGGTGGTTCAGGAGCCACCCGTCCAGGGCGACGATCAGCCCGATGAGCAATATCCCCACGGGAATCCCGATCCCGATCTTGGCACGCCAGGTCAACAGGCCCGCTCCATGGGTTTGTAGGGCAACGGCGAGCAGTTGCCTAGTTCCGTCGTC
The DNA here is from genome assembly GCA_034434895.1 of Anaerolineae bacterium. Lineage (GTDB taxonomy): Bacteria > Chloroflexota > Anaerolineae > JAAYZQ01 > JAAYZQ01 > DAOTXL01. The sequence continues at coordinate 7,504 of DAOTYI010000285.1, forward strand.
TGGCCCGCCATTGCAGGGCGGCATAGCCGCTCAGGCCGGCCAATCCCGTCAGCACCAGGGTCAACGTGGCCGGTTCAGGGACGATAGGCGGTGTTGGCGGGACGGGGGTGCTGGTGGGGACAGGGGTGAATGTGGG
>DAOTYI010000286.1:0-5260 GCA_034434895.1 Anaerolineae bacterium
GCAGGCGAGAAGAAAGGGCGCCTCTTCGGCCAGCTATTTGGCCTGCGAGTGGAAGTCCGCGAGCGCATTTGACAATCCCCTCAATTGCCATTATGATAGGAGCATGTGGATCGCCTGCTCCGATTTGAGTGGGCCGGACTTCTGAGGTATAATCCCTTCGTGTTCGGGGAGGAACTGGATGTTCCGTTTGCTGGTCATCAATCCAGGCTCGACCTCCACCAAGGTTGCCGTCTATGAAGATGAGCAACCTTTGTTTGTGGAAACTTTGCGGCATTCCAGCCAGGAAATCGGTGCCTTTGAGCACATTCTTGACCAGTATGACTTTCGCCTCCAGACGGTTCTGGACCTGTTGCAGGCCAGACAGATCCCACTGACCTCCCTTTCGGCCGTGGTGGGGCGGGGAGGGCTGTTGCGACCCATTCCCAGTGGCACCTACCGGGTCAACGACAGGATGGTGGCCGAACTGCGTAATCGGAACAAGGAGCGTGAGCACGCCTCGAACCTGGGAGCGCCGCTGGCTTTCGAGATCGCCAATCGGGTGGGGGTGCCGGCGTTCATCGTCGATCCGGTGTGCGTGGACGAGTTCGACGACGTGGCGCGCGTGTCTGGCCTGCCTGAAATTGAACGAAAAAGCCTGTCCCACGCTTTGAACCTGAAGGCAGTGGCCAGGCGGGCGGCGCAGGACCTGGGCCGGCCCTATGCTGAAGTCAACCTGGTCGTGGCGCATCTGGGGGGAGGGATTTCGGTCACGGCCCATCGTCGGGGGCGGATGGTGGACGTCAATCAGGCCCTGGATGGGACCGGCCCCTTTGCCCCGGAACGGGCAGGGGGATTGCCGGTGGGGGATGTGGTGCGGATGTGCTTTGGCGTGGCCCCTTACGAAGGGCTGAACCTGACCTACGAGCAGATGTTCAGGAAGCTGGCCGGCCAGGGAGGGTTGGTGGCTCACCTGGGCACCAACAACGCGATGGAGGTGGAGAGGCGCATCGCTGCCGGCGATGAACATGCCCGCCTGATCTACCAGGCAATGGCCTACCAGATCGCCAAGGAGATCGGAGCCATGGCCACTGTATTGAAAGGGCAGGTGGATGCCATTGTCATCACCGGGGGGGTGGCCCATTCGGAGATGCTGCTCGGCTGGATCCGGGAGCGGGTGGCCTGGATCGCGCCGGTCCTGGTCTACCCTGGGGAAGATGAAATGCTGGCCCTGGCCCAGGGGGCCTTTCGCGTGCTCAGGGGGGAAGAGGAAGCGAAGGAATATTGAGGGGGTAAAAGAGCCAGGCGTCTGGGGCGAACCGGGCTGAGTGGTTACCAGGAGGGAATAAGTGGCCAGAAAACGAATTCTATGTATCGAAGATCATCCAGAGATGATCGAATTGATCCGGCTGATCCTGGAACGGCGCGGTTTCATCGTCGAAGGAGCGGTGGGCGGTCGGGAAGGAGTTGAAGCGATGGTCCAGAACCCCCCTGATCTGGTGCTGCTGGACCTGATGATGCCCGACATGGATGGCTGGGAGGTCTACCGCCAGATCAAGGCCAGGGAGGCGCTGAAAAAGATCCCGGTCATTGTGATTACGGCCAAGGCCCAGGGGATTGACCGGGTCTTGGGGCTGCACATCGCTGGGGTAGATGACTATATCACCAAGCCCTTTGGGCCGAAAGAGCTGATTGACAGCGTGGAGCATGTCCTCGGCATCTCGCCACGGGCAGGTGCGGCCTGAACCGGCAGACCTATCGGCCGGCAACGTTGAGGGTATACGGCGATGAGAGAACGGGTGGCTGCCTGGTTGCGCCAGAACGAACAACAGATCGTGCCCGGTTGGATCAGGCTGGTGCGATCACGGGGCGGTGACCGCGATCGCCAGCTCACCACCAAGGAGCTGGAACGGCAGTTCTTCACCGACTTTTTCCACGCTTTTGTCCTGGCGGTCGAAGAGGGTGGAGAAGGCCGGCTGGAGACGGTTCTGGAGCGCATTGCTGTCACCCGCGTGGAAGAAGAGTTCCAGTTGGAGGATACACTGGACATCTTTTTCCTGTTGAAGGAGCTGATCTGGGAACGGCTGTCCCAAAGCTACGCTGCCGAGGCAGCGATGAGCCGGATGTTCCTGATCGAACCGGTCTTTGACCGCTGTCTGCGCCTGTTGGGCCGCGCCTTTACCCGCGCCAGCAGCGCCCTCCTGGCTGAACGGCTGGTCAAGGCCGAGTTCATGACCCGCCGCCTGGCGATGGCTACGGAGGAGGCCGATCGCGCCCTTTCACGCCTGCGCATCCTGTACAACGTCTCGCGGGCCATCAGCTCTACCCTGAATCTGAAGCAGATCCTGGCGGTGGTGGTCGAGAACCTGACCTCGATGGTGCAGGTCGATCGGTGTGCGGTGTGGCTGGCCGACAAAGAGGGCTGTGAGCTTTCGGTCGCGGCGGTGCAGGGCATTGAGGCCGAAAAACTGGTCGGCGCCTATCTACTCCTCAACGAGGATCGGTCGGTGATCACCCGCGCCTTCAAGCTGCGGCAGATGCAGATCTCAACCCCATCCAGCCCTGCGGAGGAGGCTCTGTCTGCCCTGTTCCCACAACGCATTGTGCTCGCCGTGCCGCTCCACGGGAAGGAGCGGCCGATCGGCGTCATCTCGGTGGACCGGCTGGGGATGGAGCGCCCCCTGGAAACGGCCATGATCGAAATGGTCCAGTCTGTCGCCGAGCAGGCAGCCGTGGCTGTGCGGAACACTCAGTTGTATGAAGAACTTGTGCAGTTGAACCAGGAATTGGAGATGCGGGTGGAGGAGCGGACGGAGGAGTTGGCCCGCCTGAACCGGGAATTGGCCAGGCTGGAAAGAAAAAAGTCCGATTTTGTAGCCATCGCAGCCCATGAACTCAAGACCCCGTTGACGCTGATTCAGGGCTATGCTGAGATGTTGGCCGAAACTGGAGTGCGGGATCTGCCGCCCGACTCTCTAGGCCGGATAGTCTCCGGGATTGTAAAAGGGACGCGCCGCCTGGGGGCCATCGTGGAGGACATTATAGATGTGTCCTTGATTGATACCCAGGTGCTGTCCCTCAGCCTGGAGATGACCTCACTGGCCAACATTCTGGAGATGGTCTGCCAGAATCTGCGCGAATCAATCGCAGAGCGAAAACAGACTCTGGTGGTGTCCGGTTTTGACAATCTGCCTTATATCGAAGCCGATGCCCTTCGTCTGCACCAGGTGTTCGTCAACGTGATCGGCAATGCGATCAAGTATACGCCCGATGGGGGGCGGATTGAGGTCACGGCCCGGCGTCTGGAGGCCCAGGAGAACCGCCCGGCCTTTGTCGAGGTGGTCGTCGCCGATACCGGGATCGGCATTGATGTTGACGAACAGGAGCGGATCTTTGACAAATTTTACCGGGTTGAAAGCCCGGAGCTGCATTCCAGCAGCAAGACCCGCTTCATGGGGGCCGGGCCGGGATTGGGCCTGACCATCGCCAAAGGGATCATCGAAGCTCACGGCGGCCGGATCTGGGTTGAGAGTCCAGGACATGATCCGGTGCGCTGTCCGGGCAGTCAGTTTCACATTCTGCTGCCGGTCCGTTCGGCCTGGGGGGAGTTTGAGGCCAGGGCAACCGCATAAAATCTGAGCAAAGGAGCACTGATGAAAGTCGCCAATCGTATCAGCAACCTGCCGCCCTATGTCTTTGCCCGGCTGGGCGATCGCATCCGCCAGCTTACTGCCCAGGGCCGGGACATCATCCGCCTGGATATCGGCAGCCCTGATCTGCCGCCACCCGACTTTGTCATCGAGGCGCTATGCCGTTCGGCCCGGGACCCCTCTCGCCATGGCTATGGGGGCTTTTACGGCACGCCAGAGCTGCGCCGGGCGATGGTGGCCTATTATGAGCGCCGTTTCGGCGTCGAGTTGGACCCCAACAAGGAGGTGGCTGCGCTGATCGGCTCGAAAGAGGGGATCGCCAACATGGCTCTGGCTTTTGTCGATCCCGGCGAACCGGTTCTGGTGCCCGATCCGGGCTATCCGACCTACACCCTGGGGACGCTGCTGGCCGGAGGGGTGCCGTACCGGGTGCCGTTGCGGGCAGAAAACGGCTACCTGCCCGATCTGGAGGCGATCCCGGCAGAGGTGGCCCGCGCGGCCAGGATCCTGTGGTTGAACTATCCCAATAATCCCACCGGGGCGGTCGCACCGCTGGAGTTCTTTGACCGTGTCGTGCACTTTGCCCGGCAGTACGACCTCCTGATCTGCCATGATAACCCCTACTGCGACCTGACCTTCGACGGTTACGTCGCTCCCAGTCTATTGCAGGTGCCTGGAGCCAGGGAGGTGGCCCTGGAGTTCAATTCGCTGTCCAAGACCTATAACATGGCCGGCTGGCGGGTTGGTATGGCGGTGGGCAATGCTCTGGCCGTTGAGGCGCTGGCCCGGACCAAGACCAACATTGATTCGGGCATCTTTTTGCCGATTCAGGATGCAGCCACCCTGGTTCTGTCGGCGGACCAGTCGTGGCTGACAGAACGCAATGAGATCTATCGTCAACGTCGGGATCTGATCCTGGCGGCGTTACAGGCAGTGGGGCTTGAGGCCAACAGACCGGTGGCCGGCCTGTATGTGTGGGCCAGGATTCCGGATGGCTATACCTCGGACCAGTTTGCCAGCCGGCTGTTGGAGGAGATCGGCATCAGCGTCACTCCAGGTTCGACTTTTGGGGCGCATGGAGAAGGCTACATCCGCCTGTCGTTGGGCATGGCCACCGAACGCATCCGCCAGGCGATGGACCGCCTGCGCCGGTTTGAATTTTAGGAGAGGGAGACGATCGGCCGGGAATTGATCGAGATCAGGCCGCCTGTGGAGCGGGCGTTGCTGGTTGGGGTGTGCCTGAAAGACCAGCAGGGCGGCTGGGATGTGGAGGACTCGCTGGTCGAGTTGGGGCAGTTGGCCCGGACGGCCGGTGTAGAGGTCGTCGGCCAGACCTGGCAGCGGGTGGATCGCTTCCATCCGGCCACCCTGGTCGGTTCGGGGAAGGTCGAAGAGCTGGCCGAGTTGCGCCGGGACCTGGCCTGCGACCTGATCATTTTTGACGACGAACTCAGTCCACGGCAGCAACGCAACCTGGAGGAGGCGCTGGGGAACGGCGTTCGAGTGCTGGACCGCACAGCCCTGATCCTGGACATCTTTGCCCAACATGCCCGCACGCGGGAGGGCCAGCTTCAGGTAGAACTGGCGCAGTATGAGTATCGCCTGCCACGGCTGACCCGGGCCTGGACCCATCT
>DAOTYI010000287.1:0-8552 GCA_034434895.1 Anaerolineae bacterium
TGCAGGCCCTGGTCGCCGGCCCGACGGAGGCCGACCTGCTGTTCGTCGGTGGCCGGGCCTGCTACGACCAACCCTACCGCCTGTACCGTTCCGCGAACCGGGGGGCTACCTGGGAGGACCGTAGCGGCGGGTTGCCGGAGTACGGTGGGGAAACGATCGCCATCACGGCGTTGCTGATGCCGTAATTGAACTTTGGTTCAAAGATTTCGGAAGCCTCTGTTCGGCCGTAGGCCGCGCCTGCCGGTTTTGACAAGGCCGCCGGTATGTGCTATCATCCGGCCAGTTTGACATCGGAGTGGGAAAACAAATGGTGAACCGCCTATCCCTTCGTCCGCTTATCTGGCTGGTGGCGGCCGCGCTGCTGATCGCCACCGTCCCGGCCGCCCTGGGTGCAGAGACTTCCCGGCTCGATCCCCGCCTGCTGAACGAGTTGCGGGCCGCGCCCGGCCCGACCGATTTCCTGGTCTTTCTCAAGCCCCAGGCCGATCTATCGGCTGCGCCGGCCATCGAGAGCCGCACGGCGCGGGTCGCGTATGTCTATCAGGCCCTGCGGACCGTCGCCGGGCAGAGCCAGGCCCGCCTCCGCGCCGACCTGGATGCCTGGGGGGTGACCTATCATCCCTTTTTCCTCGTCAATGCCCTGCGCGTGACCGGCGACGAGGCTCTGGCCCGCAAGCTGGCCGCCCGGCCTGAAGTGGCCCGCGTCGTCGCCGACCCGGCTTTCGACGGCCTGGACGACCCGCCGCCCGGCCCGCCCGCGCCCCCGGCGGTGAACGGCGTGGAGTGGAACATCGCCCGCCTCAACGCCGACGATGTGTGGGCCCTGGGCTACACCGGCCAGAATATCGTCGTCGGCAGTTGCGATACCGGCGTGGACTATACCCATCCTGCCCTGGTGGCGCAGTACCGGGGCAACCTGGGCGGCGGCCTTTTTGACCACGACTATAACTGGTACGACGCCTTTGGCGAGTACACGGTGCCCACCGACCCCAACAGCCACGGCACCCACACCACCGGCACCATGGTCGGCGACGACGGCGCCGGCAATCAGATCGGCATGGCCCCCGGCGCCGAGTGGATCGCCTGCAAGGTCAGTTCCGCCGGCGGCGTGTGGAAGGCATCCAAATATATCGAGTGCTGGGAGTGGTTCCTGGCCCCCACCCGCGTGAACGGCACCGACCCCGACCCTGGCAAGGCCCCGCACGTCATCAATAACTCCTGGTCGTGCCCGGGCAGTGAGGGCTGCGATCCCGATACCCTGCGCGACGCGGCCAGAGCCCTCTACGCCGCCGGCATCGCCATCGCCAAGTCGGGGGGCAACAGTGGGTCATCGTGTGGGACCATCACCAACCCCGGCCAGTACCCGGAACTGCTGGCCACCGCCGCCTTTGCCCAGGGCGATACCATCGCCAGCTTTTCCAGCCGGGGCCCGGTGACCGTGGATGGCGAGACGCGCATCAAGCCGGACATCGCCGCGCCGGGGGTCAGCATCCGCTCCTCCACGCCAGGCGGAGGCTATGGCTCCATGCAGGGCACCTCTATGGCCTCGCCCCACACCGCCGGCCTGATCGCCCTGCTGTGGTCGGCCCAGCCGGCTCTCATCGGCGACCTGGACACCACCTTCCAGATCGTCGAGGCCAGCGCCCAACCCAAGATTGACCTGCAATGCCCGCCCAACGGCCCCGGTGGGCGGCCCAACAACGTGTGGGGCTGGGGCATTCTGGACGCCCTGGCGGCCGTGCAATCGGCCACCGACACCGGCCTGGGCACGCTGAGCGGCACCGTCACCGATAGCAGCACGGGCACCCCCCTCCCCGGCGTGGACCTGGAGATTGTCCAGGCCGACAACCGCCTGACCCGCCGGGCTGTCACCGACGCCGGCGGCGGCTACGCCACGACCCTGCTGGCCGCCACCTATGACGTCACGGCCACGCTGTACGGCTACCTGCCGGCAGGGGCGACCGGAGTGGCCGTGGTCAAAGACACGGCCACCGATCTCGACCTGGCGCTGGACCCGGCGCCGCTGTGGATCCTCTCCGGAACCGTCACCGAACAGGGCACGGGCACGCCGCTGTGGGCCACCCTCAGCCTGTTGGGCACGCCGGTCTCGACAGACACCAACCCGCCCAGCGGCGGATATGCCGCCGAGGTAGCCGAAGGTAGCTATCTCCTGCATGTCGAAAGCCCCGGCTACGCTCCCCAGGAACGGCCCATTGTCATCCAGGGCAATCGGGTCGAGGATTTTCAGCTTCAGCCGGAGATCGGCTACTATGTGCGCGACAACCTGCGGCCCTGCGGACCCGAGTTTGCCTGGATTGACATCACCGCTACCGGCACGCCCTACAACCTGGGCGACGATGCCAGCCAGTATGTCTCTCTGGGCGGCAGGCAGTTCCCCTTCTACGGCACGAACTACAACGCCCTCTACATCGGTTCCAACGGTTTCGTCACCTTCGGCGCCGGGTCGAGCTATCCCGGCGGCAACGCCATCCCCTCCACCTTTCCGCCCAACAACGCCCTCTACGCCTTCTGGGATGACCTGAACCCGGCCAACGGCAGTCAGGGCAAGATCTATACCCAACTGGTGGACGGCCACCTGTTTGTCATCGAGTTCTACCAGGTGCAGCACTGGCCCGCCGGCGATCCGGAGACCTTTGAGATCGTCCTGGACCTGGACACAGGGGAGGTCCTCTTCCAATATCTGGAGGTGAGCGACAGCAGTTGGACCAGTGTGGGGCTCGAAAACAGCACCGGCACGCGTGGCCTGGGCTACAGCTTCCACAATCCGGCCATCCCCACCGACACCCTGGCCGTGGCCTTTTACCCCGTCACCGGTGCCCACCCCGCCGGCCAGGGGACAGGCATCTTGCAGGGCACCGTCACCGCTGCGGTCGGCGGCCAGCCGCTTGAGGGGGTGACGATCTCGGCCCAGGGGGCCACCGGCGGCGCGTCGTTCGACCTGACCACCGGCCCCACCGGCTTTTACTCCGGCACGCTGTGCGCCGACCGGTACACGCTGACCATTGCAGGGGGGCCGGTCTGCCCGACCGCCCCGGTCTCCGCCATCGTATACAGCGGCACCACAACCGTGCAGGACTGGAACCTGCTGCCGGACAGCCTGGGCTGGCTGGCGGGTCAGGTGCGCAGCGCCGTCGGCGGCCAGCCGCTGGCCGATGCCGTCGTCACAGCCCAAAGCTGGAGCAGCGGCGAGCTGTTCTCCACGACCACCGGGGCAGATGGCCTTTACGAGTTCCTGCTGGAAAGCGGCCCATACACCGTTACCGCTACCCACGCCGGCTACCAACCTGGCCTGCCGGTGACCCCAGACGTGGTCCCGTGCCAGGTCACCCGGAACGACCTGGAGCTGGAGCCGCTGGCCGGCGCGGCAGACCTGTGGCTGACCAAGACGGCACCGGTGACGGCCACCGTCGGCGCCTATCTGACCTACACCCTGTCCTTCGGCTCTCTGGGCCCCGATCCAGTCCCCTGGGCTGAGGTGTGGGATGGACTGCCTGCCGGAGTGAAGTATATCACCAACAGCGGCGGCACCTATAGCGACACCGCTCACGCGGTCATCTGGCAGTTGACCGACGTGGTTTCCGGCTTTGTCGGCGGCGGAACCCTCGTCGTCCAGGTGTCGGAGGGGATGAGCAGCAGTCAGGTGTGTAACACAGCCCACGTTCGGGCTATCGGGCAGGACGCGCCGGAAGACCCGAACCCGGCCAACGACACCATAACCCTGTGCACGACGATCGAGTGGCCGGGCGTCTCCCACTTTATCTACCTGCCTCTGGTGATGAAGGAAGCGCCCTGAAAATCACGAAAGGCCAGAGGGGATGGTTCATAAGGGTGGACCTCACCCCTGCCCCCTGGCGGAGCATATGTGTCAACTTCAGACGCGGGCGATTGGAAATCGCACCGGGTAGCTGAAGGCATTGCCTTCGGCTACCCGGCCGTCCGCCTGCCCCTGGCGGGGATGGGGGTGAGGTCGAACCGAGCATTTCAGAGTAGAGTTCAATGACGACCAGGTATCTTTTTTGTACCGGGGGTGTGGTCTCGTCTGTGGGCAAAGGCGTGACCGCGGCCTCCATCGGTCGGCTCCTCAAGAGCCGTGGGGTCAAGGTGTCCATTCAGAAGCTGGACCCCTATCTGAATGTGGACCCCGGCACCATGTCGCCATACCAGCATGGCGAGGTCTTTGTGCTGGATGACGGGGCCGAGACCGATCTGGACCTGGGTCACTATGAGCGGTTCATTGATGAGAACCTGACCCGGGCCAGCAATGTCACCTCGGGGCAGGTCTATGCTGAGGTGATCGCCAAGGAGCGGCGGGGAGACTATCTGGGCGGCACCATCCAGGTCATTCCCCATGTGACGAACGAGATCAAGCGGCGTATCGGACTGGTGGGCCGGGAGAGCGGCGCGGAGGTGGTCATTGTCGAGGTCGGCGGCACGGTGGGCGACATCGAAGGGTTGCCCTTCCTGGAGGCCATCCGCCAGATGCGGGTGGATGTGGGCCGGGAAAACAGCGTCTATCTTCATGTCACCCTGTTGCCCTACATCTCTTCCACCAACGAGATCAAGACCAAGCCCACCCAGCACAGCGTCCGCGAGTTGCGAGGCATCGGCATCCAGCCGGACATCATCGTCGCCCGGTCCGACTATCCGGTCGAGGACAGTGTGCGAGACAAGATCGCCCTGTTCTGCGATGTGGAACGGCGGGCCGTCATCCCTCTGGTGACGACGCCGATCATCTACGAGGTCCCCCTGATCCTGGAGGAGGCGGGGCTGGGCAACTTTTTGGTGGAGCGGTTCGGGTTGAGTGCCGCCCACGCGCCCGATCTGGAGGAGTGGCGGGCAGTGGTGGCCGACATCCGCCGCCCCAAGCCGCCGGTGCGGATCGGCCTGGTGGGCAAGTATATCGAACTGCACGACGCATATCTCAGTGTGCGCGAGGCGCTTTATCACGCCGGCCTGCGTTATGGGGTGGCGGTTGAGATTGACTGGATTGACGCCGAGGAGATCGAGCGGCATGGGGTGGAACGGCTGGTCGGCCTGGACGGCATTGTCGTGCCCGGTGGCTTTGGGTATCGGGGCATTGAGGGCAAGGTGGCGGCAGCCCGTTTTGCCCGGGAGAACAAGGTACCCTATCTGGGGCTATGCCTGGGGTTGCAGGTGATGATCATCGAGCTGGCGCGGCACATTCTGGGCAGCGACGAGCCTAATTCGACCGAGTTTGACATCAAGACCCGCTATCCGGTGATTGACCTGATGCCCGACCAGCGGGATCTGTCGGAAATGGGGGGCACCATGCGCCTGGGGCTGTACCCCTGCCAGTTATTGCCCGGCAGCCGGGCGGCGGCAGCCTACGGGGAACCCCTGGTCTACGAGCGCCATCGCCATCGCTTTGAGGTAAACAACAACTATCGCGGCCTGCTCAGTGCAGGGGGCATGGTCTTCTCCGGGCTGTCGCCCGACGGCCGCCTGGTCGAGATCGGCGAACTGGCCGATCACCCCTTCATGCTGGGCTGTCAGTTCCATCCCGAGTTCAAATCGCGGCCCAACCGCCCCCACCCGCTGTTCCTGAGCTTTCTGCAGGCGGTCAAGGCGCGGGCTGCCTGTCCATAGACCTGGAAGGTCTTATAAAAATCGTGTGAGGTGATCCCATGAGGCGACCGATTCTGGCCGGAAACTGGAAGATGAACATGACCATCGCTCAGGCGACCGACTTTGTACGGACCATTCGCCGTGGCCTGAACGAAATCAAGGGGGTGGAGCGGGTGCTCTGCCCGCCCTTTACCGCCCTGGCGGCGGTCAAAGAGCTGTTGCAGGCGACCGACATCGGCCTGGGTGCCCAGAATATGCACTGGGAGGAGAAGGGAGCCTACACCGGCGAGGTCTCGCCGCTGATGCTCAAAGAGCTGTGCCGGTATGTGATTCTGGGCCACTCGGAGCGTCGGGCCTATTTTGGCGAAACCGATCAGGGCATCAACCGCAAGATCAGGGCAGCTTTAGCCCACGGCCTGGTCCCCATCGTCTGTGTCGGCGAGACCGAGGCGCAATATGATGCCGGTCAGACCGAGGCGGTGGTCGGCGGCCAGGTGCGGGACTGTCTGGTGGGCCTCAGCGCCGCGCAGGTGGCCGGGTTGGTGATCGCCTACGAGCCGGTGTGGGCCATCGGTACAGGCAAGGCGGCCACAGCGGCAGGGGCAGGAGCGGTCATCGGCCTGACCATCCGGGGAACCATCGCCCGGCTTTATGACGAGGCCACAGCCCAGGCGGTGCGGGTGCAATATGGTGGCAGCGTCACCCCGGCCAACATTGCCGAATTTATGGCTCACCCTGACATTGACGGAGCACTGGTGGGTGGGGCCAGCCTCAAGCCCGATTTTGTGGAGTTGGTGCGCATCGCTGCCCAGACAAAGGGCGGCCAGCCTGCTTAAAATCCCTCACCGCAGAAAACGAAGAACGCAGAGGAATCATAAAAAAGAAGCGGCAGAGAAAAAAGCCCGGCGTCATGCTCCAGGGGAATCAAGCATGACGCCGGACAGGTCCTGGGACATCGCCCGGACCGTGGCTCAAACGGCACCGGGGATGGTGCCATAGTCAGGGCTATTCCAGAGCGACCTCCCTCACTCCCAGTTTGTCCAGCAGGTGGGGCCTGGCAGCCAGCGCATGCCGTGCCGTCGTCGCGGCCTCGTCATACCACTTGATCGCCATGGCCAGACAGGCTTCCACCACAGGTTCACAGGTCACCAGTTCGGCCAGAACTCCCTGCCCCTCTGCCCATTTGGCAGCATCATAGCCATACCTGGCCATAGCCGAGGCGATCTCCAGGTCCCAAGGCCCATATGTGACCAGCCGATGCAGGTGCTGCAAAATGACTCCGGCATCGGTCGTATGTTGAGCCACTTGCCCGGCCATGCCTTCCTCCTCAGACCCATGGCGGTCCTGTGAACATGAGTATCTACTTCTATTATACCATATCCTGTCAAGAAAAGGGTACGAAAAGGGTGGCAAAAGGGTAGCAAAAGGGTATGCTTTTGGAAGTGCAATGTTTTTTGCATCGCCGGCTGGGCGAGGGCAATGCCGGCTGGGCGAGGGCAATGCCCTCGCCTACCCGTTCAGACATTGACAGGGAATGCCATTGTCCTTATAATAGAATGTGCAGGGTTGCCCTGCCGTAAGCCGGATGGGAGCAGAGAGATAGCAGGAATGGATGAGGGGGAAAGGATGGAGCCATCCTCGAAGCGAATCCTGGTGGTAGATGATGATCCCGATACCTGTGCGTTGATCGTGGACATTTTGCAGGAAGAAGGGTATCAGGCTGTATTTTGCCTGAATGGTGAGCAGGCTTTAGAGACGCTCAGGCGTCAGAGATACGACCTGGTTCTGGCCGACATCAAGATGCCGCGCATCTCAGGGATCGATCTGCTGCTCTATGTACGCCGCATGGCCCTGGACACGGAGGTCATTCTGATGACCGCTTATGCCTCGGTCAAGACAGCCATCCAGGCCCTGCGGGGCGAGGCATTCGACTATCTGATCAAGCCTTTCTCTCTGGATGAGTTTCGCCAACGGGTGCGGCAGGCGCTGGTCAGCCGGCCCCATGCGCAACACCCGCACACGGTGATGCACTGTCTGGATCTGTCCATTGATTGCAATGCCCGGCTGGTTTGGAAAGGTGACCGGGAGCTCGATCTCCCTCGCCTGGAATTTGACCTGCTGGCCTACCTGTTCAGGCATCAGGGGCGTACAGTCTCGGTGCAGGAATTGCTCCAACAGGTGTGGGGGGGCGGAGAGCCGATTGACCGGAGTGAGAAAACGGTCAAGGCGGCCATCGGCCGTCTGCGAAAAAAGATCGGGGACGATAGCCAGAATCCCCGCTATATCAAGAATGTGTGGGGCGTGGGCTACAAGCTGAGCAACTGACGGGTATCAGGGCCTCAAGCTGGTTGTATTCTGCCATGTTGAAGGGAACAAAAGATGGCCTGGCAAACCGTTGGGCATGACTGGGCGGTAACACTCCTGCGCCGCAGTCTGGCCGGCGGTCGGGTGGCGCACGCTTACCTGTTCTCCGGGCCGCCCCAGATCGGCAAAACAAGGCTTGCCCTCGAATTGGCCCAGGCCCTGAACTGTGCCCAGCCTGACCCACCCTGCGGTCGGTGCCCTTCCTGTCTCAAGATCGCCCGGGGCACTCACCCGGACGTCCGCCTGGTGGAAGGGGAGGGGGCAGGGGGGAGCCTCAAGATTGACCAGGTGCGGGCCCTGCAGCGGGAGGCAGCCCTGGCTCCTTACGAGGGGCGCTATCGGGTGTTCATTTTGCGGCAGATGGACCGGGCCACCCTGGAAGCAGCCAACTGCCTGCTCAAAACTCTGGAGGAGCCTCCCGGTCATGTGGTGCTCGGCTTGACCGCCGTCTATCCCGAATCGCTGCCTCTGACCATCGTGTCCCGCTGCCAGAACTTGAGGCTGCGGCCCGTGGCTGTGGGCCAGGTGGAGGCCATGTTGCGCGGGCAAGGGGTTTTGCCGGACAGGGCCCGGCTCCTGGC
>DAOTYI010000288.1:0-13766 GCA_034434895.1 Anaerolineae bacterium
AGAATAACATGAAGATACGTGCTTATCTTCTTCCGAGCGGCAATCCCAACACGTTGCCAGATTGGTTGACCAAAGGCAACTACTCCCGCGACGAATTGCTTTCTATTGTCAAAGACCACATAGATACGGTTATTTCTCGTTATAAGGGGAAAATTAGCGAATGGTCAGTGGCAAGCGAAACTATATGGGATGGCTGATTTGTGAGTTGGAATTTCTGGTTAAGCAAGATCGGAATGGATTACATTGAATATGTTTTTCGGTGGGCAAGGGAAGCCGATCCTAATGCCACTTTGATTTATGAATTTGATCGTAACGAAGATCTCGATGCGCAATCAAATGCCGTATATGATCACATCAGGCAATTGCGGGAGAAAGGTGTACCGATAGACGCCGTTGGAATGGAAATGCACCTCTTTGCCAACAATCCACCTACCAAAGAGCGTATGCTAGAGAATATGAGACGCTACGGGCAGATAGGTGTGAAAGTATATGTTATGGAACTTGATGTGAATCTCTATGGAGTCTCTGGAACACCTCAAGAAAAATTGGCTCTGCAGGCAAAAATCTATAAAGATGTGCTTGAAGCCTGTCTTGAATCGGGCAATTGCGAAAGTTATACAATGTGGGGCTTTACCGACCGCTCGTCTTGGGTTTTGCGCCCTGTTTACCCGTTTGGTGGTGGAGAAGCCCCTTCGATTTTTGATGAGAAATTTAAACCCAAGCCTGCTTATTTCGCCATTCGTGATGTTCTTTTGCAATGTGCTAATCGCTGATTTAGAAGAAGCCGCCCAACCAGCGCTTTGTGCGACCCGTTTACCCGAAACCGCGAGAGCGGGGGATAGGTAGCAAAGAGAGGAATGGCCGGCACATTCTGAACTTTGACAACTGGGTGTCCATTCAGGTGCGGTGAAAGAATCACCAACCCCTGACCTCCAGGCAGAGGAGTGACCGCATCACCCTACTTTGAGGAGATGAACGAGCTGAGCGTTCGACCAAGCTCACGCCGAGGTCTCGCCGAACGCCGGCCCGGCCAGCCTGGCGAGCACACGTCATGATTGACGGACCACGAAACTGAAGAGGAGGCCAACCGGTCTCTTCAAGTCGGGACAATCTGACAAATTGTGCCTGCACCCGGCATAGGGCCCAATTTGACACCCCGGTTGGGGTGTGCTATACTGTGTCCACAATTGAATACAGCCGATCGCGGTGCCCCGTAGCCCGGATGCGCGGGGCCTGAGGGGAGAAGCCGGTGAGAGTCCGGCGCTGTCCCGCAACTGTAACCTTGTCTCTGTCAGAGATCAGGAAGCCAGGTCGCCCGCCGCGATCGCGCTCTGCGAACCTTCGCGGAAAGGGGGTAGGCGCATGGCTCAAAGTCCATGAACCACCCCTTGCCAAAAGGCAAGGGGTTTTTCTATTGAAACCAATGCCCTGACCGTAAGGTCGGGGCATCTTGATCTCGTCCAAGATAAACAGAAAAAGGAGGAAAAATGCGTAACCGTACCATCCTTGTGATCCTGACGCTGGCCGCTCTGCTGTTCAGCGCCCTGTCCACCCTGGCCGCCACCGACCTGACGGCTGCCCTGAGCTATCTGAAATCGCAACAGAACGCCGACGGCGGTTTTGGCAGCGGCTTCAGCCCCGACAGCAGCGTCGGTTCCACCGCCGATGTGGTGCTGGCCATTGTGGCCGCCGGCGGCAATCCCGCCACCTTTGACCAGGGGGGCAACACCCCTCTGACCTACCTGGCCGCCAACGCCTCCAAAGCCGCGACCGCCGGCGATCTGGCCAAATTGATCATGGCCACCATTGCGGCAGGTGAAAACCCCCGCCGCTTCGGCGGCACCGACTCGGTTGCCAGACTGGAGGCCTTGATTGACCGGAGTGGCAAGATCGGCGGCGAGACCGATACCTTCTTTACCCACTGTCTGGCCGTGCTGGCCCTCAAGAGTGCCATGCGTCCCATCCCAAAGGGTGCCGTGGACTATATCAAAGCCGCCCAGCAGGAGAATGGCGGTTGGGCCTGGGATGGATCCACCGCAACAGCTCCCGACACCAACACCACCGCCTTTGCCGTGCAGGCCCTCATCGCGGCCGGCGAACCGGCCACCAGCCAGGCCGTGACCAAAGCCCTGGACTATTACCGCAGCAGCCAAAACGACGATGGCGGCTGGCCCTATCAGAACCCCTCCGCTTACGGCACCGACACCGATGCCAACTCGACGGCGGTCACCATCCAGGCCCTCATCGCCGCCGGGCAGGACCCGGCAGCTCAGAGCTGGGCCAAAACGGGGGGGAATACCCCCCTCTCGGCCCTGGCAGCTCTGCAAAATCAGAGCGGAGCCTTCCGCTGGCAGGCGGCCATCGCCGACGACAACCTGCTGGCCACCGTCCAGGCGCTGCCGGCTATAGCCCGCAAAGCCTTCCCTCTGGCAACAATGGAGGTCGGCGAGGCGACAATCGCCGCGCCAACGACCATGCCCCAGACCGGTGGCCCGGCCCTGAACCCGGTCCTGCTGCTGCTCAGCGGCCTGGCCCTGGCCGGCGGTGGCTACGCCCTGCGGCGTACAAGATAGCTCACTCCTCCCTGCGGCGAGCGGCCCGGTCGCTGTGACTGGCCGGCCGGGCCGCTCTTTCACAGCCGGTTTGAAAAGCTTACCCCAAAGGCTACAAAGGAACACGAAGGAAACGAATGCCCCTGGTGTCCTTTGTGTCTCTGGTGGTCTTCAGACTGGCTCTCAGGAAGGTTAGCGAGGAAGAGAGATGTCCGGTCAACGGATCTCGCGGCTGGTCCTGCTGCTGATGTTGGCTCTCCCCGGCCTGGTCCTGGCCCAGGAACCGAACCGGGCTGGCCTGGTTATCCGCTTTGGCGATGGCCGGGTGGAAACGCACTGCGTCCCCTTTGAGGGAGAACAGATCAGCGGGGCCGACCTGCTGGCCCGCTCCGGCCTGAAGGTGGTCGTAGACACCTCCAGCGGCCTGGGTGTCTCCATCTGTCAGATCGAAGGGCAGGGCTGCGCCTATCCCGCTGAACCCTGCTTCTGCCGGTGCCCCGGCGGCAGCAACGGATGTGCATATTGGAACTATTTCTACCGCGAAGCCGGTGAAACCACCTGGACCTATTCACCCCTGGGCGCGGCGCTGCGCAAGGTCAGGCCCGGATCGGTCGAAGCGTGGGTGTGGGGCGATGGGCACACTCCGCCCGCCGACAACCTGACCTTCGAGGCCATCTGTGCCCCACCCACACCGACACCCACCGCCACCCTGGAACCGTCGCCGACTGCACCCGCCCTCCCTGCCGTCCCGCCAACCTCACTCCCATCTCCGACCGGAACCTGGCCGACCCCCACGACCCTGCCATCCACGCCAACCCCAACCCCTGAACCGCCACCAGCCGGCGGGGCACGCCTGGCCGACTACTGGCCCTTTGGCCTGATGGTCCTGAGCCTGATCGCCATCGGCCTTCTGGTCCGATTCCGCCGCACCTGATCCGCCCAGCCGTCATCGGGATCCGCCATGTTTCACACCCTGTCGTGGGTCGCCTGGCTCATCGCCGCCGCTGTGCCGGCCTTCACCCTGCGCAATCCGCTCTACCTGGCGCTGGTGCTGGGAGCAGCCTGGCTGGTCTATACCGCCCTGGGCCGCACTTCGCCCATCGGCTACAGTTGGGGCACCTTTGCCCGGATCGGGTTCTTGTTCCTGGCATTGGCCGTGCCGTTCAATGCCCTGTCGAACCATATCGGGCAGATCGTGTTGTTCCGCCTGCCGGCCAACTGGCCCATCATCGGCGGCCCGATCACCCTGGAAGCCACCATCGCCGGGGCAGTCAACGGGCTGGGGTTGCTCACGATTCTGATTGTATTTGCCGCTTTCAATGCTGTGGTGGACCACTACCAGCTCCTGCGCGCCACCCCGCCCTTTCTGTTCCCGGCCGGGGTCGTGGTGTCCATCGCCATTACCTTTGTGCCGCAAATGGTGCTCAGCGCCAGGGAGATCCACCAGGCGCAGCGCATCCGGGGCCACCGCTTCCGGGGTGTACGCGACCTGCTGCCACTGGTCATGCCCCTGTTGGCCAACGCCCTGGAGCGGGCCATCCAACTGGCCGAGACGATGGAAGCGCGGGGGTTTGGCCGCATTGCAGCCCCCTTCTCCCGCCGGCAGGCCATGACGATTCAACTGGCCACGCTGATCGGCCTGCTAAGCCTGTTGACCGGCCTGTCTATGCTGGCCTACCTGCCGGGATACAGACTGTGGGGCCGGGTGCTGACCATCGCCGGCGTGGGTGGGTTGCTGGGGGTGTTTGGAGTTCAAGGCAGGCAGGTGCACCGCACCCGCTATCGGCAGTCGGCCTGGCACTGGCAGGATACGGTCATCGCCCTGTCGTGCGCCCTTGTCCTCACCGCCCTGATCGTCGCCCGGCTGACTGCACCCTCCAGGCTGGCTTATAACCCCTTCCCGCCCGGCCCACTGTTGCCGCCATTCAACCTGCCGGTCGGCGCGGCGCTGCTGCTGCTGGCTCTGCCGGCCCTCCTCAGTGACAGGGGGCAGGGGGCAGGAGGCAGGATGGAATGATTCGGTGTGAGCATTTGACCTATTGGTACCCCGGTGCTTCGACACCGGCATTGCATGACCTTTCCCTCCAGGTCGAGGAGGGGGAGTTTCTGCTGGTCATGGGGCCTTCGGGAGCGGGCAAATCCACACTGCTGCGCTGCCTGAACGGGCTGGTCCCCCATTTCTACGGCGGAACGGTCAGCGGCCGGGTGCAGGTTGCCGGCCGTGACCCGATAGCCCTCGGCCCCAGGGGCATGGCCGATGCGGTGGGGCTGGTCCTGCAAGACCCCGAAGCCCAATTTGTGGTGGACAGGGTTGAAGATGAACTGGCCTTTGCTCTGGAAAACCAGGGGGTGGACCCGGTGGTCATGCGCAAGCGGGTGGAAGAGGTGCTGGATCAACTCAGCATCGCCCACCTGCGGCACCGGTCGGTCAACACCCTGTCGGGCGGCGAGCGGCAGCGGGTCGCCATTGCAGCGGTGATGACCCTCCAACCCCGCGTCCTGGCGCTGGACGAGCCCACCTCGCAGCTCGATCCCCAGGCCGCAGAAGAGGTGTTGGATGCCCTGGTCCGGCTGAACCACGACCTGGGGTTGACCGTCATCCTATCGGAACATCGCCTGGAACGGGTGGTGCAGTATGTGGATCGCATCCTCTACCTGCCTGGCGATGGCCGGCCTGCCATCCTGGATGAGCCACGCGCGGTGCTGCGCCAGGTAGAGTTAACCCCGCCCCTGATCACGCTGGCCAAAGTGTTGGGCTGGTCGCCTCTGCCGCTGACCATCAAAGAGGGCCGTCAATTTGTCAGGCAGCAGGCAGCAGGCAGCGGACAGCAGGCAGCAGGAAGCGAGCAACAGGCAGCAGGAGGCAGGGTACAGGATATAGCCGGCAGCCAGGGTGCACTGCGCAACACGCAACACGCCATCTCGGTGCAAAACCTGGAATTCTCATACAACGGCCACCCGGCGTTACAAAATGTGTCGTTGGAGGTCCGGCAGGGTGAATTTGTGGCGCTGATGGGCCGCAACGGGTCGGGCAAGACAACGCTGCTCAAACAGATCGTCGGCCTGCTCAAACCGGATCGCGGGCGGGTGGAAATCGCTGCCCTCCCCCCTTCAAGGCCCCTGGACACCCGTCAGGCAGCCATCGAGGAGATCATCCGACTGGTCGGCTATGTGCCGCAAAACCCCAACGCCCTGCTGTTTAGCGACACGGTGCGCCAGGAGTTGGATTTCACCCGGCGCAGCCACCGCCTGCCTGCGGGCGACCATCACACCCTGCTGGCCGCCCTGGGCCTGATCCCGTACGCCGACCGCTATCCCCGCGACCTGAGTGTCGGCGAGCGGCAGCGGGTCGCCCTGGCGGCCATCCTGGTGGCCGAACCGCAAATCCTGCTGCTGGACGAGCCGACGCGGGGGCTGGACTACCGGCAAAAGGCTGCCCTGATCGCCTTCCTGCAACGGGAGAAAGCCCAGGGGCGGACCATCGTCCTGGCCACCCATGACGTGGAGCTGGTGGCCCGGTGTGCCGACCGGGTGGTGCTGCTGGGTGACGGTCAGGTGGTGGTGGATGGCCCGGTCCGCCAGGTCATGAGTGAATCGCTGCTCTTTGCCTCGCAGATCAGCAAGCTGTTCCGCGACCCGGCCCTGCTGACCGTGGAAGACGTATTGGCCTTGCACTCGACCTGATGAAACGCCTGCTCAACGCCGCCATTTTAACGGTGGCCAGCCTGATCGGCCTGGGTTCGTTCCTGTACCCTTTTTTTGTGCCGCAACAGGGTGCAGGATTCAACGTCACGGCCCACGCTCAGGATGCCCCCCTCGTCTTTGTGCTGCTGGTGGTGCTCTGTCTGGGGGCGGTGTTGAGCAGCCTGTCGGCCGGGCTGCTGAACGCCAAATTGATCGCCGTGCTGGGGGTGCTGACGGCAGTCAATGCCGTGCTGCGCGGCGTGGAGGGGCCGGGGGGGTTCACCCTCATCTTTGTATTGCCCATCCTGTGCGGCCATGCCTATGGCCCGGCCTTTGGCTTTTTGCTGGGCGCGCTTTCGATGGGTGTTTCGGCCTTTATCGGTTTCGGCGTAGGGCCATGGCTGCCCTATCAGATGTTCTCTGCCGGTTGGGTGGGCCTGCTGTCGGGCCTGTTGCCCCGCCTGGAGCGGCACCCTTATCTTGAGGCGGTCATGCTGGCCATCTGGGGCTTTTTCCTGGGGTTTGCCTATGGCGCCTTGATGAACATCTACTTCTGGCCCTATGTCTTTTCCCCCGGCCAGTCGGCGCTCTACTGGCAGCCTGGCCTGACTCTGGCTGAGACCCTCAGGCGCTACGCCCTGTTCTACGGCCTGACCTCGTTGTGGTGGGACCTGGCCTGTGCCATCGGGAACCTGGTGCTGTTGTTGCTCTTTGCCGCGCCGGTGCTCCGCCTGCTGCGGCGCTTTCAGCGGCGCTTTTTCTTTGCCGTCCATCAAACCTGATCACCGGAGGGAATGTTGGCCTACCTTTATCTGGGGACCAATCGGGAAAAAGATCTCGTCCACCTGGCGACCACCGTCGCCGGTCTGCGGCTTCCGATCCTTGTCATCCATTTTGGCCCGCCTGGGATCCATCACCCTCTGGCCGCCCACACCGCTGCCCTGCCGATCGATCTGGTGCCTGTTCACCTGCCCGGGCTGGGCCTGCCTCGCGGCCCGGCGCCGGCCGATGAGCTGCTGATCCAGACGGCGCTGACGGTGTTGCGCCAGATGATCGGCCGGGGCGACTACCGGCTCGTCATCCTCGACCAGGTCCGCCAGGCAGTGGGGCGTGGAATCCTGACCGTGGCCGACCTGCAACATCTCATCCAGGCTGCACCCGCCGGCACCGAAATGGCCATGACCTAGCCCGCCATCCCCGCCCTGCCATTTGACGCTCTGCCCCAAAGATGGTATGATAGTTAGTAGAAATAGGACAGAGACGCCCTCCATCCACTGCCACCTGGATCATGGGGGGCGTTCCCTTTTTGTGGAAAACCCCGGAGCGGAGCAGCCATGCGCATTGGAATTGACGCCCGGCTGGTGTACTACAGCCAGGCCGGGATCGGCCAATACATCCTGCACCTGGTGAATAGCCTGGCCAAAATAGACAGAGAGAACGAATATGTCCTGTTGCAAAGTCGCAAAGATGAGACGACCATCCTGGAACAGCCAAACTTTCGCCGCGTGTCGCTGTGGACCCCCAGCCACCACCGCCTGGAGCGATATTCCCTGAATATCGAACTGGTGCGCCTGGGTCTGGATGTTCTGCACAGCCCCGACTTTATCCCGCCCCACAAACCCAGTTGCAAGTCGGTGATCACCGTCCACGATCTGGCCTTCCTGCTCTATCCCCACTTTCTGACCAGGGAGAGCGCCCGCTACTACGGCCACATTGACCAGGCGGTGCGTTGGGCCAACCAGATCATCGCCGTCTCGGAAAGCACCAGGCGCGACACCATCCAACATTTGGGGGTGCCGGAGGACAAGATCACCGTCGTCTATGAAGCGGCCAACCCCATCTTCCGCCCTGTAGACCGGGAGGTGGCACGGCAGCAGGTTCATAACCGGCACGGGGTGGATGCACCCTACATCCTGTTTGTCAGCACCATCGAACCGCGCAAGAATGTGCCCACCCTGATCCAGGCCGTGTGGCAGCTTCTGGAGTGTTACAAGGCAGACGTGCACCTGGTGCTGGCCGGGGGCAAGGGCTGGCTCTTTGAGGATGCCTTTGCCGTGGTCAGGGAGCTAAAGCTGGACAGCCGTGTCCATTTTGTAGGGCGGGTCTCATCGGAAGACCTGCTCTTCCTGTACAACGCGGCTGAACTGCTGGCCCATCCCGCTTTCTACGAAGGATTCGGCCTGCCCCCCCTGGAAGCGATGGCCTGCGGCCTGCCGGTGGTCGTCTCCAATGTTGCCTCGCTGCCGGAGGTGGTGGGCGATGCCGGGTTGCTGATTGACCCGCACGATGTGGACGAACTGACCGTGGCCATGTGGCGAGTGCTCAACGAACAGGCCCTGCGCCAGGAGATGCGCCAGAAGGGCCTGCAGCAGGCCGCCCGCTTTTCCTGGGAGCGGGCTGCCCGCGAGACACTGGACATCTATCGGCGGGCCTACAACCAATAGCAGGATGAAATCGCACCGATTCACCACCAAGACACGAAGGCATCATTCTTCGTGTCTTGGTGCCTTTGTGGTAACCCTGCCGGGTCAACGGTGCAACTTCTGTGATTGGAAAGGGATTGGTTTTCAATCGTATCTATACCTGGTGAGCAAATGGCCGATGCCTCCAGAAGGATCCTGGTGCTGACGCCCCAGTTTCCCTATCCACCGCACCAGGGCACGACCATTCGGAACTATAACCTGATCGCCGGCCTGGCGCGGCAACACGAGGTGCACCTCCTCTCCTTCGGCGAGCCGGCCACAAGCCAGGGCACGCCGCTGGACCGCCTCTGCCGCAGCGTGCAGGTGGTGCGCCCCCCACACCGCTCCATGCGCCAGCGGGTAAAGGGCCTCCTCTTCTCCCGCCTGCCGGACATGGCCTTGCGGCTGCCCTCAGCCCCGTTCCGGGCCGCCCTGGCCGCCACCCTGGAACGCGAAAAACCGGACATTGTGCAGGTGGAGGGGATCGAACTGGCGCAGTACCTCTTTCAGGTCGCCGCCGGCCGCACCGACAGGGGCCATCCGCTGCTGGTGTTTGACGATCACAATGCCGAATATCTGCTCCAGCAACGGGCCTTTGAGACCGATGTGCGCCTGCCCCGGCGGTGGGTCGGTGCTGCCTATTCCTTTGTCCAGTGGCAGCGGCTGCGGGGCTATGAGCGCCGCGCCTGTCGCACCGCCGACCGGGTGATCGCCGTATCGGAAAGCGATGCCGGGGCCCTGCGCCGCCTGGTGCCCGGCCTGGAGCCGATTGTCGTGCCCAATGGTGTGGATATGGAGTTCTATACCGCCCCCGTTTCGCCGCTTGATCTCCTCGCCGGACCGGGCAAGCAGGATGTCGTCTTTACCGGCAAAATGGACTTTCGGCCCAATGTAGACGCCGTACTGTGGTTTGCCCAGGAGGTGTTGCCCCTCATCCGTCATGAATCGCCCGAAACCCGTTTCTGGGTTGTGGGCAGGGACCCCCATCCCCGCCTGGCCCACCTGCAAAAGGACCCCGCCGTGGTGCTGACCGGCTATGTCCAGGACATCCGCTCCCGTGTCATCGGGGCGGCGGTGTATGTCGTACCGCTGCGGATCGGCGGGGGCACGCGGCTGAAGGTGTTGGAAGCGATGGCCATGGGCAAGGCGATTGTCTCGACAACCCTGGGCTGTGAGGGGTTCGATCTGGTGGCCGGCCAGGAACTGCTCATCGCCAACACGCCCGCCGACTTTGCCGCTGCCGTCGTGGCCCTGTTGCGCGATCCGGCCCGCCGTGAACGCCTGGGGCGTGCGGCCCGTCGCTTTGCCGGGTCGCGGTACGACTGGCGGATCATCGTGCCCAGGTTAGAACAGGCTTATGAAGTGTGAGGCAGATGGAAGAAAAGCGAACACCCCCAGCTCCTATCGCCGAAGATAAGCACTGGTGGTTTGCCGGGCGGACCTGGGCGCTGCGGAACATGCTCGACCGGCTGGTACCACCCGATGGCTCCAGGCGGGTCCTGGATGTCGGTTGCGGGGCAGGCAACATGTTCCACCACCTGGCCCACTATGGCCCGGTGGTGGGGGTGGATAACAACCCCAAACCGCTGGCTGTGGCCCGCCGGCGGGGGTATACGGTCCACGACGGCCTGGCCGAAGGGTTGCCCTTCGCCGCCGACTCGTTCGACCTGGTATCGTTGCTGGATACGGCGGAGCACTGTGACGACGACATGGTCGTGCTGCGGGAGTGCTACCGCGTCTGCACGCCGGGCGGCTACCTGGTGCTCACCGTGCCGGCCTTTATGGCCTTGTGGAGTCACAACGACGAATTGAATGCTCACCGGCGGCGCTACACCGCCGGTGAGCTATGTGACAAACTGCGTCGCGTCGGCTTCCGGGTCCGGCGCAGGACTTATCAAAACTTTTTACTCTTCCCCCTGGCAGCGGCGCTCGTCCTGTGGCGGCGGGTGACACGCCATCAGCCTCAACTGGGCTCCCCCCACTTTGATGACGAGTCGTATCAGGTGGAGATGGAGCCGGCACCGCCCCTGCTCAACGCCCTCCTCATGGCCATCACCTGGAGCGAGGCTCAGGTGTTACGCTGGTTGAGCCTGCCACTGGGCACCTCCATCCTCTGTATTGCCCAAAAACCGGCCGACTGATTGTTGCTTTCTCACTCGACCGTGACGCTCTTGGCCAGATTGCGCGGCTGATCCACATCGGCCCCCCGCCGCACGGCCACATGGTAGGCAAAGAGTTGAAGCGGGATGACCGTCAGCACCGGCATCAACAGGGGCGAGGTTGGGGGCACATAGATGACATGGTCGGCCTTGCTGCGCATGAACTCGTCGCCCTGGGTGGCGACGGCGATCACCGTCCCCTCGCGGGCCTTGACCTGTTCAATCTGGCCGATCATCTTTTCATACACCCCATCCTGCACCGCAATGGCCACCACCGGCATCTTTTCGTCAATGAGGGCAATCGGCCCATGTTTCATCTCACCGGCCGGATAGCCCTCGGCATGGATATAGCTGATCTCTTTGAGCTTCAGCGCCCCCTCCAGCGCGATGGGGTAGTGGATGCCCCGCCCCAGGTAGAGAAAGTGCTCCCGTTTGAAAAAAAGCGCCGCCAGCTCCTCATACTCATGGCTGTTGTCCAGCACCTGTCCGGCCAGCTTGGGCAGGCTCAGCAGCGGCTCCAGCAGCTCTGGCCGCACGCTGCCCCGCGCCTGGCCCAGGTAGAGCGCCAGCAGATAGAGATCCACCAGAGAAGTGGTGAACGCTTTGGTGCTGGCCACGCCGATCTCCGGCCCGGCGTGCATATAGATCACCCCATCCGCCAGACGGGCGGCCTGGCTGCCGATGACATTGACGATGGCCCACAACCTGGCCCCTCTGGCCCGCGCCTCTTCCATCGCCGCCAGGGTATCTACCGTCTCGCCACTCTGGCTGATGGCCAGCACCGCCGTCCGGCCGTTGACCAGCGGTTCGCGGTAGCGGAACTCGGAACCATAATCCACCTCCACCGGGATGCGGGCCAGCTTCTCGATGAGATACTTGCCCACCTGACCGGCATAGGCTGACGTGCCGCAGGCGACGATGATCACCCTGTCCACCTCACGGGCCTGGTCAGCAGCCAGGTTCAGTTCCTCCAGTCGGACCCGGCCCTGCTCAAAATCCACCCGCCCGCTGAGGGTGTGAGCAATGGCCTGGGCCTGCTCATAGATCTCTTTCTGCATAAAGTGACGGAACTCCCCCCTGGCGGCAGCCACCGGGTCCCAGGGGATAATGTGCACCTCTTTGTCAAGCGGCCGGCCGTCAAGGCTCGAAAAGCGCGCCCCCTCCGCCGTGATCACCGCCATCTCCCGGCTGTCCAGGTGGATCACCCGTTGGGTATGTTCCAGGATGGCCGGGATGTCGGAGGCAACGAACATCTCGCCCCGGCCCAGGCCCACCGTCACCCCGCCGGCGTTGCCCAGGCGGGCCGCCACCAGCCTGTCCGGCTCGCGGCTGCTCATGACCACGATGGCGTGCGCCCCTTCGATCCGCCCTAACGTCAGCCGGACCGCCGTTTCCAGGTCAGCTCCCTGGCCAAGGTACCGTTCCACCAGATGGGCGATCACCTCCGTATCGGTCTCGGAGGCAAAGCGGTGGCCTTCGGCCTTGAGTTCCTGGCGCAGCGAGCGATAGTTCTCGACGATGCCGTTCTGAATGACGACCACCTGGCCGGTACAATCCACATGGGGGTGGGCGTTGCCCGGCGAGGGCTTGCCGTGGGTGGCCCAGCGGGTATGGCCGATCCCGATGGTGCCGATCAGCGGCCGGGCCTCCAACAGCCGTTCCAGGTTGGTCAGCCGGCCAACGTCGCGGCGGATGGCAATCTGATCATCCTGGATTACGGCGATGCCGGCCGAGTCGTAGCCCCGATATTCGAGGCGTTTCAGCCCCTCAAAAACAATAGGGGTCGCCTGGCGGGACCCCACATAACCGACAATGCCACACATTGTTTCCCTCCTGCAAGCTCAAATTCCAGGGAACGGGCGGTCTTCCTGTCCCCGGTTTCTTTGACCGCTGCGCTTCCCTTTGTCCTGCCGGTTACCCGACAGATTTGTACGGTGCGCTTGCTCTCAGGAGGGAAAGATACGGGCCGCAGCCTGGCCCGGGAGGCTTCCGCTGACCTTTCGATTTTCCCACCGGCAGGGCATCAATCCTCCCGCCCAACCGGGGTTAACCCCACCTCGCGGCGGGGAACCTCCTCCTCGTCAACCTTGCCGCTGCCTTAGAGCCTGTCTGAAAACCACCAAGACCAAAGGACACCATGTGGTTTTTATCCGTTTCCTTCGTGTTCCTTTGTGGCCTTTTTCCCTCCACTTTCAGGTAAGCTCAGAGACGGCAAGGCCCTTGCGCTGTCTTTCCCCGGCAAACGGTTTCTATCTCGAATCTTTGGCCTGGGCACCTCCTTTCGCGGGCGAGAATCATTTTACCCCCAATCGGGGAGGAATGCAAATCCAGAGCCCGGTTGCTCGCCGGGCAGGCCGGTGGCCTGCTGTGCCCTGCCCTGTGTGATGGAAAGGTCCGACCGATTGACCAGGTTGACGGCCAGGCCAGATTGTGTATAATCTTCTCAGTTTGCCCAGGAGGCATCACGACCCCCTCAGGACTGGGGTTGGACTCTGTCAACAGCTTATCACAGAAAGGAGGTGAGGCAGATGGCAATGAAGATCACAGACGAGTGCATCAGCTGCGGCGCGTGCGAGCCAGAGTGCCCCGTAAGCGCCATTTCCGAGGGCGAGACGCAGTATGTCATTGACCCGAATGTGTGCGTCGAGTGCAAAGGCTACTACGACTCGTCCCGGTGCGTGGAAGTATGCCCGGTGGATGCCATTACCAAAGCGTAGATCAAACAGGCCCCCGGAGCACGAAGGGCTGCACCGGGGGCACTTTTTTCCAGTCTGAAAACCACCAAGGACACAAGGAATTTCTATCAATTCCTTCCCGTTTCTTTCCTGTGGCCTTCGTGATAGACTTTTCAGACAGGCTCTAACTCGACATTGTTAGATTCGACCTCACCCCTACCCCCTGGCCCCCTT
>DAOTYI010000289.1:0-12048 GCA_034434895.1 Anaerolineae bacterium
CCCCGCAGGTGCGTCCGCCGGCCACCTCCCCCCCTACCCGCCTGGTCATCCCCAGGCTGAACCTCGACATCCCGGTCCTGCCGGTGGGGGTCAAGACGATCTGGGAGGCAGGTCAGCCCAGGCTGGTCTGGGATGATCTACCCAATGCCGCCGGCTTTCACCAGACCTCGGCCTATCCTGGCAATGTGGGCAATACGGTCATCAACGGCCACCGCGACATCAAGGGGGCGGTCTTTCGCCACCTGGACCGGCTCGAACCGGGCGACGAGATCATCCTCTACGTGGGGGAGGTGGCCTATTCCTACCGCGTCGTCGAGAAGTTGGTCGTGCCGGAGACCTTTGCCTCGGCCGGGCAGCGTGCAGAGAACCTGCGCCTCATCGGCTACCTGCCGGAGGAACGGCTGACGCTGGTGACCTGTACACCGGTGGGGCTGGCCACCCATCGGCTGCTGGTCATCGCCAAACCGCCGGAACAGGCCGTGCCGCAGATGCCGGAAGCCGGCTCCGGCCCCAACCCATAAACAGTACCCACCGGCCTGATTTGCCCGCGCACCCGTTCCATGCTATAATTTTGTGCGATTCTGTGGGCAAAGGAGCGAGGAATGACTGAAGATGTCACCTTGACAGGGGCGGGCATGTTGCCGCGCCTGGTGGTCCGCATGGGCGGACGGGTCATCCAGGAAATCGGCCTGCGCGCCGAACTGAGCATCGGCCGGGCCGAGGACAATGACCTGCGGCTGGCCGACCCCAAAGCCTCCCGGCACCATGCCCGGCTGCACCGGGAGGGAACCGCCTTTCTCCTCACCGACCTGGGCAGCGCCAACGGCACGCTGCTGAACGGCGTTCGCCTGACCGCTCCCCGACCGTTGCAACACGGCGACCGGATCGTCATCGGTGATACGGAGTTGATCTTTCAGGAGCCAGGCCGTTCGTCGGAAGAGACGATGATCGGCCCGGCGCCCATCCCTGTGGCCCGGCCGGCTCCGGTGATCCCCCCGCCGCCGGTCCCGGCCCTCGCTCCCCGCCGGACCGGTGGCAGCCGTGGGCTGACCATCGCCCTGGTCCTGATGGCCGCAGCCCTGCTGGGAGCCCTGGTGCTCGCCGCCCTGTACCTGCTGGTCCCCAACCTGTTCGGACCCAAACAGCCCCTCGCTCAGACAACCCCTACCGCGCCGTTTGCCGTCGCTTCGCCGACCCTGTCGGCCGGGCCGCCGACGGCCGTGGTGCTGACGGCAACCCCAACCGAAGCGCCTGCAGCGGAGCCAGGCCCTGCCCTCCCGGCCAACATGGATGACCTCCTGGCCCAGGCTGCACTCCTCACCCGGCGGAGCAAGTTCGAAGAGGCCATCGCCCTCTATCAGGACCTGGCCCGCCAGGCACCTGGCGATGCCCGGCCTGAGGTGGGCTGGACCTGGGCGCTGATCCTGGACAACCAGCCTGACCAGGCGGTGGCCCACGGCCAGAAAGCGGTGCAACTGGACCCGGCCGGCGCCGACGCGGCCACCGCCCTGGCCCGCGCCTATCTCGAAAGCGGCGACACAGCCCAGGCTGTGACCCTGGCCGAGACGGCGGTCAACCTCAACCCCGGCAGTTCCCAGGCCAACGCCGTTCTGGCCGAAGCCTACATGGCCAGCGGCAATTTGCAACAGGCGGTGGACAAGGCCGACCTGGCCCTGGTTCAGGACGTCAACAACGCCGAGGCCCACCGCATCCGCGCCTGGCTCTATTATCGGGTGGACAACGACCTGGGGCGGGCAGCCAGCGAGCTTCAGATCGCCGCCGGCCTGCAACCGGAGCTGTGGCTGCGGCGCCACGAACTGGGCAGGCTCCTGCTCGAAGCGGAAGATTATGTCACAGCCCTCATGGCCTTCCAGGATGCGCTGAACATCCGGCCCAAAGCGGTGACCTACGCGGCCATCGGCGAGACCTACTACCGCATGGGACAGTTCGACCAGGCCAAAGCCTCGTTGCAGCAGGCCCTTTCCGCCGGCGCAGCCGATCCAGATACCTATGCCCTGCTGGCAGCCACCTACGCTCACCTGGGCCGCTGCGATGAGGCCAGGAGCTACTACGACCAGGTGTTGGCCCAGGCCGCCGACAACCCCCTGGCCCTGGAAGCCAGGGACCTGTGCCAGGCAGTCCCCCCCTCTCCTACCCCTTCGGCCACAACCGAAGCCGCGTCACCCTCCCCTCCCACCTCCACGCCCAGGCCGACGGTCGCGCCGACATCCAGGCCGACCGCCCCGCCGGCGCCGCTCGGCGGGCGGATCGCCTTCCCGGTGTGGAATCCGGAGACGGGGATGTACGACACCTACATCGCCAAGGCCGATGGCAGCGGCCGACACCGGGTGGTCGAAGGGATGCACCAGCCGGCCCTCAGCCCCAATGGTGAATGGCTGCTGGTGAACGGGGAGAAGCGCGATTACATGAACATGTACCTGGTCAAACCTGACGGCAGCGGCCTGAAAAAGATCACCAACTTTATCGAAGATGCTCAACCCTGTTGGTCGCCCGATAGCACCGGCTTTGTCCTGGCCACCACCCGCGATCAACCCGATCATCCCCAACGGATTTATGTCGTTGACGAGGTACCGTTCGTCGGCAAGATAGAGCCGGGACGGCTGTTGAACACCCCCTCCGGGCCGGTACAGGGGGAATACCCGACCTGGACGCCCGATAACCAGATTGTGTACAAGGGCTGTGACTATACGGTCGTGCCCCAGGACTGCGGCCTGTTCATCATTTCTGTGCATGGAGGCTCGTTCAAGCAACTGACCCACAACCCCAACGATACGGCCCCGGCAGCCTATGGCGGACGGATCGCCTTCACCTCCAACCGCGATGGAAACTGGGAGATCTATCTTATGAATTATGACGGCACCGGCCTCAAGCGGCTGACCCACAACGCCGCCGATGACGGCCTGCCGGTCTGGTCCCCCGACGGCAAAACCATCGCCTTTGTCTCCAACCAGGGGGGACCTTGGGCGATATGGGCCATGAACCCCGATGGCTCCAGCCGGCGCAAGCTGTTCGACATCGGCGGCGGCGGGTTGGTGGCCGACTGGCTGCGTGAGCGGATCAGTTGGGGACCATAGAGGAGGATGAAGTTGATACGGGAAAGGTGGATCGCGCCTGTCCTGATCATCGGCGTGATGCTGCTGGCGGCCGGGTGTGGTGGCAGTCCGACGCCGCAGGGCAGTGGGGGACGGCCGACGGCCACCCCGCCGGTTGTGTACGGCATGGCCAAGGTCAAGACCTCCACGCCCGCCGCTGCCCCTAACGCCACCGCCACCAGAGCTGCCCAGGCATCCCCACGGCCCTCACCCACGCCCGTTATTACCCCGAAAACCACCGCCACCAGAGCTGCCCAGGCATCCCCACGGCCCACCAGCCCGTCGCCCACACCTGCTGCCGGGCGGAACGAACAGGCTAACGTGCCCCGCATCGGTGTGGCCGAGGCCAGGGCCAAAGCCGAGGCCGGCGAGGCCGTTCTGGTGGATGTCCGGGGGGCGGCGACCTACGAAGCGCAGCACATCGCCGGGGCCATCTCGATGCCGGCATCTCAGGTGTCCAGCCGGTACATCGAACTGCCGACCGACAAACTGGTCATCTTTTACTGCGCTTGAGGAAACGAAGCGGAGAGCGCCGGTGCGGCGCTCCTGGCTATGAAAAAGGGGCTGACCAACGTGGCCGCCCTGAAAGGGGGGTGGGCCGCCTGGTTGCGGGCCGGCTATCCGGTGGAGGGCAAACTGCCGACCAGCCCGCCCCCCAAACCAACGGCCCTGCCGACCGTCACGCCACAGCCCGTAGCCCTGCCGCCGATCCGGGGGGATGAAGCCGGTGTGCTGGGCAGCTCTACCGCGCCGGTCACCATCTTTGAGTTCTCTGATTTTCAATGCCCCTATTGTGGCCGGCACGCGCTGACGACGCTGCCCAAAATCAAAGAAACCTACATTGACAGCGGCCAGGTGCGCTACGTGTTCAAAGATTTCCCGCTGTCTTTCCACCCCAATGCGTCCAAAGCAGCCGAGGCAGCCCGTTGTGCCGGCGCTCAGGGCGCATTCTGGGAGATGCACGACCAACTGTTTATGGCTCAGGGCAAATGGTCGTCGTTGGGGCCACAACAGGCGATAGACACCTTTGTCCAGTATGCCGGCGACCTGGAGTTGGATAGGGCCGCCTTTCGCACCTGTCTTGAAACCGGGCAGTTTGCCGCCCAGGTGCGCCAGGATATGCAAGACGGGCAAAAGGCCGGTGTGCGGGGAACGCCGTCGTTCCTGATCAACGGCCGGCTTCTGGTAGGTGCCTACTCCTTCGATCAGCTTCGGTCAATCATCGAGGCGGAGCTACAGAAGGGCAGGTGAACAACACGGCCCCGGCGATTTTACCGTTCAGGGGCCATAAACTGCCTGACCGTCTTGAGCAGCAGGGCCGGCTGGATCGGTTTGGAGAGCCAGGCATCCACCGCAACCTGCTCACCGGCAGGGATGCTGGCAGCATATTCGCTGGCGGCGATGGAGGAGATCAGGACCACCGGGATGCCGGCCAGGTTGGGATCGGCCTTGATCTCCTGGCCGACATCCAATCCCTCCGATGTTGTGGACAGCATCATGTCCAGCAGCACCAGGTCCGGCCGGTCCCGGCGTATCCCCTCTAACGCCTGCCGACCGTTGGTGGCTGTCAGCACCTGATACCCCCTAGCCTCCAGGACCGTTCGGCTGACAAAGAGAAAATCGGGGTCGTCGTCTACGATCAGGACCTTGCCGGGCACTCTTACCCCAACACGCGGACAAAATCGGCCGGGGTCACACCCGGGCTCTGAATGCCATGCCCGGCATAAAAGCGGGCGATGACCTCTTCGGCCTCCTTCGGCCGCACCCCAACCAGCGCTGCTTCCAGGTCGGCCAGGCGGTGAGCCGGGTAGAAGAAAAAGTCGCCGGAGAAAGAGACGGCGGCTATGACCCCCTCCTGCATCTCGACCGTGGCACGGATGAGGCCGCCGGGAGCCTTGTACATCTTCTGCAGGACCTGGACTCCGGC
The DNA here is from genome assembly GCA_034434895.1 of Anaerolineae bacterium. Lineage (GTDB taxonomy): Bacteria > Chloroflexota > Anaerolineae > JAAYZQ01 > JAAYZQ01 > DAOTXL01. The sequence continues at coordinate 5,041 of DAOTYI010000289.1, forward strand.
GCGGATGGTCACTGCCCGGCCCTCTCTGGGGCGACCCCGGCGATACAGCCATTCGTCGGTCAACATCGTCGCCGCCAGAGTGTCGGCCTGGGCCCGCCAGGCGGCGTCTACCGTTGTTTCCACCTCCAGAGGGCCCAACATCTCGGCGAATTTGGCCGCCAGCAGGTCCCACAGCTCCTCACGAGGCGGGGCAAACCCAAGCTCACGGCGGATGGTGGACAGATTATCCTGGAGGGTCTTGTACACCTTGTCCCGAAACTTTTCGTCCGGCACCCGCAGCACGCGGACCATCATTTCATAGTCGAAATCCACGATCAGGTTGCCGACCAGGATGTAATAGTCGCCGATCTCGGCAGCCCCGTTGCCGGAGATCTTGCGTCCGTTGGCGATGATGTCGTTGACCGGGCGGTATTCAGCCGGGATACCCAGGGCCCGGTAGGCGTTGATGGGAGCCTGCAGGAAATGGCGGTAGAACGCCTCCCAGCCGGCCGGCAGCAGGGGGTTATCCCGATGGATGATCAGTTGATAGAAAAGCTGCTCGCCGTCCAGATAGACAGCCCCGCCACCCACCTCGCGGCGGAAGACCGGAATGCCCCGCTGACGGCACAGGTCCAGGTCCACCTCCTGTTCGGCGTCCTGGAAGTAGCCGATGCAGACATAGGGCGAGCCGGGTGACAACAGGTTCAATCCTTCCCGGCCCAGGCGCGGCAGGGCGTGATACAGGAGCTGAGAATCTTGCCAGCTTACTGTGCCCAAACGGTAGAGTTTCATCGTTTTTCCCCGGTAGAGAGCAGAACTCTTTATTTGCCGTACTTGGCCCGCTCGGCAGCGATGAACTCGGCAAACTCTGGATCGGAGGCCTTCATCAGGCCCGTCGGCTCAGCGGTCAGCTCCACCCTGGCAAACCAGCCGGCGCCATACGGGTCGTTGTTGATAACGGTGGCCTCCCATTCGATCTCTTCGTTCGCCTCGACGATCTTGCCACTGACAATGGCCTTGATCCGGCCCACCCACTTGCCCGATTCCAGAGACATGAACGGCTCGCCCTGCTTGAGCTCGCGGCCCACACGCGGCACCTCGGCATAGACGATCTCGCCCGCCAGCTTCTGGCCGAAATCGGTCATGCCGATGGTTGCCATATTGCCCTCGATGCGCACCCAGTTGTGCTCCCGGTCATAGAGCAGGTCATCCGGGAATTCGTACTTGTCAATTTTCATGGTTTATTTCCTCCTTTTTTTTCGTATTCCGCATTCCGCATTCCGCATTCCGCATTCCGCATTCCGCATTCCGCATTCCGCATTCCGCATTCTATTGGATAGCCTCCCACAGCAGTTCGCTGACATCCAGTGTACGGATGCGGACCTTTTCTTTGCGTGCTGCGCCCAGCAGGGTGCGTTTGCATTGCTGGCAGGCGGTGATGATCAGCTCTGCGCCGGTCTCCTGGGCCTGGCCCAGACGACGGCGGGCCACCGCCCCCGACACCTCGGCGTCGGCCATCTCTACGTCGCCGCCGCCGCCGCAGCACAGGGCATACTGGCGGTTGTCCCGCATTTCCACAAACTCCAGACCGGGGATGGCCTGGATGATCTGGCGTGGCTCATCGTAAATGCCGCTGGTGCGCCCCAGGTCGCACGGGTCATGGTAGGTCACCTTTTTGTTTATCTCTTTCAGGTGAAACGCTCCAGCTTTGACCAGATCGGCCAGGAATTCGGTTTCGTGCCGGACGGCAAAACCCAGTGGTTCGCCCAGCAGGTGGGGGTATTCGTGCTTCCAGGTGTGGTAGCAGGAAGGACAGGCTGCCACCAGCGTTTTGGCCTTTAGCGCCCGCACCGCCTCGACATTGTGGCGCATCAGGGCGAGGGCCTCTTTGCCCATGCCGGCGATCATCAACGGAAAACCGCAGCAGTATTCATCGCCACCCAGGGTCGTAAAGTCAATCCCGGCCCTGCCCAGGATGGCCACCAGGCTCTGCGGCACGCTGTAGACCATCGGGTAGAAAGCAGCCACGCAACCCATGAAATAGACGACCTCTGCGCTCTGTCTGCGATCCAGCCCCTCCGGCACCGTCGGCAGGTTCGCCGTCCAACCCAGGCGGTTCTGATTGGGGTCGCCGGAGATGTTATAGTGGGTTGTGACCGTATCGCGCAGCCGGTTCATCAGTGGGGGATGCAGCCCCAGCTCTACCAACTGCTCGCGCATGGCGATCCACAGCGGCCGCATCTCGATCCCCACCGGACAGACCTGATAACAGCGGGCGCACAGGGTGCAGTCGTACACCCCCTGAGCAAAGAGGGCCAGTTCCTCGTCGCTCACCGGCTTGCGGCGCAAAAGACGGGCCAGCCAACCATCCCGCCGCAGGAAACTGCGCAGCGCGTCAATCTTCTTGAAGGGGGTGATCGCCTCCAGAGTCCCCTTTTCGGCAAAGGTCGGGCACCATATCCGGCACTCGCCGCAGCGAGTGCAGGCATCCAACTCGATCAACTGGCGGACGGTGAAGAAGGAAGGGTCTATCTTGGCCATCAGTGGCTTTCCTTTCGAGCAGCGTCAAGGCCGGCGATGAACGGGCCGGCCAGGATGTGCATGAACTTGCTGAACGGCAGGTAGGCAAAGAAGGCGGCAACCAGCCAGGCGTGCAGGTACCACAGCGCAGGGTAGATCGAGGTCCACCTCAGGTTCAGCCAGCGCAACAAGGCTGCGACCCCATAACCCAGGAAAGAATGGACGGCTACATCGGGCGGCGTGCCGGCGCTCAGCAGGCGGATCCCCTCGGTCAGGATGCCGATCAGGAGGATGGCCCCCAGCAAAAAGATGGCCGTCCTGTCCTGGGCAAAGGTCAGCAACCGTCGGTCGCGCAGGACAAAGCGCCGGAACAGGGCAAAAAGGATGCCCAGGAGCATCAACGTGGCCAGGAAATCGTACGCAAAGGCCACACCCGGCGCATCTTTGTTCGACAGCGTCTGCGTCCAGGCGGCAGAGGGCCACAACGCCTGGCCCAGCCAGGTGATCAGGCCCAACAGGAAGCGGGCCAGGAAGGGCAGATAGATCAGGGCGTGCATGGCCCAGCGGCCGACACTCTCCCGCAAAACGCGCCGCAGGAAGATGCCGTCGGCTATCACTGACCCAAGAAAGCGCAGGAAACGCCTCGAAAACAGAAAGCGGGTCGTGTCGGCAGCCAGATAGTTGAGCTTCTCCATAGGCGTCAGGCCCGGATGGCCGGGGATCGTCCCCCGCAGGTAGAGGGAGGCGTTCCACACCATGCCCACGCCCAGGACCAGCAGAGCAATGAGGGAACCATAGTCGGTCTTGACCGGGGTGGGATCAAGCGAGGCGACGCTGACTGTGGGTGAGGCGTCGTGGCAGGCCATACACAGCACGCTGCGGGCCGGCAGGGTCACGGCCGGTGCGCCCACCTGATTGCCTGCCGTATGACACCTGTCACAGCCGATCTCTTTGACGATGGCATGGGCGGTGCGATCCAGCGGAGTGCCGCTGGCGTCCACTCTGGCCAGCACCACCCGACCTGTGGCAGTTTCCTTCGTCACCGGCAGGTCAGGGCGGTGGCAGGCGGCGCAGTCGGTACTGGCGTGCGGAGCGCCCATGTTGACGTGGCTCAGAATGGCCGAATGGCAGTCGGCGCAGGCCACGGCCTGATCGGCGCGGTGCGGGTTGCGGGCCAGGTCGCTGTGGCAGGCCACACAGGCGATTCCACCGTGAAGGGAAGCTCGATACTCATCCGCATTCACATGCACGGTGCTGCGCCCTACCGTCGCCCACCCATCCACGCGGGGATCGGCGTGGCAGTTCAGGCAAAAGGAGAGGCTGGCCTGGCTCCCCTCGACCCCGGCCAGATTGGGTTGTCGGTGGCAGGCCAGGCAGTCCTGGCCGGTTTCTGCCGGGCCTTGGGCCAGGGTCGGCAGGGTGGCCAGCAGGGCGAACAGGATGGCCAGAGGGATCATTACAGGGCGGGCAAGTCGGTGCATCATCGGACCTTCATCTCCTCTATCCGCTCCGGTTCGGCCTGGAGCCGTTCCCACTGCAACGGCCGTTCGTGACGGAGCTCTTCCTCCGTCTCTTTGCCGGTAAAGATCACCTTGTTGAGCGGGAACTTTTCAAAGCGGATGTGGGTGTTAAACAGATGGACGATGTAGATAAAGCCGACGGCCAGCAGGGCTTCGTCGCTGTGCATGATGTGAGCGATGTTGATGACAAAGCCGGGCAAGAACTTGCTGAAGAATGTTGGGAACCACAGCACCAGCCCGGACAGGCCGATAATCGGCACGCCCCAGAAGACGGCCCAGTAGTCGAATTTTTCAAAATAGGTAAAGCGGTCAAACAGGGGCCGGCTGCCCTGGCCCAGGAAGTAGAGAAAGTTATGCCAGATATCCCGGAAATCTTTGATGGACGGCACCGGTGTATCCGGCCCCCACGGCTTTTTCTTGCGCACCAATACATAGTGGGCGATGTAGGCCAGGTGCAGCACGCAATAGAGAGCAATGATGATCGCGCTGATGCGGTGGATGACGCCCATCACCGCCACGCCCCCCTGCAAGCGGGTGAGCAGCCTCGCCCAGCCGGTGTGGGGATACTTGAGCGGCATGCCGCTGATGGTCGAGCCGAAAAAGCTGACCAGGACCAGGAGGTGGATCACGCGGTGATAGACGTTGAAACGCCAATATTCGACCGGTCTGGTCGGCCTGTCAGTCATGAGGGCCTCCCCTTTCTGGTTGTTGTTCATGGGGTCCCCCGCGCCGCAACCGTTCATGCAGACTGCGCAGGAACCAAAGCCCGGTGTGGGTGTAGAACAGGGCCAACACACCGACGACCAGGCAGGTGAAAAAGAGGGTCACCCAGAAAAAGAGCTTGAAATCGGTGGCACGTGGGTCGTTGGGGTCAGGGTTGAGCGTTGCAGCAGCGTGGATGCGATAGCTGGCAAACTGGTCGTTGGCCGCCGGATGGCAGCGGCGACAGGCAGGCAGCGACTCGCTCGTTTCATACAGGGCCAGGACGGTGTGGGCACCGTGACAGTCGGTACAGGTGGCCGTCGTCTCGCGGCCCAGGAGGGCTGCCTTGCCGTGGTAGTTGTGCTCGTAGCTCTTGACCGCCTCTGGATGGCAGTTGCCGCACGTCTCACTGACGCTGGTCAGCAGCTCGGCCCGCGTCTCTTTCGTAACGTAGTGAGGGTTGTGGCAGTGGCCACAGGTGGGGGCCGGCTGATCCAGCCTGATGTCGGAGGGGTTGGCCCGCACCCCGGCGTGGACACCCTGCGTGCAGGCAGCATACTCGTAGGGGTGACACGCTGCGCACCTCTGATAGTCGTAGAGCGCCGTCGCTTCGGTCGTCAGCCGGGATGTGTCGGGATGAGGAGTGGTCGGCTCGCCGGGTTGGATGTCGGCATGGCAATCGGTGCAGGCCAGGTTGCCATGTGCCGAACGCTGGAAACGCTCAATATCCACCTGCCACGATGAGGTCTCTGCTGGCCTGACCAGGGAGGGGGGCCAGGTGGGTGGGCGGGGCGTACACCCCAACAAAAGGATTGAACACAGCAGAATGGTCAGGAACCTCTTTGTTCGCATTATTCCCTACCTTATTGGCGGCTATGAATCGTCCACCATGACGTGGAATGGCCAGGTCCCGGCCTTTTTCGCCATGCATGATACCCCACCTGATGGAAAATGTCAAAAGCAGAGGACAGCATTACCGGCGTGGCCCGCGATTCATCCTGGGCTACACTTCTTGCCAGTTGCCACCAGATATGGTATAATTAATTTATGCTCGCCCAAATCTGCCGGACAGACCGATCCGGAGCCTGACCACGGGCTCTGGGATTCTATGGAGGCAACTTGAGCATAACGGCGATCCAAAAACAAAGAATGCCGAGAGGTCGCAGCCGGCCCCCCGTGTGGCTGCAATTCTTTATCGGCTTTTTCCTTTTTGTCTTTCTGATGGGTGGCTTCTACTCCGGCTATCTGTTCTATGCCACGATCCGCGAGATTGTGGCCCGGACCGAGCTGCCGGCCATCCCGATCATCCAGATCCCGATCCGCCTGCCGGAGGCCGCAGCCGGGGAACAAGAGGCAGCAATCGAACCGCTGCCCCAGTTGCCGGAGATGACCCCCGAAGTGAATGACCTCCCGCTGACCTACCAGCAGCCCCAACCCCCCCTGATCACCGCGGACCGGATCAATGTCTTGCTGCTGGGCATTGACCGGCGTGGCGGACAGGGGTGGGGCTACCGCACCGATACGATCATCATTGTCACTGTGGACGAGAACAACAAGACAGCGGCCATGCTTTCCATCCCCCGCGACCTGCAATTGGAGATCCCGGGCTATAAGGAGGACCGCATCAACACGGCCAACGTCTACGGCGAATCGAGCCGCTATCCCGGTGGCGGTCCGGCTCTGCTTAAACGGACCATCGAATACAACTTTGGCATCCCCATTGATTACTATATCATGGTGGATTTTCAGGGGTTCGAGACGATCATTGACACCCTGGGGGGGATTGATGTGGATGTGCCCCGCACTCTGCACGACACCCAATATCCCGATCCCCTGCCAGGCGACCCCTATCATTACAAGACGATCCACTTTGATCCCGGCCTGCAACACATGAACGGCAAGCGGGCTCTGCAATATGCCCGTTCGCGCATGAGCACCAGCGATTTCGACCGGGCCAGGCGCCAGCAACAGATCCTGGTGGCCATCCGCGACAAGGCGCTGAGCCTGAATCTGCTCCCTAAGCTGCCCTCGCTGATCGCCACCACGGGGAGCATGGTCAAAACCGATATGACCGTGGACGATATGATCAGGCTGGCCCGCCTGGCACCTCAGATTGACATGGGGAATGTCAGGCAGGTGGTGTTGCAGAAGCCGTATGTCTACGGCCATCGCCGGGCGGCCGATGGCGCAGCCGTGCAGTTGCCCAAATGGGACCTGATCAACCAGTTGGTGGCCGACCTGTTCAGCGCGCCGCTGGTCATCGCCCCCCCCACGCCGACCTTCGCAC
>DAOTYI010000290.1:0-4828 GCA_034434895.1 Anaerolineae bacterium
GAGGAGGGGTCAGGGTATGACCCGTTAAAATCAAGTTGCACATGGCGTACGTTGATCATCGGCCCATCGAGGAGGAAAGAATGGACGAGCGACTCCAGATCATCTTTTCCCGCCGCAGCATCCGGCAATACACCGCCGAACCGGTGAGCGAGGCCGACCTCCGCAGCCTGTTGGAGGCCGGCATGGCTGCCCCTTCGGCCTCGAACCGCAAGCCGTGGCACTTTGTGGTGGTCACCGACCGGCAGGTGCTCGACGCCCTGGCTGCCGCCCATCCGTTCGGGCGGATGCTGGCCGGGGCAGCGGTGGCCATCGCTGTGTGCGGCGATCCGACCATCTCCGACTGGTGGGTGCAGGATTGTGCCGCTGCCACCGAAAATATCCTGATCGCCGCTGCCGGGTTGGGCCTGGGCGGGGTGTGGCTGGGCTGTCATGGCCGGCCCGAACGGGAGCAGGCCATCCGCGCCGTGCTGGGCATCCCCGCTGAGATCGGCGTGTTGAGCCTTCTGTCCATTGGCCACCCCGCCGAGCAGAAAGAGGCCCGCACCCAATATGACCCGGCCCGGGTGCACGCCAACCGGTGGTAACGATCTCTCGCCTGGCCAGGCTGACGCTTTTGACCCTCTTTTGGGCGAATTTTCTCAACTTCTTTGACCGGCAGGTCCTGGCCGCGTTGGCCCCGCTGCTGAAGGGCTACTGGCAGCTCGACGACTATCAGGTGGGCTTGCTGGCTACCGCCTTCGAGGTGACCTACGCTCTGGCTCCGCTGCCCATCGCCATCCTGGCCGACCGGTGGTTGCGTCGTCGTGTGGTTGCCCTGGCCCTGGCTGTATGGAGTGGGGCCATGGCCCTCACCGGCGCAGCCGGCTCCTTCGCTGCCCTGCTGGTCGGGCGGGCTGTCCTGGGGTTGGGGGAGGCGGGTTATGGCCCCTCGGCCCTGGCCTGGCTGAGCGACCTTTTTCCCCCCTCCCATCGCTCGCGGGCGGTGGGTGTCCACGACCTGGCGCTCATGGTCGGTTCGGCGGCCGGGTATGCCCTGGGCGGCGTGTCAGGCCAGGCTTTGGGCTGGCGTCCGGTGTTCATCCTGGCAGCGTTGCCCGGCTGGTTGCTGGCCGTCGCCGTCTGGCTGCTGCCGGAGCCAGACAGGGGTCAGAGCGACCGCCGGGCCGTGGGGTTGGGGGAGGCTCTCCGCCCTGCCCGGCCTGTCCCCCTGGCAACGGCCCGCCGCGAGTTGCTGGCGGTGCCCACCTTCGTCGTGATGAGCCTGGTTGGCACGCTGATCAATCTGGCCACGGCCGGGTTGATCTACTGGCTGCCCGCCTTTGCCGTGCGGTTCCACGGCCTGGGAGTGGACAAGGCCGGCCTGCTCACCGGCGCGCTGACGGTGGTGGCCGGAGCAGCGGGGGTGCTCTCCGGCGGCATGGTGGCCGATCGGTTGCTACGGCATACCCCGGCCGGTCGGTTGCTGACCTTGAGTGCCAGCTACGCCGTTGGCTTCCCCCTGGCCCTGGCTGCCATCCTGACGCGGGATACCGGCCTGTTTCTCCTCCTGGCGACGCTGGCGGTCTACCTTTTTGCCTTCTACCTGCCCTGCCTGGCTCCCCTGATCCATCAGGTCACCCGGCCTGAACTGCGGGCCACCGCTATGGGGCTGTGCCTGTTCCTCATCCACATCCTGGGCAATGCCCCGGCCCCGGCCCTGGTCGGCCGGCTTTCGGACCTGACCGGCGACCTGCGGCTGGGGCTGGTCGTAGCCCTGTTCCCTGCCCTGCTGGGCGCGGCCATCGGGCTATGGGGCACACGCTTCGTCGGGCGGGACACCCGGGCGATGTTGAGCCGGCTGTAGGCCAGAGCGCCGATTAGAACCTGGCCTGCCTTGAACCTGTATGACCCGGCGGCCCGTCCGAAGGGGGTCGGCCGGCGAGCGGACCTCACCGCGAGACGCCGAGAGCGGAGTTCTACAGTGCAGTCTCTGCGTCTGGGCGGTAAAATGACCTTTTTGCAGACTCCAACTTGACGCCTATGGCTCCCATCGGGAGGGGGTTGGCGGGGGGTCAGATCATCCCGGGCCTGAGCCTGGGCTACGTGCGGAAGGTCAGCCCCTCCTCGGTCGCATCTACGCAGACCTTTGTCCCCGGTTTAGGGTCGGCGGCCAGCAAAAAATCGGCCAGCGGTTCGCGCAGATAGCGGCCGATGATCCGCCGCAGCGGACGGGCGCCCCATTCAGGATGGTCGTTGCGGGCCAGCAGCCAGGTGCAGGCCGCCTCGCTCACCTCCAGGCTTATCCCTCGCGCTGCCAGCAGTTTCGCCTCCTTCTGGAGCAACAATCCCAGGATGAGCCGCAACTGTTCCTGGGTGAGGGGATGGAAGAGGATGATCTCGTCCAGGCGGTTGAGAAATTCGGGGCGGAAGGTGGCCCGCACTGCGGCCATGACCTGCTCTCGCGCCTGGTCGGTCAGCACCAGCCCGGTCAGATATTCGGAACCCAGGTTGCTGGTCATAATGATGACCGTCTCACTGAAGCTGGCTGTACGGCCCTGGCCATCGGTCAGGCGGCCCTCCTCCATCACCTGCAACAGGATGTCCAGCACGCGGGGGTGGGCCTTTTCCACCTCGTCGAACAGAACGACGGTGTAGGGCTTTTGGCGCACAGCATCGGTGAGCTGTCCGCCGCTCTCATAACCGACGTAGCCGGGCGGCGCGCCGATGAGCCGGTTGACGGTGTGCTCCTGCTGGTACTCGCTCATATCCAGCGTGACCGTGGCCTCTTCGTTGCCAAAGAGGAATTCGGCCAACGCTTTGGCCAGTTCGGTTTTGCCCACGCCGGTCGGCCCCAGGAAGAGGAAAGAACCGATCGGCCGGCGGGGGTCCTTCAGGCCGACGCGGGCCGTCTTGACCGCCCGGCTGACGGCCAGCACCGCCTCTTCCTGGCCGATGATGCGCTGGTGCAGGTACTCGACCATGTGGGCGTAGCGGCTGCGCTCATCGGCGCCCAGCCGGGCAACGGGGATGCCGGTCATCAGGCTGGCGGCCAGGGTCACATCGTCGGCATCGAGACGGGTGTCGGAAGCGGTGTCGGGGCGGAAGGCCAGGCGGGGCTGCGCTCCCATCTTCAGCAGGGCACAGGCACGGTGTAGCAGTTGCAGGGCACTGGCCGGCAACACCGTCTCGGCCAGGTAGCGTTTGGACAGGCTGGCCGCCGCACTCAGCGCCTCATCGGCGATGGTCAGCTCATAATCGGCCTCCAGGTGGGGCTTGTGGACGCGCAGGATGTCAACAGCCGTCCCCTGGTCCGGTTCTGGGACCTTGAGCAGGTGGCTGTGTCCGGCCAGGAGTGAGATGGTCGCCAGGCGGGCCTGATAGTCGGCCTCGGTCGTGGTGCCGATGACCACCACCCGCTCGTCGAGAAAAGCGCGCTGCACCTCGGCCTGGGCTTTGGGGAATTCGACCTGCAGGGCGGTGCCGAAGAAACGGTGGATATTCGGCAGAAACAGGACGCCACCGGCCGCTTTGCGTCGCCCGGCCTGCATCGCCTGAGAAGCATCGGCCAGCAGGGCCGGTTCGGCGATCTCCACCACCGATTGCAGACCTTTCGGCCCCTGTCCCTCGGCGATGAGCAGCGCCAGGGCGTGGACCAGCGAACGTTTGCCCACGCCTGTCGGCCCGACCAGGATGACATGCCGGTCGCGGGCCAGGTTCAGCAGGTTGAGCAGGTCGCGCAACAGCTCCTGGCGGTAGTAGACCGGCTGAAGCTGACCGTCGCGGGCCAGAGTGACCAGGTCGCGGGTGGTGGTCTGGCGGGCCAGGGCCGAATCGGATAGCAGGCTGCTCAGGGCGCGGGGGGTGATGCCCCGCTGCTGAAGCAACCCGGCGGTGGAGACACCCGCCTGGCTCATGGCCGCCAGGGCATCTTCGGTGCCGACCCAGATCTCATCGCGGGCACGGGCAATGGCCCGCCCCTCATCCAGCACTGTCAGCATCTCGTTGCCCAGGGGGACGCGGCTGCCATCCTGGGCCACGAAATCGAAATCCACATCGGCAGCGCGCCGGACCCGGACCTGGTCCTCGACGGCGCGGGTCAGTTGCTCCAGCTTGAAGCCGCGCTCGGCGGCAAATCGCTCCAGCAGGGCATGGGCGGCATATTCCTGGCCGTCGAGGAAGGCCAGCAACAGGTGTTCCGGCATCATCACCGTCTGGCGAAAGCCGCGCATGACCGTCGCTGCCTGATTGAGGGCGCGGGTCAACTCTTCGGATGGGATGTCAGGGTTCAGGGTGCCCATAGGTATGCTCCACGTGAAACGGGATGCGTAAAGCGTAAAGCGTATATGACGTTTGACGTTTTACGCCGGGGATTGTAGCACCGGGCTGACGGTTTGTCAAACACTACCAATATACCCAGCGGAAGGTGAGGTAGAAACTGGTGTGGATCCTGGTGGCAGGTGCTGCGGCAGTGCCCAATCCCAGGCCGACGACCCGGTCGCTGGGCGCTCCCTCCACCTCCACGGCATAGGAGCCGAGGGTGTTGTACATGGGAAAGTTCACTCCCCAATCGGGAGGGGGACGGTCCTCAACCGGCAGGGTCTGGCTGCCATCGGCCCACCGGATCACCACCGGCTGGCCTACCACCCGCCGGCCCTGAGCATCTATCACCTCGACGTAGATGCTGTGTTTGCCCGCCGATTCGCGCTCGTCGGTCCAGCGAGCCTCCACCAGACGCCAATAGGGCTGACCACGGGCCACAACGGCCGGCTCGACGCGGACACCCAGGGCATCCAATCGGGGGTCCCACCACAGCGGCGGCAGGGTCGGGCGCGGGGTGGGCGTCAGAGTG
>DAOTYI010000291.1:0-8506 GCA_034434895.1 Anaerolineae bacterium
CTGATCCCCCCTCTCCCCTGGCCGCAAGGCCAGAGGGAGAAGGGGGGCAAAGGGGGGTGAGGGGCGATGAAGGCCTTCGGTCACAAAAGTGTCAACCCTTCCTCTGCGCCTCTGCGGTGAGAGGAGATATTTTTAAGCACCCTCCCAGACCTGGCCTTCGCCTATCGCGCTTTCACCTCCCAGCAACGCTCCAGGTGCACCGGATTTACGCCCGAAAACAGGCACTGGATCGCATAGTCTCCGGCGGATGATTCTGCCTGGAGCAGCACATAGCTGCCCCATTGGGCCAGGCGGCCGACGCGAGGGGGGCCGCGAAACATCCCGCTCCTGGCCCGGAGCCATTCCCGTTGCTCTTCGTCTGCTGCAAAGGCACATTCGGGGCAGTCTGCCGGCATTTGGCCGGAAGTGATAAAGGCCGGGAACCCCTGCAGATAGGGGGGACGGGCATCGTAACAGAAAGCAAGTTGCTCAGCCACCACCCGGCAGTTGATCCAGGCCCCATTGTCAAAGTCGGCTGTCACCCAGATTGTATCCACCACGCCCAGGTCCACCAGGCCGATGGACAGACTGTACCGCCTGCTCATCTGGTCGCGCACGGCCGAGATGGCGTTGTAATTGAGCCCGGTGCGCTGGCTCAGCTCGAACAGATCGCCGGGGTAGGTGCGGCCGGTGTGGATCGCCTCGTGGACCAACTGCGGGGCCACGCGCAAGGGGCGGTTCACCATATGATCGGCGACCAGGCCGACGGCCACCGCCAGCGGCAATGGCAGAAGGAGCAAAAACCAGCCGCGTCCCTGGAGATGGCCCTGCTCATCGGCCTCAGCAACAAGCCCCTCCAGCCGGTATGGCTGGAGAAGGCCCATACACCCCAGGAGGAGCAGGATGAAAAAACCGGCCAGGGCCGCCGCCGTCGCCGCAGTTTCGTTGAACGGGTAAATGGTCAGCCCCCAGGAACGGCGGTCGGCCAGCCACACCATCAGACTGCGGCCTTCATACGGGGTGTGGCCGATCACCCAGGTCATCAGGCTGCCGATGACCAGCCAGATCAACAGGCTGGCCCAGGCACGGCCGACCACGGCTGCCAGCCAGCCTCCCAGCCCCCCCAGGAGGAGCAGGATCAGGCTTCCCAGGAAGAGAGCGGGATAGACCACCCACTGCACCCGGCTGATCGCCAAAAAAATGGCGTCGGAAGCCCAGGCTCCCAACGCCAGAGCCAGGCCGAGCAGCAGGCCGTTCCACAGGCCCAGCCGCAGGCCCAGGCGACGCAGGGGGATATTTGGTTCGCCGGCAACCATCGGCTTATCCCCGGACGGTGCGCAACCTCGGGTCCAGGATGTCGCGCATGGCATCGCCGATCAGGTTCCAGCCCAGGCCAAAAATGATCAGCGCCGCGCCGGGAAAGACGATGATGTACCAGTGGGTGTCCAGGCTCAGGATCCAGTCCCGGGCAAAGCTGATGATCTGACCCCAATCGGCATAGCCGATGTCGGTGCCCACCCCCAAAAAGCTCAGGGCGGCAAAGGACAGGACGGCATCCCCCAGCCGGAAGGAGGCCAGCACCAGGATGGGGTAGATGACGTTGGGCAGGATATGACGGATGATCAACCGGCTGTCCTTGACCCCGATCACGCGGCCGGCCAGGATATAATCCCGCTCCTTGGCCGACAGAATATCGCCCCGCACCACGCGGGCGTAGCGGGTCCAGCCAAAGACGATCAGGGCAATGGTGGGCGGCCAGATGCTCCGGCCAAATTTGGGCACCAGGATCGAGGCCATCATCAGAGCGGCCAGCAGGAAGGGGAAGGCCATAAAGATCTCGGTGATCCGCATCAGGACATCGTCCAGCCAGCCCCCATAAAAGGCAGAGATGGAGCCGACGATCAGGCCGATAATCACGGTGGTAAAGGTGACCACAATGCCGGCAAACAGGGCGGTGCGCGCCCCCCAGACGACCCCATACCAGATGTCGAACTGGCCGCTGGTGGTGCCCATCAGGTGGACCCAATGGTCTTTGCCGGTTATGATCGGGTACCAGAATGGCACTTCGGGCACATCTTTGACCCACACCGAGCCGGGAGGTTGCGGTTTAGGGCCAAAGCCATCGCGGGGGATCAGGTACGGGTCGGCTGCCACTTTCAGCGGCGGGGCCAGGACAGGGGCCAGGGCAGCCATCAGGATAAAGAAGGTCACAATCGTCAGGCCAGCCACCGACAGGGGGTTGGTGAACAGGCCGTGCAGCAAACGATACCACTCCGGCCCTAACAGCTTGCGCAATCCGGTCAATTCCGGCAATGTCCAGGCGACTACATCATCCCGGGTAATGGTCCGCTGTCCAGGGGCCTGGCGGCGGACAAGCGTCTCGGTTGTCATTCAGCACCTCACCTCAATCCTTAACTCAGGCGCACGCGGGGGTCCAAAAAGGCGTACAGGATGTCAATCACCAGGTTGGCCAGCATCAGCACCACCGCGCTGAACAGGGTAAAGCTGACCACCGTCAACAGGTCCAGGCTTTGGGCCGCCCGCGCTGCGGCTGAACCCATGCCGGGCAGGTCAAAGATCGTCTCGGTGATGACCACCCCCCCGATCAGGCCCACAATCGTCAATCCGGCGACGGTGACGACCGGGATGAGGGCGTTCGGCAAGGCATGGCGGTTGGTGACGGTCCGCTCGGCCAGCCCTTTGGCCCGGGCGGTCGTCACATAGTCCTGGTGCAACGCTTCAAGCATCGAAGAGCGGGTCAGGCGCAGCAGCATCGCCCACTCCACGTAGCACAGGGTGACGATGGGGAGGATCAGGTGCCGCAGCGCATCCCAGAAGATGTCCAGCCGTAGATTGAGCAGGGCATCTATGGTGTTCATCTGGGTGTACCGGTGGAAGGAGGAGGACATGACCACCTGGGTGGCCCAGTCGGACAGGCGGCCGGGCGGGAACCATTTCAATTTGGCATAAAAGATCATCAACACCAGCAGGGCAAAGACAAAGGTAGGGAAAGACCAGCCGACGATGCTGAACACACGGGCCCCCTGGTCAATCGGCTTGTTATGGTGTTTGGCGGCAATCACCCCCAGCCAGACGCCTCCCAGAATGATCGGCGTGCCGGCCCACAGCGCCAGCTCCAGCGAGACCGGCAGGCGCGTCAGGAGCAGTTCTTTGACCGGCAGGCGACCGGTGCGGGAGAAGCCAAAATCCCCCCGCAAGATGCCGCCCACCCTCTCCCCCGTCTGGGGATCGATGCGACCGACCAGCCAACGCCAGTATTGCACGTGGAATGGATCTTTGAGGCCATAGCGCTGGATGATGGCGTCCAGCGCCCCGGGGGTATGGGGGATGTCGCGGACATAGAGGGCCGAACGCTCCACCGGGTCGAGCGTCATGGTCATGAGAAAGACCAGCAGCGTGACCCCAAAGGCGGTAATGGGCAGTTGGAGCAGGCGACGGATGATATAAGCAGTCATAATTCCAGCCTCGAGACCAGAGGGTTTCCGGCGGGGGCAGGCGCCCCCGCCGGAAAGGGAATCACTCCGCCCGACCGCCTATTCGGTGGCCAGGCCATAGGCGTAGTAGTAGCCGGCGAACAGGATCGGGTTGTAGTACCAGTCCTGCACCCACCGCTGCTCGTACCGGACACCTGCCTCCTGCGACAGGGTGATCTGGATGGCCGTGTCGTAGAACAGCTTTTGCAGGTCAAAGTAGATCTTTTCGCGCTCTTTTGGATCGGAGGCCATCACTCCGGCGGTCACCAGCTCCTGGAACTGAGCCTTCAGGTCGGCAGGCAGGTTCTGCCGTCCGGCGTAGGTGCCGACCGTAAACGGCTGCACCCAGTTGTGCGGGTCGTGGATGTCCTCGATCCAGCCGCTGGCGACCAGGGGCAACTGGCTGGCGCGGAAGGCGCGCAGCATCGTCGGCCACGGCAGGCCCAGGCACTCGATCTGGTACTTGGCGTTGACCGAGCGCAGGCTGGACTGCAGGATGGCGCAGGCGGTCTGGCGCGCCACGTTGCCGGTGTTGTAGGCCATCTGAACCCGGAAGCCGACCTCGGGCAACTTGCCGTCCCAGGCCAGCGACAGTTCCTCGGCACATTTGTCCAGGTTGTATTCGTACATCGGGCCATCCGGGTTGTAGCCCAACATGCCGACGATGATCGGGCCGTTGTTGCGGATCCCCTCGCCGTTCTGGGCGTCCCGGATGAAGGCGTCATAGTCGAAGCAGTAGTTGAAGGCCTTGCGCACATGGAGGTCGCTGAAAAAGTCGGGCGGGATGCCGTTGCCGTCCAGCTTGCCGCTGCCGATGTAGGGGTTAATGCCCGTTTCCTGGCTCAGGTCAAAGTTCATAAAGATGTTGGTGCGGCTCACGCTGGGCAGGCCGGGCCACTTGCGCAGCGGCAGGTCGGGGTTCTCGGTGGGGGTGCATTCGTTGGTCAGGTAGTCACAGACCTCCCCTACATATTCATCCACCTGGGGCCGGTTGGCGGCCGGCACGGCTACCGTTTCGGCATCCCCTGCCTGCAGGATGGCAAAGCGGGTGCCCCACTCATCCACCAGCTTCTCGACCACCCGCTTGATCCGCGGCACACCGCTGGGGCCACCGGGCCACATCTCGTCGCCCGGCTTCCGCCAGTAGTTCTCGTTGGCCACCATGACCCACCCCTCATCCGGCGTCCAGCTCTCCAGCTTGTAGGGGCCGGTGCCGTTGATAATCGTGGACAGCGGGCTGTTCTCCGAGGTCAGGGAGTAGTAATCCTGCCAGGTGTCGCACGAGCCATCCCAGGCGCCGTTTTCGATGGCCCACTCCTTGTCCAGGGCCGAGCCCCACGATTGCGCCAGGGTGGCCAGGAAGGGACCCCACGGCTGGGCCAGGTGGAAGGTCAGCGTCCAGTTCTGGTCATCGGCCTCGATGGCGGCCTTGACCTTTTCGCACACGGCCTTCAATTCCTCCGGCTTGGCGTTGGCCTTCAGCCCTTCCGGATCGCCGGCATACGCCCCCTCGGCGATCTCCTCGGTGATGTCCCCCGACGCATAGCCCATGATCGGCTCGATCAGCAGCCACTGCGGGCCGTCGGGGCTGGACTGCAGCAGGCCCCGCTCAAAGGTGTACTCAAAGTCGCTGGGGGTCAGGTCGTTGCCGTTGTGGAACTTGACACCCTGCCGGATCTTGAAGGTGTAGGTCAGGCCATCCGCCGAGATGCCGCCGTTCTGCACGCTGGGGACTTCGGTGGCCAGCACCGGGATATACTCGGTCATCTTTTCGCGGTTGAAAAAGATCAGCCCTTCCATGACGTTCATGATCACCGCCGCGCTGGCGGTGTCGTAGGCCAGGTTCGGGTCCAGGGTGTCAATGTCACCAAAGGTAACAAAGGTGTAGGTGTCGGGTCGGGGGGCCACAAACTTCACCGGCTTGGGTGGCTCCGGGGTGGCGGTGACCACCTTTTCCACCTCGACAATCTTGGTCGCTTCCTGGACAATGGGGGTACCCGCCTTTTCCACAATGACCGTCTGCACGACGACGCTGGTCTCTTTGATGATCTGCGGCGTCGGCGTCGGCCCACAGGCGGCCAGGACCAGAGGCGCGATCATGGCCACCATAGCCAGAATTGCCAACCTTTTCTTCAACATCTTTCTCTCCTCCTGTCAAAAGAATGTGTGGATCCGAAAACAGACGACACACGGCAGATCACCCTCCGATAGACCTCACCTCCTCTCCTCCACACTTCGGGTGCCGGCCGCTTCGTCCATCGGCCTGCGCCATTCCCGCAGGCCAGAGCCTGCCTGACCGGGGCGATCAGATCGGATGCCACCTGCGGCAGCAATGGCCACGGATTGCCTGCGGCCGGGCATCATCCTGTTATTTATCATACCACAATTGCTGCCAGACGTCAAGTGGGCAGGTGATCGTTTGGAGGATCGTCAGCCGACAATGTTCGATTCGACCTCCCCCTACCCCCCACAGGGTGGTTTTGATGACAAACAGAATCTTTACAGCCGCGAACTCCCTGTTCGGCCTCGGAACCTGGTCTTTTTGCTGATGAACATGATTTTTATGGGCATGAACAGGGTGTTGAGCGCCGGAACAGGATGGTTTTGATGACAAACAGAATCTTTACAGCCGCGAACTCCCTGTTCGGCCTCGGAACCTGGTCTTTTTGCTGATGAACATGATTTTTATGGGCATGAACGGATCAACGCGGATTTTACCTTCAATCATCCGTGTCCATCCGTGAAATCCGTGTCATCCGCGTCCTATAAAATTCTGCTGGTTGACATTCCAACCGGGATATGATATGCTCTCTTTGACTCTTGAAAGGGGAGGGAACAGCATGAAACGGACCCCGGCCCTGACCGTTGTCGTCGGCAGCACCGTTCTGATGGCCTGGCTGTTGGCCCTGCCGGCCCTGGCCGGCCACCCGGCCATCCAGGCCACCGCCCCGCTGGTGGCCATCAACGAGGTGGCCTGGGGGGGCACGGCGGCCAACTCCAGCCACGAGTGGATCGAGCTGTACAACAACAGCGACGCGCCGGTGGACCTGAACGGCTGGACGCTGCTCAGCACCGACGGCTCGCCGACCATCCTCCTGACCGGCATCATCCCCGCCCACGGTTACTACCTGTTGGAGCGCAGCAACGATTGCGCCGTCTCGGACATCCCGGCCGATCAGCCCCCCTACTCCGGCGGCCTGAACAACACCGGCGAACGGCTGGAGCTGCGGGATGCCGGCAACTCCCTGGTGGACAGCGCCGACGGCAGCGGCGGCTGGCCCGGCGGCAGCGGCTCGCCCGGCTACTACAGCATGGAGCGGGTGGACCCCACCGCCCCTGACAGCCGGGACAACTGGGCCAGCAACGACGGCGTGACCCGCAACGGCCTGGACTGCAACGGAAACCCACTCAACGGCACGCCCAAGGCCCGCAACTCGGCCTTCCTCCCGCCCGCCGCCGACCTGAGCGTGGACAAACGCGGCCCGGCCACCGTCCGCGCCGGCGACCTGATCGCCTACACGGTGGTCCTGAGCAACAGCGGCCAGCTGCCGGCCGCCTCGGCCTGGCTGACCGACCGGCTGCCGGCCCAGGTCGAGTTCGTGACCCACACCGCCCCCTACCCCTTCAGCCAGCCGGTCAGCGGCACGCTGGTATGGGAACTGGGCACCGTGCCGACGAGCACCGCCGCCACGCCCATCAGCTTCACCCTCACCGCCCGGGTGGACGGCGAGGCGTGGGGCGAACTGCGCAACCTCATCACCGCCACCACCCTCACCACCGACAGCAATCCGGCGAACAACCATGACACAGCCGTCACGGTGGTCGGCAGCCAGCCGGTGACGCCGCTGCTCCTCATCGAGGCGCTGTACTACGACGGTTACGAGAGCAATGAGCCGGACGAGGCGGTGCGGGTGATCAACGTCTCGACCGTGACCGCCCACCTGGATGGCTGGAAGCTCAACGACGGGGGCAGCTCCCACGCCACCTTCCCATCCGGCGCCGCCCTGGCCCCCGGCCAGGCGGTGTGGTGCGCCAAAGCCGCCACCGCCTTTGAGCGTCAATTCGGCTTCAAGCCCGATTTCGAGACCGACGACACCGACCCGGCCGTGCCCGAAATGGACGGCACCTGGCCCGGCTTTGCCAACACCGGCGACGAATGCCTGCTGAAAAACAGCGCCGGCCAGATCGTGGACACCCTGGTCTACGAGGAAGGCAACGCGACCACCCCCGGCTGGAGCGGCCCGGCCGTCCAGCCCTGGACCTCAGGGGCCAGCTTTGCCGCCGAGGGGCAGATCCTCTACCGCAAGCGCGACCAGGCCACCGGCCTGCCCGTGCCCGATACGGACACCGCCGCCGACTGGGCCCAGGACCCGGCGGACCAGATTGACGGGCGCAAAGTGCTCTATCCCGGCTGGGACCTGGACCCCTTCTTTTTCACCCGGCGCGTGACCGAGACGGCCACGCTGACCGTGACCGTGGCTCCCGATGGGCTGTACAACACCCTGGCGGCGGTGCTGGCCGGGGCACAAGACACGATCCAGATCGAGACCTACACCTTCCGCAGTTGGGAACTGGCCGACCTGCTGCTCGACCGGCTGGATGCCGGGGTGAGCGTGAGCCTGCTGCTGGAAGGCGCGCCGGCCTTTGAGGGGATCACCAGCCAGGAGCAGTGGATCGCCAGGGAGCTGTCCAATGCCGGCGCCCAGGTCCTGTTCATGGTCAACGACGAGGCCAACCATGTGTACGACCGCTACAGCAACCAGCATGCCAAGTTCATCATCGTGGATGGGCGGGTGGCCCTCATCGGCTCGGAAAACCTGAACGAGACCAGCCTGCCGGCCGACGACCAGGCCGACGGCACCGCCGGGCGGCGAGGGGTCTACCTGCTGACCGATGCGCCCGGCGTGGTGGCCCGCGCCCAGGCCATCTTTGCCGCCGACGCCGACCCGGCCCATCACCTGGACGTGGTGAGTTGCAGCCAGATGCCCACCCTCTGCACCCCGCCCGCCGGCTTTACCCCCGCCCCAACCCCC
>DAOTYI010000292.1:0-6584 GCA_034434895.1 Anaerolineae bacterium
TGCCTGCCCTATGCGATCACCTCCACCCCCCCCATGTACCCCCGCAGCACCTCCGGCACGACGATGCTGCCGTCGGCCTGCTGGTAGTTCTCCAGGACGGCGATCATCACCCGGGGCAGGGCCAGGCCCGACCCGTTGAGCGTGTGGACATAGCGGGGCCGCGCCCCCCTCTCGGGACGATAGCGGATGTTGGCCCGCCGCGCCTGAAAATCGGTGCAGTTGGACAGGGAGCTGACCTCCAGCCATTCACCCACCCCCGGCGCCCACATCTCCAGGTCATACTTTTTCGCCGCCTGAAACCCCAGGTCGCCGGTGCACATCTTGACCAGCCGGTAGGGGATGCCCAGCCCCTGGCACACCGCCTCAGCATCCCGGACCATGGCTTCCAGCTCGTCATATGACGTTTCAGGCGTGGTCAGCCTGTACATCTCCACCTTGTCGAACTGGTGGCCGCGCTTCATGCCCCGCACATCGCGCCCGGCCGACATCTTTTCGCGGCGGAAGCAGGCGCTGTAGGCCACATATTTGAGGGGCAACTGATCCGCCTCCAGGATCTCGTCGCGGTGCAGGTTGGTCAGCGGGATCTCGGCCGTGCCGATGAACCAGAAATCCTCCTCGGCGTCGTGGTAAATGTTGTCCTCGAACTTGGGCAACTGCGCCGCCCCAACCATCATCTCCCGGCGGACCATGTAGGGCGGGTAGATTTCGGTGTAGCCCTGGGCCAGGTGCAGGTCCAGCATCCAGGTGATGAGCGCCCGTTGCAGCCGCGCCCCCAGCCCTTTGAGCACATAAAAGCGCGTGCCCGATAGCTTGACCCCCCGTTCAAAATCCACGATCCCCAGCATCGGCCCCAGGTCCCAATGGGGCAACGGCTCAAAATCGAACCGGCGCGGCTCACCTTTTGTCCAGACGATGACGTTGTGGCTCTCGTCGGGGCCGACCGGCACATCGGGGCCGGGCAGGTTGGGCACCAGGAGCATCGCTTCGTACAGTTCTGCTTCCACCTCCTTCAGCCTGGCCTCTAACGCCTGGATGCGGTCGCCCACAGCCCGCATCTCTTCGATCCTGGCCTGGCGCGTCGCCGCCTCTCTGATCCGCCCGATCTCTTTCGACACGGCATTTCGCCTGGCGCGCAACGCCTCTACTTCGCCAAGCAGCTCTCGCCGTCGGGCGTCCAAAGTCAGGATGTGATCGATCGGCGCTTCGGCGTTCAGAGCCGCCATCGCCTCCCGGACCATGTCCGTTTTCTCACGAATCAAGTTGATATCTATCATCTCCCCCTCCGGGTCTGTCGCTCTCGGCCAGCAGTTCATGACCGGTCCACGGTCGCCGACTACTATAGCACAGGCAGCCTGGACTGTCAACCCCCATTTTGCCTTGCCGCGCCAGATCTGGTATACTGGAGATGGAAAGGGTTGCTCAAGCGGGGATTCATGAGCCGATGCCAGGTTTGTGGACGATCATCGTCCCTGATCCCGGCCGTCCTGTCTGTCTGTGCCGACTGCATCCGGCAGCGACCTGCCGAAGCGTTGCCGCCGATTCTGCACGCCCACCGCAACATCCGCCGTGAGTTCGACCTGCCACCGGAAGCGCCCCGCACGCCGGGCGGCGTGGAGTGTCCCCTGTGCAGCAATGCCTGCCGCCTGGGCGAGGGGGAGAGCGGCCTGTGCGGCCTGCGCACCGTCCACGGCGGGCGGTTGGTCCATCTGGCCGGCACGCCCCGGGGCGCGCTGGTGAGCTGGTACGATGACCCCCTGCCCACCAACTGCGTCGCCGATTGGGTGTGTCGGGGCAGCCAGCAGCGGGGCAGGGTCAATCTGGCCGTCTTTTACGAGGCGTGCACCTTCAACTGCCTCTTTTGCCAGAACTGGCACTTTCGGCTGAAGCGACCGCCGGGCCATGTCAGCGCCGAAGAGCTGGCGGCTCAGGCCCATCGGCGAACCTGGTGCGTCTGCTACTTTGGCGGCGACCCGACGCCGCAGATGCCCCACGCCCTGGCCACCTCCCGATTGCTGGCGGAGCGCGGGGTGACGGTCTGCTGGGAGACCAATGGCTCAATGCACCCCCGTCTTCTGGACCGGGCGGTGGAGCTGTCGCTCCAGACCGGGGGGTGTATGAAATTTGACCTCAAAGCATACGATGAGAATCTGCACCGGGCCTTGACCGGCGTCTCTAACCGGCGCACGCTGGAAAATTTCCGCCGGGCTGCCGCTCATATCCCCGCCCGGCCCGATCCCCCCCTGGTGATAGCCAGCACGCTGCTGGTGCCCGGCTATGTGGAGGCCGAGGAGGTGGGGCGCATCGCCCGCTTTATCGCCGCGATTGACCCCACCATCCCCTATGCCTTACTGGGCTTCCACCCCCACTTTTTCCTCCCTGACCTGCCCCGCACTTCGGTCCGCCACGCTGAGGAGGCCGAGGCCGCCGCCCGCGCTGCCGGGTTGACGCGGGTGCGGATCGGCAACCGCCACCTGTTGTCGCGCGATTATTGAGCGGCTGGTAACTACCTACCCACACCGACTAAAGTCGCCCGCTTGGAGCCTTCGGCCGGCGGTCGGCGCAGGCCGACGCCCGGCGCCACAGGCGCCCAGAAAGGCCGATTTCCAATCGGCAAGGCAGTTACACGGCCGCCGGCACCCACTCCAGACCCAACCGGGCCAGGGTTTCGCGCGTCGGGTTGCCGGTCTGCGGGTCCCAGCCTGCCAGGCGGTAGTATTCCTCCTGGGCTGCTTCGATCTCCCCGGCCATCAGAGCGACCCCGGCGGTCGGGCCGGTGCCGGACAGCGGCCTGAAGAATTTGGCCGGCAACCGGTCGGCGCGGCGGTCGAGCCCCAGCCGGGCGTTGAAGGCGCGCATCATGTTCACCCGCCGCTCCCCCACCCGCAGCAGCTCCTCCAGGTCAAACCCCTCCCAGCCGGTCACGGCGCGCACCAGCTCCACCGCCTCTTGCGGGCCGTAGAGACACCAGGCCGGCCCCCACACAAACTGACACAGGGCAGCCGAGTCGAGGAAGGAGTAAAAGTGCTGCGTCTTGAGGGCAAACCGCACCTTGTCCGGCCCCAGGGAACCGGGCGGCAGGGTGTGATCAAAGCCGATCAGCCCCAGCCGCTCCATGTACAGCCCGGAGGCCCCCTCTTCGATCATCGGATCATGCTCCGAGGATTGATGGTCGGCCCCAAAGGGGTTGACAGCATAGATCAACCCCAAAGAGCGCTTGGCCTGGGGCATATGGGCCGGGGCCTCGGCCCCCTTGACGGTGATCAGGAACTGCTGCCCCCGGCCCAGCAGCTCGGCGGCGCGGCGCGAACCGTTGGCCAGCAGGTCGCCGATCCCCTCGCGGCGGGCGATCCCTTCCACCAGGCGGACCATCGCCTCCGCGTCGCCAAAGGGGGCCGGGAAGCCGATCTCCTCCCGGCTCAGCAGGCCGTTCTCAAAACATTCCATCGTCCAGGCCACCGTGGCCCCGGTGCCGATGGTGTCCAGGCCATACTCGTTGCACAGTTGATTGGCGTAACAGATGGCCGCCAGGTCGTGGACGCCGCAATAGGAGCCAAGGGTGGCCAGGGTCTCATATTCCGGCCCGCCGTGGCGGGGCTTCACCGCGTGGCCGTTCCACCCGGTTTCGACCACCCGTTTGCAGTGCACGGCGCAGGCGTAGCAGGTATCGCGCTCTTTCAGGATCGTTTCGGTGATCGTTTCGCCCGCGATCTGTTCATAGAACTCGAACTGCCCGGCGTTGTAATTGAAGGTGGGCAGGGTGCCGGTGGCGTGCTGAAAGGAGAGGACCCCCCCCGTGCCGTGGAGCTTCAGCCCTTCCACATCGGGGTTGGCCTCGATCTGAGCCACGCCCCAACGGGCCAGCTCATTCACCCGCTGGGGGTCTGCCAGGTCCAGGCGCCTGTTGCTGCCGCGCACGGCGACCGCCTTGAGCCTTTTGGCCCCCATCACCGCCCCCATCCCGGTGCGGCCGTTGGCCCGGTTGGCCATGTTGATGATGCACGCCAGGCGGACCAGCTTTTCGCCTGCCGGGCCACACTGGGCCACCTGCACCCGCTCGTCGCCCAATTCGGCGCGGATCTCATCCTCCACCTGAGAGGTGGTCTTGCCCCACAGGTGCGCTGCGGGCCGCAGCTCCACCTGGCCGTCGTGCAGCCAGAGATAGACCGGCTCGGCTGCCTGACCGGTGATCACCAGGCCGTCGAACCCGGCAAATTTCATCTCGGCCGGGAAAAAACCGCCGCACTGACTGTCGCCGACGCCGTCCACCAGGGGCGAGCGGGCGTTGGCGCACATGCGGCTCTGCCCGGAGATGGGCGCGCCGGTGAGGGGGCTGACCATCAGGGTCAGGACATTGTCCGGCCCCAACGGGTCGGCGTGAGGCCCGGTCCCACGCAGGAGATAGTACATCCCCATCGCCGAACCGCCCAGATAGTGGCGGTAAAAGCTCTCCGGCGGCCTTTCGATCTCCCAACTCCTGTCGCTCAGGTTCACATGCAGGATGCGCCCTGCGATCCCGTGTGCCATTTTTCACCTCCTAATGTCCAATCGTTTTGTTGACCTGGGCCAGGGTATCGGCCAGGCGGTCGAGCACGGCGTCAATCTGCGGCCGGGTGATGACCAGATGGGACCAGCCCAGGCTCAGCAGGCCATAGCCGCCCAGACAGTCAATATACTCCCGGCCCAGAACATCCCAAAAGATCGCCCCCCGGCCGGTCCACTCGACCGCCGTCCAGTCGCCGGCCTCTGTGACCGCCTTGCGGTACTCGAGAAACCCGGCGTTAAAGTGCTGTGCAAAGTTGTCGCGCGTCTCGGCGATGATGGCCTGCGCCTGGTCGGTGGACAGCCTCTCCTGGTGGATAATATCCAGCCAGCGGCGGGAGTAAGCGAGAGCATGATCGTAGCTTTGATCCATCTGGTTTCTCCGTGTTAGAACAGGTGCCCGGCACCTTACATGGATGCCTGATCTGCCAGGTCCAACGCCCGGTCCAGGATCGCCAATCCCTCTTCGAGCTGCTCCTGGGTGATGCACAGCGGGGGGGTGACAAAGATCAGGTTTAGGGGCAGGAAGGTGAACAGCCCCTCTTGCCGCAGGAACCGCTCCAGGAGCGGCCTGGAGGCCAGCGGTTCCTTGCTGGTCCGGTCTTTGACCAGTTCGATGGCCGCAAACAGGCCGATGGACCGCACATCGCCCACCGACCGATGGCGGGCTTTGAGCTCCTCCAGGCGTTGGCCCAGGAACAGCCCCAGGCGGGCCGAGTGTTCAATGAGCTTTTCCTCTTCATAGACCTGCAGGGTGGCGATGGCGGCGGCGCAACCCAGCGGATGGCTGCCGTAGGTCAACCCGCCGAACAACACCCGGTCGTCAAAGTAGCGGGCGATCGGCTCCGAGACAACGACCGCAGCCAGGGGCGCATAGCCGCTGGTCAACCCCTTGGCCAGGGTCATGATGTCGGGCACCACCCCCCAGTGGTCTACGGCGAACCACTTGCCGGTGCGGCCAAAGCCGCTCATCACCTCATCGGCCACCAGCAGGATGCCATACCGGTCGCACATTTCGCGCAGGCGCGGCCAGTAGTCATCGGGCGGGATGAGGATGCCGTTGGTGCCGGTGATCCCTTCCAGAAAGAGGGCGGCCACATTCTCCGGCCCCTCGGCCCGGATCACCTCCTCGATGTGGGTGATGCACTCTCGATGGCAGGTGTCGGGGGTCCAGCCGAAGGTGCAACGGTAGCAGTATGGGTCAAAGATGTGCACCACCCCCGGCATGGTCGGCTCAACGGCCCAGCGGCGGTAATCGCCGGTCAGGGCCACAGCACCGTGGGTCGCCCCGTGGTAGGAGCGGTAGCGGGCCAGGATTTTGTGCCGGCCGGTGTACCAGCGGGCGATCTTGATGGCATTTTCGTTGGCCTCCGCGCCACCCAGGCAGAAAAAGCTCTTTTTGAGATGGCCGGGGGTGATGTCGGCCAGCCTCTTGCCCAGAAGGCCGCGCGGTTCCGTGGCCATCGCCGGCTGGATGAAACACAGCCGCCCGGCCTGTTCCTGGATGGCCTGGACGACTTTGGGATGTTGGTGGCCGATGTTGACATTCACCAACTGCGATGAAAAGTCCAGGTAACGTTTGCCGTCCGCATCCCAAAAATAGACCCCTTCGGCGCGGACGACCGGGATCGGGTCTACTGCCGCCTGCGCGGACCAGGAGAAGAGGGTGTACTCGCGGTTGAGATGCACAATGTCGGCGGGAGTCATGGTTGCTTTGTCGGTCATGATGAGTCCTCCTATTCGGTTTTCTTGCTCCACTGCCCGTTCGTCAACCCTGACCTTCGAATGGGCGTGGCAGGGACCACTATATCACACCCTGCCCCCAAAAGTCAAGCCGTTGTTGGGGTTGCTGCCTTGCATCCCTCGACATTTCTGGTATAATAGAGTCCACTCACAACAAGGAATTCCACCACAAAGGCCCAAAGACACCAAGAAATTTCCCTAAATCTTTGAGTCTTGGTGGTTAAAATTTTTTGATGAGTTTGGGGCCATTGGCTTGTTGTGCATAACTCGACAATGTTAGATTCGACCTCACCCCTACCCCC
>DAOTYI010000293.1:0-36474 GCA_034434895.1 Anaerolineae bacterium
CAATGCTGTCAAAGGGACGAAAGTCGGCCAGCCCCTTCAAGGCCAACACTTTGGTGATCGCCGCCGTCAGGGTCGTCTTGCCATGATCGATGTGCCCAATCGTCCCCACGTTGACATGCTCTTTCGTCCGCTCAAACTTTGGCTTCCCCATGCTTGTACCTCCTGGTGTTGTTCAAAATCGCTTGTTTGCCCAAGCCCACGATGGGATTTGAACCCATGACCTCGCCCTTACCAAGGGAGTGCTCTTCCGACTGAGCTACGTGGGCGCATATCTTTTAGAGCCACCCGTCGGATTTGAACCGACGACCCAGCGCTTACAAGGCGCTTGCTCTGCCGGCTGAGCTAGGGTGGCCTGCGCTCACCGGCCCCCACTCAGTCGCACACTTCAGAGCCAAACGGTAACTCAGTATACTGAGATTCACTCAAAATGTCAAATCAGGCCCGCTATTGTGCGACGAAAGAGGGGCCGGTTCAGGCGGAGGGGGTGGGATTCGAACCCACGGAGCATTTCTGCTCACGCGTTTTCGAGACGCGCGCATTAGGCCAGCTATGCTACCCCTCCTGGCGATCTGATTATAGCACAGGCCTCCCCAACAGGCAAGCCGCCCGCCAACCGTGGCCTGGTCAGGCGATCTTTTCGACAATGAGCAGGTGGGACAGGCCCACGATCCGCAGAGGGGTGCGCTCCAGGAAATAGGTCGCCGCCCGCAACACCCGCCCCAGGGCGGGGCGGCGACGGACAACCCTGTCATATCCGGGAAAGATCTGAATGTGGGCGATGACCCGCACCGGCAGCCCGTCCAGCAGCCGACGCAGGTCACGCCGCGTATAGGCCCGCACATGGGGGCAGAACCGGTCCCGCCAGCGGCGGGGCAGATAGTTCACCAGGGGAATGTTGCCAAAGTGATAACGCCCCCCCCACCAGGCACCGTGGGTCTCGAACGGGTACAGCCGATTGGGGGCAAAGACCACCAGCCGCCCCCCAGGCCACCCCTGGTCAGGATCAGGACTGCGGAGCACCCGCACCGCCTCGGCCAGTGCCTGGCGATCGTCGCCGACATGTTCGATGACCTCATGGGACAGGACAAGGTCAAAGCGGCCATCGGGATAGGGCAGCCTTTCCGCCGTTGCCACACACAGGTTGGGCAGTTCACGCCCGGCCTCCACCACCCTGTCCGCATCCAGGTCCAGCCCATACACCTCCCGGCTGAAACGACGAAAGGCGCCGACATAGACCCCCAGCCCACAACCCACATCCAGGATAGTACGGCCTTCCAAAGACACGAAGCGGCGGATGAGGGCCAGCCGCCGCTCCTGCCCAAAGCCCCATACATAGCTGGGATGCCCCAGCACAATCGCCTTCTCCTGAGCTGTGGCCACCTGTTACCACCCATATCCCAGGCGCACCGCCAGGCGCAGTGGCAGATCGTGCTCCATCATCTTGGCCTGGGTCTTTTCCACCGGGTAGGGGATCCGACGGTACTCCAGGAGGAGGGTTTCTGTGTCCAGAAGGGCATAGCTGGCCTGAGGGTCGCCGTCCCGGGGCTGACCGACGCTCCCCGGGTTGATGATCAGCCGTTCCGGTCCCAGGTTCAGGGGGCCGTTCGACGGCAGCGCCAGGGTGTCACACCCCTCCCGCCCCTGGTCATTGATCAGGCGAAAGATGACCGGCGTATGGGTATGGCCCACCAGGCAGTAGGGGGTCTCAAAATGGCGAAAATTGGCCAGCGCGGTGGAGGGGTAGATGATATACTCCCAGATCGGATGGCGGGGGCTGCCGTGAACCAGGGTAAACGGCCCCTGGACCAGCATCTCGGGCAAGGCTTCCAGATAGGCCAGGTTGGCAGGGGTGAGTTGTTTCCGGTTCCACAGGTTGGCCTGCCGGGCATCGGGATTGAACTCACGCAGGTCCAGCCTGCCCAGGGTAGCCCAGTCATGATTGCCGGCAATGCACAGGTGGGGCAGGGAGCGGAGCAGTTCAACGCAGGCGTTGGGATCCGGACCATAGCCCACCACATCCCCCAGGCACCAGACCTCATCCACGGGACCGGCATCGGCCAACACCGCCTCAAAGGCTTCCAGATTGCTGTGAATATCCGATAAGAGCAGACAGTGCATCTTGATTCCTGATAACTGCCTGCCCTCCCACAGGTTCTTTCTAACCTGCGGGAGGGTGGATTACAAGTAGACACTATCATACCACACAAGCCCTGCTCCGGTCAAGTGCTTGTCGTTTGCCGGCAATCGGTGTATAATAGGACCTGAAGGTGACGTCAGGATGCCGATTTTGGACGAACACACACTGGATTTCATCAGCCACAGCCCGGCCCAGACCCAACGGTTTGGGGCCCGGTTGGGGGTCCTGTTGCAGGCCGGCGATCTGATCTGCCTGGAGGGGGAGTTGGGCACGGGCAAAACCTGCCTGGCCCAGGGGATCGGCCGGGGGATGGGGGTTGTCGAGCCGATCGTCAGCCCGACCTTTACCCTGATTGCCGAGCACCGGCCTCCGCCGCCGGCCCCCCCCCTCTATCATATTGACCTCTACCGCCTGGGCACGCCGGTGAACGAGGCCCTGGCCTTGGGTCTGGACGAGTACTTGCAGGGCGAGGGGATATGTCTGATCGAGTGGGCCGAGCGGATCGCCCCGATTCTGCCCCGCGAGCGGCTGTGGATCACCCTGCGCCATCTGGATAGCAGCAAGCGGGGGATTGTCATGCAGGCCCACGGGAGCCGTTACGACGATCTGCTGCACAGGTTCCGGCAAAGCGCCTTTGGGGTGTGAGGGGAGATGTTGCTGGCCATTGATACGGCGACGCGCCTGGCAGGTGTGGCGCTCTACGATGAGACGAACGGGTGGGTTCTGGGCGAAGAGATGTGGTATTCGTCTGAGAACCACACCGTCGAGTTGATGCCCCGCCTGGTGCGCCTGATGGAGCAGCAGAAGATGTCACCGGCCAGCCTGTCGGGCCTGGTGGTCAGCCTGGGCCCCGGTTCTTTCACCGGCCTGCGCATCGGCCTGGGTGTGGCGAAGGGCCTGGCGCTGGCCCGCCGCCTGCCCCTGGTCGGCGTCCCCACCCTGGAGGTGACGATCCAGCCGCATACGGCGCAGCCCCTGCCGATCTGGGCCATCCTTCAGGCCGGGCGGGGGCGGATCTGCGCCGGCTATTACCTCCGCCGCCGTGGGATCTGGCGACAGCAAGGCCCCCACCAGCTCACCACCCTGGAGGAGTTGTGCGCTCAGGTCAGAGAGCCGGCGCTCTTTTGCGGCGAGATCGGTTCTCAGGAAGCCGACCTGATCCGCCGGCGCCTGGGGTTGACGGCGGTGATTGCCACGCCGGCCGCTTCGCTGCGCCGCGCCGCCTTCCTGGCCGAGTTGGGCTGGGAGCGCCTGAAACGGGGAGATGCGGACAACCCCGCCACTCTGTCGCCTGTCTACCTGCACAACCCATAGCCGGAAACCGGGGATGATTTTTGAGAGTTTATGTCACCTCGCCTGCCTTACGTTGTCGAACCGATGGCTCTGGCCGACCTGGACCAGGTGATGGAGATCGAACAGGTCTCCTTCAGTGCCCCCTGGCCGGCCCGGGCCTACCGCTACGAAATCACAGAAAACAGGCACAGCACCATGCTGGTCGTGCGGGCGGCAGGTGGCCGGCCGACCCGCTGGTTGGGGCGGTTGCGCCCCGGCAGGCCCGGCCCTGTGCTGGGATATGCCGGTTTCTGGCTGCTGGTGGATGAAGCCCACATCGCCACTATCGCCGTGCATCCGCAGTGGCGCAGGCGAGGGTTGGGGGAACTGTTGTTGCTATCTTTGCTGGATCACGGCCCCCGGCTCGGTGCCCGCCGGGCCACGCTGGAGGTCCGCGTCTCGAACCTGGCGGCCCAGGGCCTGTACAGCAAATATGGCTTCGAGATTGTAGCCCGGCAGAAGCGCTACTATTCCGATAACAACGAGGATGCGTACCTGATGGCCACCCCACCCTTTGATACGCCGGCCTTCCAGGCCAATCTGGACCGGCGCCGTTCCGAGCTGTACGCCCGGCTACGGACGGCAGGAGCCACCAACACAGGTCAGGCCGGCTGGACAGAATGGACCGATTGGGGTAAAATCTGAGGCTGAGAGCCTGTCTGAAAAGGCAGCCCTGAGCTTTTCAGCCAAGCCCTGAGACTCCCAGGAATGGAGGGGCATACCATGATCAAGTTTGTGCGAAACTATAACGACGAAAGCACCGAACGCGGATTTCAGTTCGAGTTCTACTGTGACCGCTATGGCACTGGCTATCGCACCCCATTTCAGCCCTCGGCCACAGGGATGGTGAGCGAGGCGCTGGACATGGTCAGTGGCCTGTTAGGAGGTATATTCGGCAGAGTCGCGGATGTGGGGGATCGCGTCCACTCTGCCGCCTGGGAACAGGCCCATGACAAAGCGTTTGTCAAAGCCGTGGAGCAAGCCAGGCCTCACTTCGTGCAATGTCCGCGGTGAAGCCAATGGGTGTGCAGGGAAAGCTGTTGGAATGTGAATAAAGGTCTCTGCAAAGAGTGCGCCCCCGACCTGGGAGTGGAAATGGCTGCCGCCCAGGCCAGCCGCACGGTGGAAGAGATCTGGGCACACTCCCAGGTAGCTGAAGAAGACAGAGAGATGCTAAAAGAGAAGAGCTGGCGAGAAGGGGTGCGCGCCACCTGCCCAAATTGCAACGCACCTCTGCCGGCTGCTGTCAAATTCTGCCCGGAATGCGGTGCACCGGTGAAAGAGGAAAAGTTTTGCGCCGAGTGCGGGAGTAAAATCCCGGCCGGTGCCAAGTTCTGTCCGAGTTGTGGGGCAAAGCAGTGACATCAGGTGACTGTCACCTAACGAAAGGAGCTGACCCTTGTCCCAACTCACCGATCTGTACCAGGAAATCCGCGCCTGTCAGAAATGCATCCTGGCCCAGGGACGGACAAACGCCGTACCGGGTGAGGGGCCGGAGGATGCCGACATCATGTTCATCGGCGAGGCTCCCGGCTTTCACGAAGACCGGCAGGGCCGGCCTTTTGTCGGGGCAGCGGGCCAATATCTCGACGAGCTACTGGCCAAAATCGGCCTGAAACGGGATGAGGTGTATATCGGCAATGTCATCAAGTGCCGCCCCCCCGCCAATCGCGACCCGCTGCCGGAGGAGATCGAGGCCTGCCGACCTTACCTGGACCGGCAGATCGAGCTGATCCGACCCCGTCTGATCATCACCCTGGGACGCTATTCGATGGCTCGCTACTTTCCCGGCGCCTCCATCTCCCGCATCCATGGACAACCCAGGCGGGTGGGCAATGTGATCTATTATCCGATGTTCCACCCGGCGGCTGCCCTTCACCAACCCCGCTGGCGAAGTGTGATAGAGGAGGATATCCTCAAGATCCCCCACTTGCTGGCCAGCCTCGATGAGATTGCAGAGGAGCAGCCCCGCCCCCCCCAGGCTCAGCAACTCAGCCTGTTCTGAAGGAGTCCCCCTTGTCGGAGAATCTGTTGCGCATCATCCCCCTCGGCGGCGTCGGCCAGATCGGCAAGAACATGACCGTCTTTGAATATGACGACCATCTGCTGATCGTGGATTGCGGCCTGATGTTCCCCGAAAGCGATATGTTGGGCATTGACCTGGTCATCCCCGACATGAATTATGTGTTCGAGCGCCACGACCGCGTCCGGGCCATCATCGTCACCCACGGCCACGAGGACCACATCGGCGCTCTGCCTTATCTGGTGCAGAAGGTCAAGGCCCCCATCTATGCCACGCGCCTGACCCTGGGCCTGATTCATGTCCGGCTGAAGGAATTTCACCTGGCCGATGCGGTTGAACTGCACACCGTCACCCCGGACGACCGCCTGGACCTGTCACCCTTTACGGTGGAGTTTTTTCACGTCTGCCACTCCATCCCTGATGGTGTGGGGTTGGGCATCACCACGCCGGCCGGCCTGGTCGTCCATTCGGGCGATTTCAAGTTCGACCAGACGCCGGTGGATGGCCGTCTGACCGATTTCGCCAGGCTGGCCGCGTTGGGCGGGCGGGGTGTTCTGGTGCTCCTCTCCGACTCGACCAACGCCGAAACCGATGGGCAAACCCCCTCCGAGCAGGTTGTGGCCGAGACGTTCGACCGCATCTTTGCCCAGGCCCAAGGGCGGATCATCGTCGCCACCTTTGCCTCCAACATCTCCCGCATTCAACAGGTGGCGGACATGGCCCGCAAATACCGGCGGCGGATAGGCATCGTCGGGCGGTCCATGATCAACTATGCCCAAAAGGCCGCCGAGCTGGGCTATCTGGACCTTTCCCCCGACGAACTGCTGACCCCCCAGCAGATGAACAGCCTGCCGCCCCACAAAGTGGCCATCGTCTGCACCGGCAGCCAGGGCGAGCCGACCTCGGCGCTGGTGCGCATGGCCCTGGGCGAGCATCGGCAGGTGAACATCCGCCCCGGCGACAGTGTGATCGTCTCCTCCACGCCCATCCCCGGCAACGAGGAACTGGTCAATCGCACCCTGAACAACCTCTTTCGCGCCGGTGCCGAGGTGTATTACCATGAGCGGGCCAGAGTCCATGTCTCCGGCCATGCCAGCCGCGAGGAGCACAAGCTGATGCTCAACCTGATCCGGCCACGCTTTTTCGTGCCGATCCACGGCGAATACCGCCATCTGGTCCATCATGCCCGCATGGCCCAGGAGGTAGGCATCCCACCGGAGAATATCTTTGTGGTGGAAAGCGGTCAGGTGCTGGAATTTGGGCCGGAGGGGGGCCGGATGAACGGCCGGGTGAGCGAAGGCCATGTGCTGGTAGATGGCCTGGGGGTGGGTGACGTGGGCAACGTCGTCCTCCGCGACCGGCACCTGCTCTCCCGCGACGGGTTCGTGGTGGTCGTGCTGGCCGTGGACGCCGACACAGGGGAGGTGCTAGAGGGGCCGGACATCATCACCCGGGGGTTTGTCTACATCCGCGAGGCCGGAGACCTGATTGACGAAGCGGCGCAGCAGGTGCTCCAGGCCCTCAAACATGGCGGGCCGAGGGCAGCCCTCAGCACCAAAATCAAGGACAGCCTGAGCGAATTCTTTTACAATCAGACCAGGCGTCGGCCGATGATCCTGCCGGTATTGATGGAAGTATAGTCAGACATAGGTGGCCACGCCGATGACCCCAGGGCCGGTGTGGGTGCCGATCACCGGCCCGATTTCGGCGATGACCGGCTGGCGACAACCCAGCCGCGCCTGAAGCCCCCGCGCCAGCTCGCCAGCCTCTTCCGGCACCAACGCCTGGGCAACGGCGACCCTGGCCTGAGGACCCCGGTCGCCCAGGTGCTCTGCGACCAGATCGAGGATACGGGCCAGAACTTTGTTCCGGGACCGTACCTGCTCCAGCGGTTCGATGACCCCTTCTTTCAGGATCAGGATCGGTTTGATCTTGAGCAGCGTGCCCAGGAAGGCTTTGGCATTGCCGATGCGTCCCCCCCTGGCCAGGTACTCCAGCGTGTCAACGGCGAACAGGATATAGATCCGGGTCTTGATCTCTTCGATCCGCTCGACCACCTCCTGACGTGTGGCCCCGGCAGCCACCAGTTCGGCAGCCGCCTCGACCATCAACTGCAGGCCGACAGAGGTGGACAGCGAATCAATCACGCTGATCCCCGCTTCAGGCAGCATCTCCCTGGCCGCCATGGCCGAGTTCCACGTCCCACTCAACCGGCTGGAGATCGTCAGGGCGACGACCTCATGGCCGGCCTCGACCAACTCTTTGAACACCTGGAAAAATTCGCCGGCCGATGGCTGAGAAGTGGTGGGCAGCACGGCTGCTTCCCGCAGGCGGGCGTAAAACTCTTCGTTGGACAGCTCTATTCCCTCTTTGAACGCCTGCTCGCCAAAGTGGACATAGAGCGGCACGATCCGGATGTCGTACCGGCGGATGGTCTCCTCCGGCAGGTAAGCCGTGGAATCGGTCACGAGCTTGATCATGGCGCCTCCCTTCCCCCGATGAGAATAAACTCAGTCCAGCGCCTCCAGGGCCTCTTCCAGGAACTGGACCAGGGCCACACGGGCTTCGGCGCTCAGTTTGGTCAGGCTGGCCTGATACCGGCGGGCGTTGTCCAGCAACCGCCGGGTGAGAGAGGGGCCGGCGTCATCCTCGGCCGAGAGGGTGGCCCCCACGCTCAGGCCGGCCAACGCCTCCAGCCCGGCGTCCTCGCCGCTGCGCAGGGCCGCCAGGGCGCGAAAGGGGTTCAGTTCGCCGGCCCGGGCTCTGGCCCGCTGCATGTTCAACAACAGGATGCCGATCATCTCGGCGCAAAAGACCAGCGGGGCTTTGGCCTCCGGCAGGCGGGCCAGCAGGTCATTGAGCACCTCGCGGTAGTTTGCGTCGCGGGCAGCACGCAATCTTTTCAATAAACGCTCCCGCACACCCTGCCATTCCGCCCCCACAACTGAGCTTTCGCCGTTGCGGACCGGCAGGGTGATCGCCTGCGCCGTCGGTTCAAAGACGACCAGAGTCCGGCCCGGACCGGAATGCCCGGCTGCCAGAGCATAGCTGGAGGAAGCCAATCCCTTCTTCTCCAGCACCTTGAGCATATCATAGGCCGAGAAGCGATTGACTCCCAGCCGCTCGGCTACATCGGAGTAGTGGACGGGGCCTTTGTGCTCGCGGTACAGCTCCAACAGTTTGTCCAGAAATGCGCGCTGACGGGCGGTCAGCCTGGAAACCGGCCTCACCCTGCTCCCCCCAAAAAACCAAATTTTCGGCCAGATTGTACATCCATCCGCTCCTTTTGTCAACCTCTGGCCACGGGACACCTGGGGGGAAGAGGGGGCACAGGCGGCAAGTGAAGCGACTCAAGTAGGGGCAGAGCGGCGCCTGGCCCCTACTCAGCGGCCTGTGGCCAGGCATCCAGCGGCGTGGACGCCTCCGTCCGCGCAGGCGGACGGCCGGGTAGCCGAAGGCAATGCCTTCGGCTACCCGGTGCGATTTCGGGGTGAGGTCGAATCGAACATTGTCGAGCTACTTTGACCAACAACCCATGTCCGCTATGTTGATTTTGACCCACCTGTGTTATAATAGCCCTTGCGAGCCAAGAGGCCAGGCATCTGGGGAGTTATGCACAGAGGTCATGATCAGCATGGGAGTAACAGCCGTCGCACGAGGGGCAGGGCAGGTGCAGGGGGGGCTCCGCCCCCTGAACCCTGGCCGCGATCTGGGAGCCATTGCCGATCTCATTGCCGCCGCTTTTGCCCAGGAGATGGATGCGCGCAGCCGCAGGGCGCTCCAGGAGCTGCGCTGGATGGCGCGCCTGTCGCCCCTGGTGTGGTGGTGGGCCTCCATTGACCCATCGTTCCGTGACTCGTTCAACGGCTTTGTCTGGGAGGAGCCTTCGCCCAGGGGCCGGCGGCGGCAGGTTGTGGGCAACGTCAGCCTGAACCAGGCGCCGGGGAACCGTCGGCGCTGGATCGTGTGCAACGTGGTGGTGCGTGATGACTATCGGCGCCGGGGCATCGGCCGGCGGCTGACAGAAGCGGCCATTGCCGAGGCCCAGGCACTGGGAGCCGAGGGGGTCCTCCTCCAGGCCTATCAGGACAACCTCCCCGCCTTGCGGCTGTATACCGCCCTGGGCTTCCAGGAGGTCGCAGGGGAAACCGAGTTCTGGCTGGAGGCTGTGAACCCGGTGGCCTTCCTGGAAGCCCCCGGCTACCAGCTGCGGCCCTGGCGTCCGGCCGATGGGCAGGCCGCCTATGACCTGGCCCGGCTGGTCGTCCCCACGCCCCTGCAATGGTTCAGGCCGCTGCGGGCCGGGGAGTACCGTCCCGGCTGGTGGGCACGCCTGTTCGAGGCCCTGGCGGACCTGATGGCCGGGCAGCGGGTCTACCGCCTGAGCGTGTTGAAAGAGGACCGCCTGGTGGCGATGATGACCCTGGCCGTTGCCTTTCGCCAGGGCGAGCATCAACTGGCCTTGCTGGTCCATCCTGACCACACCGGCCAGGTGGAGGCCGCCCTCGTCAGCCGGGCGCTTCACCTGCTGGCTGCCCTCCCACCCCGGCCGGTGCGGGCTGTGGTGGACAAAGAGCATACCGCCACCATCCGGGTGCTGCGGGAATACGGCTTCCGGGAGCAGCGCACGCTGCTGACCCTGCGCCGGGACTTTACGGAGCAGGACAGGCTTTCAGAGCCAGCCTGAAAAGCTTACCACAAAGACACAAAGGTCACAAAGGAACACGAAGGAAACGAACGCCCTTGGTGTCCTTTGTATCTTGGTGGTTTTCAGACAAGCTCTCAAGCTATCCGGGCAGGCTGGAAAACCTGCCCTACAGAAGATGAGCAACAACACAGCTTATGGGCGGCTGTTTCGCAACCGAAGCTTTGTAGCCTTGTGGCTGGGGCAGACGGTATCCTTCGTCGGCGACTACTTTTACTGGCTGGCCGTGCCCATTATGGTCGAGCGGTTGACCGGCTCGTCGCTGATGGTCGGGCTATCGGTCATCTCCACCGCGCTGCCGATGCTGCTTTTGGGGCCGGTGGCCGGCGTCTTTGTGGACCGCTGGGACCGCCGGCGGACGATGATCGCCGCCGACCTGTTGCGGGGGTTGCTGGTGCTGCCCTGCCTGGTGGTGCACCGGCCGGAGCAGGTGTGGATCTACTACCTGATCGGCTTTCTGGAATCGTGCATCAGCCGCTTCTTCTTCCCGGCGCAGAACGCAGCCCTGCCCCTTATCGTCCCGGAAAAGGAGGACCTGCTGGCGGCCAACGGCCTGATGCAGATCGTGCAGACGGTGGGGCTGCTGGCCGGGCCGGCGCTGGCCGGGTTTTCCATCGCCCTGTGGGGTGCGCCGGTGGCCTTTGTGGTGGATTCGGCCAGTTTCTTCATCTCGGCGGGGGCGATCCTGACCATGAAGGTGCCCCATACCACGGCCGGCCGCCGGCCAGCCGGCAGTCAGGTGGCTGCGGTGTGGGCCGAGCTGCGCGAAGGGGTGGCCTATCTCTTCGCCAACCGGACGATGGTCGGCATCCTGCTGTGCATGTCGGTTGTACAACTGGGCATCGGCGCCATCAATGTGACCTGGGTACCGTTCATGCAACGCACCTTCGGCCTGGGCCCTGAAGGGTTGGGAGCTGTGGACGCAGCGCAGGGGGCAGGGATGGTCGTGGGCGGGCTGCTCCTGGGATTTGTCACCGCCCGCTTCAGCAAAAAGACCCTGGCCGGTTGGACCATCCTGATCATCGGCCTGTTGATCGCCCTGATGGGCCTGGCCCCGACCTTCTCGGCGGCCAGCCTGGTGCCGGCCTGGAGGGCAGAGGGATCTCTGGCCGAAATGGGCGTCGGCCAGCGGCTGCTTTACATCCCCTTGCTGTTGCTGCTCTATAGCCTGCTGTTGGGCATTGCCCTGGTCCCGGCCCAATCGGCGCTGATGACCATGATGCAACTGGCTGTGCCTGACCTGAAGCGGGGGCGGGTGGGAAGCGCCCTGAACGCCCTGAGCATGGCCGCCGGCCTGATTTCGATGGCCGCTGCCGCTGCCCTGGGTGAGGTGGTGGCGCTGCGGATCATCTATGTCATCGCCGGGCTGATCACCGCCGCGGCCGGGCCGGTGGCACTGGCCGTGCTCCAGGAGCCGGAAATGGCAGAGGGGATCGAGGCGGCGTTGGAACCGCTGCCTGACCCATAGGATCGTGCCGATTGGAAATCGGCCTTTCTGGGCACCTGCGGTGCCGGGCGTCGGCCTGCGCCGATGCGGAAACAGCGGTCGGCGCAGGCTGACCGCCGGCCGAAGGCCTCAAGCGGGCGACTTCAGTCGGTGTGGGCTGGCAGTTACCTGCCTTCCATGAAAGGGGGTCAAATATGGCGACAACGGAAGAGAGGATGCAGATTCTCAGGCTGGTGGCCGAGGGCAAGATCTCGGCTGAAGAAGGGGCCAGGTTGCTGGCCGCCTTGGAGCCGGAAAGAAGGAGAGAGCCACCTCCACCGCCGGGAGGGGGCAGTGCCCCCCGCTGGTTCCGGGTTCGCGTCACCGATATGGCCTCGGGCAAGAACAAGGTCAGCGTCAACCTGCCGATGAGCCTGGTGGATGTAGGGGCGCGGATGGGGGCTCGTTTTGCCCCGGAACTGGAGGGGGTCAAGTTCCAGGACCTCATTGAGCAGATCAAGAGCGGCGCCCAGGGCAAGATCATTGAGGTAGAGGATGCCGAAGGGGGCGAGCGGGTTGAAATCTATGTCGAATAAACGGCATGGTCGGTCAGGGGGATGAGAACAGGCCCTCTCCTCCACGTGGGGAGAGGGCCTGTGGCCTGGCGGGCGAGCCACCCCCGGCTATCTCTTCCGCCGCCGTTTCTTGTAGCCGTTGGCAAAGCTATAGAGAGGCAGCAGCAATGCCTCGGCCCTGGTTGCCAGGTTGACCCGCGCGCTCCATAGTGCGGTGCGGACCCGGGCCACCGGTTGGGCCAGCCGCTCGCGCATCGGCCAGTTCAGCACCGGGATGGCCACCGGTTCTTGCGGTTCCCAGTGGATCACCGCCGAGGCCCAGGTCAGGCCGGCACCAAAGCCGACCAGGACCAGGTGATCGCCCGGCCTGATCCGTCCCTCCTCCACGGCCTCGACCAGGGCCAGCGGGATGGAAGCTGCCGAGGTGTTGCCATAACGGTCAATGTTGATCATCATCTTCTCCGGCGGCACCTTCAGCTTGCGGCGGGCCAGTTCGATGATCCGATCGTTGGCCTGATGGGGGATGATCAGCTCCACGTCGTCGGGCGTCAGGCCGCTCCTGGCGACGACCCGGCTCACCGAATCGGCCAGCACCCGCGTGGCGAACTTGAAAACCCGCTGACCATCCATGCGCAGGTAATGGAGCCGCTGGTTGATCACCTCATGGCTGGGCGGATTGACGCCGCCGCAGCCGGGGAAGATGAGGGCGTCATACTCCGAACCGTCCGACCCCAGTTCAAAGGCCATCAGGCCGGTGGGCTGGTCGCTGGCCTCCAGGACCGCCGCTCCCGATCCATCGCCGAACAGGACACAGGTGCTGCGGTCGGTCCAGTCCACCCCAACCGACAGGTGCTCGGTGCCGATGACCAGCGCGTTGCGATAGGCCCCGGTCTGGATGAACTGGCTGGCTGTGACCAGGGCATACACCCAGCCGGTGCAACCGGCCAGCAGGCTGAAGGCTGCCGCCCGGCTGGCCCCCAGTTGGTCCTGGACCATGCTGGCCACCGCCGGCACCAGATAGTCGGGCGTTGACGTGGCAACGATGATCAGCTCCACGTCGGACGGCAGCAACCCGGCCACCGCCAGCGCTTTCCTGGCCGAGGCCACGGACATACTGCAACAGGTCTCGCCCGGCGCGGCAATGCGCCGTTCACGGATCCCGGTGCGGGTGCGGATCCACTCGTCGCTGGTGTCCACCATCTTTTCCAGGTCGAAATTGGTGAGGACCCGTTCCGGGACATATTTGCCCCAGCCTGTGATCCGTGCATATTTGCTCATCGCCTTCTATCCCTCCTCGTCACAATGTAACAATTCGTAACTGCCTACTCTCCCCCAGGTTTGGGCGCAATCTCCGGATTAAAGTGCGCCGCAATGGGCTGCCTGCCCTGTTGCCGGCCACCTTCTAACCTGCGGGAGGGTAGCGGGTAGGAATACCTGGCCCCTGAATTGTTCCCAAAATTCCCAAAAATTGGCCCGAAAAAAAGGCCTCCTTACCCGGTGGCCACGTGGCCGGCCCGGCTGTGTCGGTAGCGCAGGACAAAGGCGATCACCACCCCGGCCACAGAGGCCATGGAACCCACCGCCGCCGCGCCGATGAGGATGCCCCGGCGGTGTTGATAGAACAGGCCCGGTCCCGGAGCAGCCTGCCGGTCCTGCGCCTGCCGGACCAACTGGCCATGGAGCTGGCGGCGGAAGGCGGGGTCCGGCCTGACAGGCACCAGGATGCCTTGCAGTTCCTCGGCCAGGTCCAGCAGCCCCTGCACCTGTTCATACCGGTCAGACCCGGGCTGCGGCGGGCTGTTGGAGCCAGGCAGCCGGTCGGCCAGCCGGGCCAGAATCTCGATCGCTCCACTTTTGTTCATCCTTTCCTCCCCCGGGCCGTCGGCTACCCGGTTCAAATGCGATAGGCGACCAACCCCAACGTCCCCGGCCCAAAGTGCACAACCAGCGAGGTGGTCAGATTGGCCAGGAAAGTTTCCCGGCAGCGAAACAGGGCCCTGGCCCTGTCCAACAGGGTCTGGCCCTCTTCGGGCGCCTCGGCATGGATGGCCGCCAGGTTCACCGTCTCCGAGGTGCCCACCCGCTCGGCCATCATCTCGATCATGCGGCTGATGGCCTTGCTCCGGGTGCGCACCTTCTCGCTCACATCAATCAGCCCATTCTCCAGGACGATGATGGGTTTGATATTCAGCAACGAGGCCAGGCTGCCTTGCAGCCTGCCCACCCGTCCACTTAGTTGGGCGAAGCGCAGGTCCCTCACCGTCAGAATGATGTTGATCCGGGAGCGGATCGTTTCCAGGCGCTCCAGGATGTGAGCCACCCCCTTCCCGGCCTCGATCATCCGTGCTGCTTCCACAGCCATAAAGCCCAGACCGGCCGAGCCACAGGCGCTGTCGAAGGGATAGACGCGAACCCGGTCAGCCACCATCTCCCGCGCCATTTCAGCCGACTGATAGGTGCCGCTCAGCTTGGCGGTGACGTGCATGGAGATGATCTCGTCGGCCCCGGCCTCGGCCAGGCGGAGGTAATGTTCCTTGAACTGACCGGCAGATGGCTGCGAGGTCCTGGGCAGCACCCCCAGTTCCTCAATCTTGCGGTAAAAGGTCTCGCGGTCAATGGTCATCCCATCCAGATAGGTTTCGGTCCCGAACTGGATGTTAATCGGCACCACACTGATATCGTATTGCCGGATCATCTCTGCCGGCAGATCACAGGTCGAATCGGTTACAATCTTGATCATTCGTTTCTTCCCTGCCCTGCGTGACAGGGCGAACACACTCAGAAAAACTCCTCGCCCAGCTCCTGCCGCAGCGCCGCCAGGGTACGATGGTAAAGCGACTTGATGGCTCCCTCACTCCGGCCCATGATCTGCCCGATCTGGGCATTGGGCAGCCGCTCAACGAACTTGAGGATCAGCAGCTCTTGCCGGTCGGCGGCCAGGCGGCGGATAGCGGCCAGCAAGGCTTCCCGGCGCTCGCCCATAGCCACCTGCTGGAATGGGCTTTCATCAGACCGCCGGATCACCGGCATCAGGTCCAACGAGATGACCTTGCGCCGGTTGCGGTCGCGGTGCCAGTTGGCCACCACGTTGTGAGCAATGCGGTACAGCCAGGAGGAAAAGGGGGCTCCCCGCTGAGTGTAACGGGGGAGGTGGTGCAGGGCCTGGTAGAAGACCCTGGCTGTCAGGTCTTCGGCGTCGTGGCGGTTGCCGGTGCGGTAATAGACATAGCTGTAGATCTTGTCAACGTACCGTTCGTACAGGAGACCGAAAGCTTCTGGATCGGTTTTTGCCCGTTCGATCAGGGCTGCTTCGTTTGCAGACTCTTCCACCGAAACCGCCTCATGGGCGCCCGTCGGTCTCATTCAATAGAACACCGACCAGCGTGAATGGTTACGCCCGCATGCCTGTCCGAAAAGTGGCAACCCCCCGGCAGGCCCGGACAGGTCAAGTATAGCAGAGATGGGAGCGATGGTCAACTATGCCCACGGCGGGTGTCCGCCGTTCAGACCTGTTTCCTGCATCTGGAACATAGAAATCGGGCCTTGAGCCTATCTTGTGGCCATGACCGGCCAAGTCCGAATATAATTGGACTTTGAGGGATGGTTCAATTTTCT
Organism: Anaerolineae bacterium; assembly: GCA_034434895.1. Lineage (GTDB taxonomy): Bacteria > Chloroflexota > Anaerolineae > JAAYZQ01 > JAAYZQ01 > DAOTXL01. The sequence goes on from DAOTYI010000293.1 coordinate 15,814, forward strand.
GGGGAAACGGGCGTTAAAAGTCCGCCTGGCCCTCACCCCCTCCCCCTGCCCCCTTCCCTCTCCCGCTCGCCTGCGGCGCCGGGCGAGGGGAGGGGGTGGAAGGAGGGGTTTTGCGGCGGGTGGCTTCGCTGCCCGCCGCAAAACCCCTTCCTGATCCCCCCGTCCAAAATATAAAGGTGCCTGGCACTTTTGCAAATGCCAGGCACCTGGGCAGGCTACGGATCATCCGGCCAGGCCGGAGCAGGGGATGAGCACCCTGGAGCGGGTGATGGGATTCGAACCCACGACAGCCTGCTTGGGAAGCAGGTACGCTACCGCTGCGTCACACCCGCCGGTCGGCAACTATTGTACCACACCCTGTCCATCCGCGCAAATTCGATTTCGGCGATGGTCATTGCCGGTGCGACGGTCTGGGATCGGAACCCGGCAACCGACAGACCCGCCCCCAAAGTTGGTTTTCTCCGGCACCGGTGTTACAATGAGAGCATCTTGCCGGAAAGGGGGTAGGATGGGCGAGGGTCTTGCCTTCGCCCGCCTGTGGAGCCAAGATGACACTGGATACCGCCCTGGCCCATCTGCACGCCATTGAACTGCCGACGCCTTTCCCTGTCGGCCCTATCACCGTCTACCTGGCCGATGCGCCAGGGGAGCCGCTGACCCTGGTGGATACCGGTCCCCGCACCCCCGCCACTCAGGCCGCCCTGGAGGCCGCGCTGGCACGCCTGGGGTATACGCTGTCCAGCCTGGCCCGCATTCTTGTCACCCACGCCCACATGGACCATTTTGGCCTGACTGCCGACCTGGTGCAGGCCTCACAGGCGCGGGTGTGGACCCATCCCTGGAATGTGCCCTCCCTGAGCGACTATGAAGCCGACCAGGAGCGGCGTGTGGCCTTTTACGCCGACCTGCTGCGACAGGCAGCCGTGCCGACAGAGATGATGCAGATCGTTGGCCGGGTCACTCAGGGCATGAGACAGTTCGCCCGGCCGGTAGCCGTGGATGACACGCTGGATGAGGGAGCCACGCTGCGCCTGGCCGGCCGCGAATGGCAGGTGCTCCACACACCCGGCCATGCAGCCGGCCTCCTCTGCCTGTATGAGCCGGAGAGCCGGACGCTGCTCTCCAGCGACCACCTGCTGGCCGACATCTCCTCCAATCCGCTGGTCGAACCGCCGCAGCCCGGCCAGACCAGTCGCCCGCGCAGCCTGGCGCTGTACATCGCGTCGTTGCAACGGGTGGCGGCCCTGGGGATCGCCCGTGCCCTGCCCAGCCACGGGCCGGTCATCCACGATGTGGCCGGGCTGGTGAACCGGCGGCTGGCATTTCACCGGCAGCGCCTGGCCCATGTGCTGGATGCCTTGCGTCAGGGGGCGCGCACCACCTGGGAGGTGACTCAGGTGCTGTTTCCCGGCCGCTCCCCTCTTGATACCTTTCTGGCCGTGTCGGAGGTGATCGGACACCTGGATGTGCTGGAGATAGAGGGAAAAATCGTCGGGGAGATGGCCGGTGGGGTGATCGTCTGGCGGCTGTCCGCGACGTAAAGGCTGATGGGAAATCAGCCTTTTGGGGTAACTACCTACCGTTGCCGACTAAAGTCGCCCGCTGGTTCCGCGTCGGCGCAGGCCGACGCCCGGCGCCGCAGGCGCCCAGAAAGGCCGATTTCCAATCGGCACACGGCGGCAGGCAGGCGGGGGTAGGTAATTACCTTTTGGGGCGCTGCACGTTGGGCGTCAGGGCAGGCTGACGCACCTGGCTTCAATCACCGCAGCAGGTCAAATACCCCCCACAGGTCGCGGATGACAGGGCAGTCGGGCGAATCCGCCGTGCCGTTCCGGTCCAGCAGGGCGGCGTCCAGCCCGGCGTTGCGGGCCCCGATCACATCGTGCCGGTAACTGTCGCCGACATACAGGGCGCGCGCCGGAAGCAGGTCCATGCGGGCCAGCGCCTGCCGGAAAATGTCGGGATGGGGTTTGTTGCAGCCGGCATAGGCCGAAGCCCAGATCAGCTCAAAATATCGATCCAGCCCCACCTGGGCGACCCGTTGGCGCAGGTTCCAGCTCCAGTTGGAGATGATGCCCAACCGGTATCCCCTGGCCTTCAGCCCGGTCAGCACTTCTACCACTTCCGGATAGGGCCGGATCACGCCGGGCCGGCTGAACCATGCCTCCATCGCCCCGGCATAGCTCCGCCACGCCTGCTCGTCAGTCACCAGGCCAAGTTGAGCCAGAAGCGCCCGCCCGAACTCCTGCTGGACCTGACGGTCATGCTCCTCCGTAGCAGGAAAGGTCGCCGTCTCCTCGGCGCGGTAATAATCGGCATACACCACCCGGAAAGCCGCTTCGATCTCTGCCACCGACCGCTCCACGCCCAGGGTCCGCAACGCCTCGCGGATGATGACCTCCTGGGGCGGCTCGAAGTAGATCAGCGTATAGCCCATGTCGAACAGGACCGCGTCGTACCGGCACAGGGCGATCTCCAGGGCAACAGCGCCCAACGCTTCCTTCTCCGGCGGATAGAGGTCGCGCAGGGCAGCCAGCAACCGGTCTGACGGCAGGCCCTGCCCGGAGCGATCCGCCAGGTCAGGGGCAATGGCCGCCGGATCTTCAGCGGCCACCAATGTTTCGAAATCGGCATAATGGCTGATGCGCCGGATGGCAGCCAGATGCCGGCCGTTGAGCTGCAGCCGGTCGCCCGGCTGCAGCCGCCGGATGTTGTCGTAGCCCACCCGCACCTCGACCGTCTTGCGGCCGGCCAGGATGTGGGACAGGGATGGCTCGCGGATCCAGAGCGTTTTGACACGCCCCTCAAACGGCGAAATCTGCTCTTGGGACATCGAACGGTCACTCCAGGGTTCAGTGTCGGGCCGGCTGAACTCGCCAGCCACGGCCATGGCGTTGCAGGGTGGCCAGAAACAGCAACTCCTGCCCGTCCTCCGTGCTGAGGCGGGTGGCCGGATCGGCCAGGGGGGCGCCCACGCCGGCGACCAGCACCACCCGGTCCGGGGCATCGAACGGCAACATCTCCACCACATAGGTCTCACCGGGCTGCCAGCGCGAGGTGGGGAACCAGAGCAGGATCACCGGGGGGTGGGTGTCGGGTGTCGCCAGGATCGTCCCCGTTTCATCCAGGGCCAGCGCCGCCGGTTGCCGGTCAGCATCCGAAGGTTGCAGAATGCGCCAGTAAAGCCGTACCACCGGCCGGCTCCAATAATCCCAGGCCAGGTCGTAGCCCACCAGTTCCCATCTCCCGCCGAACAGGGCCTGGATTGCATACTGTGGATCCCCTTCCGGGCGGGTAAAGGTGTAAAAAGTGGCCGGGATCTGGGTGTGGGGCCAGCCCTTTTCCAGCAACAGGAAGCCATGCTGTCCCGCCCGGACCCCCCAACCGTCGGCCATCAGGTCGAACACGCGCTGCTGCATCTCCAGGGGATGCCCGCTGCGATCCTGGAGCAGATCGAGCACCATGTAGTCGCAATTTTTGTGGTTAGGGGCGATGCGCAGCCATGCCCGCTCGCTGACGTGAGGGGCCAGGGCCGGGCTGGCGCTCAGGCGGGCGTCGGCGGGCAGAGGAGCCAGCACCGCCGGCAGCGCCCGGCTGTGGGTGGTGCGCTCCGGCGGTCGAAAGCCAACGGCCAGCGGCGAGCGGCCCTCACGGCTGTGGACCCATAGAGCCGTGGCCAGCAGGCACAGGAGCATGACTCCCCGCAGCCGCGGGCGGAAACGGCGCAGCCCAATGGCTGTGGCTGCCAGCAACATCGGCAAGACCAGGGCACTGTAATGGCTATCCAGCGAGATGGAAAGGGGAAAATTGGACAGCAGGTTCAGCCCCAACGCCGGCAGGGCCGGCAAGGCCCACAAAGGGGCCAGCCAGGCCCCTGCCCCTCCCATGAGCAACAGCATCGCCAGGTAACGGCCTTTTTCGGGCAAAAGCCCCTGGGCTTGCCACGCCTCCGGCCCTTTCAACCAGAACAGGTAGCGATCCCAGAACAGGGAGCGCGTCCCTGTCGTAAACAGAGGGATGATCGCCAGGGTCGCCACCAGGAACCAGATCAGACCGGCCAGGGCCACCCCTATCCACACCCGGTTGCGGGTTTGCCTCCAGCCGATAATCGCCACAGCAGCCAGCCAGAGGCCATAGTCTTCCCGCACCAGCAGGGTCATCACGGCGAACAACAGGGCGGCGCGCATGCGCCCCTGCCACAGGGCCAGCAGGGCAGCCATGGCCGGCAGCACCCCCAGCGTGACGGCATGAAAGTCAGAGAGGGTCGCGTTATGGACGGCCGGAGAGAGCAGATACAGCAGCAGAAAGGCCAGAGCCGCCGGCCGGTCCAACGCCTTGACGGCCAAAAGATAGAGCGGTACGGCCGCCAGAGCCAGGGCGAACACCTGGATCAGCAGCAGCGTCCTGGGTGAAGGAGCCATGGCGTACAACGGCACCAGGGCCAGCAGAATCGGCTCGACGTGAAACCCCAGGTAGCCGGCCAGCGCAGGTCTGGTGGTGATGCGCAGGGGGTGGCCGTTCATCGTCCACCACACCGCCTGGTCCACCTCGGCCAGGTCCACGCCGGTGAGGAGGGCGTCGTGCTGGCGTAACGCCAGAGCGCCATACCAGGCCGCAAAGAGCAGGATCAGGATGGCGACGAGGCCCCGATACCGGTTGGCGACGGCCAGGCGGGGCCAGGAGACCCGTAAGCTCATCGCCAGCCCTTCTCCTCCCCCACACGATGCACCTTGAGCAGATTGGTCAGGCCGCTGCCACCCAGCGGCACGCCGGCGGTGATGATCACCAGGTCCCCATCCTGCACCAGGCCCCGCGCCCGCGCCGCCTCCACAGCCGTGACGATCATGGCGTCGGTATCGGCGAAACGGTCCACCAGCAGCGGTTCGACCCCCCACACCAGGGCCAGTTGCCGGTAGGTGGCCAGGTTGGGCGTGGGCGCGACGATGGGGATCGCCGGTCGGTGGCGGGCTACCTGACGGGCCGTACTGCCGCTGGTGGTGGAGGTGAGGATCGCCCTGGCCCCCAGTTCGGCGGCGATCTCACACGCTACCTGACTGATGGCGTCGGTCACATCCCGCGAACGGGCCAGAAAGGTCCGTTGCAACCAGTCGGTGTAGGGCAGGCTGCGCTCGGTGACGGCGGCGATGCGAGCCATCGTCCGCACCGCCTCGACCGGGTAGCGGCCCATCGCCGTCTCGCCGGAGAGCATGATGGCATCGGACCCATCGAGGATGGCGTTGGCCACGTCCGAGGCCTCGGCGCGGGTGGGTCGCGGGTTGCGGATCATCGAATCGAGCATCTGCGTGGCGGTGATCACCGGCTTGCCCGCCGCATTGCAGGCATGGATGATCCGCTTTTGCGCCAGCGGCACCTCCTCGGCCGGCGCTTCGACCCCCAGGTCACCCCGGGCGACCATCAACCCATCGGAGACGGCCAGGATCTCTTCGATACAGTCCAGCGCCTCCGGCTTTTCGATCTTGGCGATGATGGGCGTATGGGCACCCCGCTGCGCCAGCCAGGCTCGCAGGTGCCGTACATCCTCGTCACAGCGGACGAAGGACAGGGCGAAATAGTCCACCTGCTGTTCCAGGGCAAAGGCCGCGTCGGCCTGGTCTTTCTCGGTGACCGAGGGCATCTTCAGGCTGGTATGGGGCAGGCTGAGCCCCTTACGGGACAGGAGGACCCCGCCGGTCACCACCTGAACCCGAACCTGCGCCCCCTCCCGGCCCAATACCTGGAGCTCCAACAGGCCATCGTCCAGCAGGATCCGATCCCCAGGTTGCACGTCGCGCAGCACTTCAGGGTGGGGCACAGGGATGAGGTTCGGATCGGCCGAGGAAGGCTCATCGGCCAGGCACAACACCTGGCCCTCAGACAGCCCAATTCCATCCGCCGGCAGGGCCCCCACCCGCAGCTTGGGACCTTGCAGATCGGCCAGGATGGCGACCGGGCGATTCAATTCGTCGGCAAGTCGGCGCACGATCTCGATGCGGCGGGCATGATCCGGGTAGCTGCCGTGGGAAAAGTTGATGCGGGCAACGGCCATCCCGGCCTCGATGAAGGCGCGGAGTGTTGCCTCGTCGTCGGCGGCCGGGCCGAGGGTGCAGACGATTTTTGTTCGCAACATGGCCATCCCTGTTGGCCTACTCCAGCGGCTGGGTGGGGCCGTTGCTCCCGTTGAGCAGCAGTTCCTCCGCCCCGCGCAGGGTAAAGATCGAGGCGATACCCGCGGCCAGCACCACAACGCCGGTGAAGACAAAGACACTTGTCGGGCCGACCAGGTCGCCCAGGATGCCGGCCATGATCAGCGCCCCCATCGTGCCGATGCCGATGACGGTGACCATGGCACTTTCGACGCGGCCCCGCTGCGAGTCGGGTACCAGCGCCTGGGTCATGGCGGCCAGCGTGGTCCGCGCCGAGACGATGCACAGGCCCACTACCAAGGCCCCGACCAGCACCAGCCAGTAGAGCGGGGCCAGGGCAAAGACCAGGATGCCGCCACCCAGGATGATCATCGTTATGCTGACAATCTGGCGCGAACGGGCCCAGGAGGCATAGATGCTGATCAACACCGCGCCTGCCGCCATGCCCAGCCCTTCGGTCGCCTGCAACAGGCCGATATATTCAGATGATACGCCAAGTAGATCTTTGAAATAGGCTGCGGCCAGCAGGACGGTGGCGCTCAGGCCCAGCGTGGCAGCAGTGGTGATGGCCATCAACTGCAGCAGCAGGCTGTTGCCGGTGATGTAGCGAATGCCATCGGTGAACCCTTTCCAGAAGCGGCGCAGTTCGCTGACCGGCACTGCGGTCGCAGCCGGCGGGCTGTGCAGCGGGCCGGGCGGGATACGCACCGTGATCAGCAGGATGGCCGATATCCCAAAGGTGATCGAATCAATCACAAAAGCGGTAGAGGTCGAAGTCAGGCTGATGATCAGAGTGGCCAGCGAGGCGCCGACGATCAACGACAGCAGCTCAGTGGCCTGGATCAGGGCGTTGGCCGTCAGCAGGTGTGCCTCGGGCACCATGTTGGGAATGGAGGCGTTCCGCGCCGGGATAAAGACTGCGCTCAGCGCCATGAGGAGAAAGGCTGTCAGATAGAGGATATACAGGTGGCCGGGTCGCTGGATCAGCAATGGCAGCAGGACAACTCCTGCCCGCAGCAGGTCGGTACTGATCATCAATACCTTGCGGCTGAAGCGGTCCACAAAGACGCCGCTGACCAGGGCAAAAAGCTGTGGAAGGGTCAGGGCGATGGCCACCACCACCACAGCCAGTCCTGTCCTGGCAGCCAGTTCATTGATGAGCACCAGAGCGGCAACAACAGCAAAGTTGTCCCCTACTTTGGAGACAAGCTGGCCGAGCCACAGGGCCAGAAAATTCCGGTTTTTCAAGACCGTGAGCATACCGGTCTTGTTATTCATGCCACATCCTGGATGCGAGCGTCACGGGCGGGGCCTATTATAATCTCAAACAGGATAATCGGCAAACCGGGTCAGGTGCGTCGGAGCCTGGGGCCGGCCTGTTTTTACAAAAACCACAAAGGACACGAAGGGACACAAAGGATTCTTTAGGAGTTGCCCTTTGTGGGTCCTTTGTGGCAGGTAGTTACGACATCAAAGCATTTTGTCCAGAGCAGTTTGAAACTCCTTCAGGTTGTTCACCCGCGAAGCTTCCACAACCAGAGCTTGCAGGCTTCCTTCCCCCTCGATCCGATCCAACCGTCGAGCCACCCCTTCCAGGTCGGTGGCTGACAGGTCTAACCGTGCTCGCAGAAGGCCCAGGATTGCCCGGCGATGGCCCTGGAGAATGCCTTGTTGCAGGCCCTGTTGCATCCCTTGCTGCAGGCCCTGTTGCATCCCTTGCTGCAATATCTCCTGATAGAGTGGCGATTCACGCAATGCCGGCATATTCCACCTCACAATCTGCTGTACGGTTGTCACATCCAGCACAAAGCTGGCAAACAGTGCCAGCACCATCTGCAAAGGCTCTTCTTCTGTCTGTCGCTGTAGCAGCCGTGCAGCGGTCCGGATGGCCGCCTCATCACCGCCCTGCATCAGGGGCACGTAAGGGATCAGCGGCACCACCTCCTGTCTCAGAATCTCGTCGGCATCCAGTTGCCAGGTTTTCAGCACTCGAAAGTCCTGATGGGCCACCAGCCCTCGAAATTCGCTGTGGAACTGGTCGGGTATCTGGTCTCCTGTCGGTGATGGGAGAAGACAAAGGACCACCGGGTAAACCGGCAAGTCATACTTTTCCTCGGCCAGAGCAGCGTAGGCCCGTATCCGGCGCGGCATCCGTGGGTCGGCGCGAAGCTGAACTTCAGTCAGGACCAGGAAAAAGCCCTCTGTTCCTCGCACGCGGAGCAACGAGTCGCTGGCTCGCCCGACGAACTGAAATTCAGCATCCAGCAGTTCCTCCACCTCCAGCGTCGGATCGTTCAGCACCCAGCGCACCCAGAGATCAGGCGAACCACCCAGAACCCACTTGCTACTTACATCCATTTTGCCCACGGTGCTCTCCCCTGAGATGCCCCTGGTTCATTGTACCACGACCTCCCCTGGGCCGTCAAGCCGGAGCGGGCGTTCCCGCCGGCGGGCGGTCCGCCGCCCCCAGATCAGGCCGGCCAGGCAACCTGCCAGCCCGGCCAGGCTGATCATTGCCGGAAGGGGGGATAGATGGTAAGCCAGCTCCACCCGGCGGGCGCCAGCCTGGAGTGGAATGGCCTGTAACAGATAGTCAGCGCGGTAGACAGGGGTCGGTTTCCCATCCACCCATGCCTGCCAACCGGGGTAGAACGGCTGGCTGATCACCAGCAAGCCCTCATCACCCGGCGGCACCTCCAGCGCCAGCCGCCCCGGCCTGGCCTCTACAACCTGGACGGCGCTTCCCGGCCCGCCGGAGAGGGCAGGCTGACCATACTCGGATGGCAGCACGGCGGTGGTCCTGGGGTCGAAATCGTCGGCATTCAGGATCTGCAAGGCGGCCTCGTCATCGGCCGTTATGACATGGTGCACCACCCAGGCGCGAGGCAGCGGGTCGGTTACCCGGTACACCCTGACCCCCCCTTCCTCATAGACCCGCTCCAGACCGGGACCCTCCAGGTCTCGTTTGCTCAACACAAACTGGACATTCAGGAGTTGCAATTGCCGCCAGTTTCCCACCTGCTCCTCAAATCGCCGATACGATTCCAGGCGCAAGGGTGTATTGCCGGTAATATCCTCCAGCCCATAGACGATGCCGGCGCTGGCCCCGCCCGGCAACAGCCCGGCGCTGGAGATGCGGAAGGTACCCGGCTGCCCCTTTAAGAACGCCACCCAGCCGGTCTCGACAAAGGGGCCTTCGGCTATAGCGGGTCGCGGCCCGCCATAGTCGGGGTCAATGACGTTGTACTGCCAGTTAACGGTGAACAGGTTGAACCCGATCAGGCCCAGGGCCAGGGCCATCAGCCCTGACCGCCGCACCTTGCCGCCGGACCGCAGGGCCAGGAGCAGCGCCGAGCCACCCAGCAGGAGCAGGAGCAGGAAGTGGTGGCGTAATACCCCTTCAAACAGGTTGATCGTCACCCCCTGCTGTTGACCCTGGAGATAGCCCAGGTACCACAGGGCGGTCAACCCCAGAAAGGCAACGCCGGCCCAGGCCAGGGCACGCCCCAGGCGGCGAAACCCTTTACGCTCCGGCCGGGACAGCGGTTGCACCAGGGCCAGCGCCCCATAGCCGGCCAGGACGCTCACCGCCAGGCTGAACAGAAAGATGATCCGCTCCTGGTTCCGCACCAGGCCAAAACCGGGTGCCAGCAGGTAGGCCACATTGTACAGAAAGGTGTTCCCTCCGAACGACAGTAACAACGCCACTGCTCCCAACAGGGTCCAAAAGATCAGATCGCGCCGTGCCTGTTTCATGGCCAGGGCTGCCAGGGCCAGGATCGGCGGCAGAATGCCCACATACTGCGGCGATCCGCCAAAATAGCCGGGGTAGAGCAGGTGGGTGAGCTCGGCCAGGGGAAAGCCCCCGGACAGGGCGTCATAGTCCAGGCCGGCGCGAGTGGAACGGGCGATGAACTCCAGCGATGGGATCAGTTGCACGGCAGATAGGGTCGCACCGATGAGCAGGGGGAGCAGCACGTAGAACGCAGAACGGAAAATGGAGAACGGAAAACGTGGCGCGTGGTGGATGCTACTTGCTGTTTGTTGCCTGTTGCCTGTTGCTTGAAACAGACTGTAGGCCAGGGTAGCATAGACAACATACATCGCCGTCTGCGGGTGTCCGGCCAGGAAGGCGCAGGCCAGGGCCATCCCGGCCAGCACGGAATACGCATTCCGCATTCCACGATCCGCCCCCCGCTCAACGGACAGATCCACAAACAACAGCACCAGCGGCAACCAGACCGCCGTCTCCAGGATGGTGATCTGCTGGACGGGGAAGGAGGTCAGGTAGCCGGCATAGGTGAAACTCAGGGCAGCGACTGCCCCGGCAAAGCGGGCAGCGGGCAGCCGTGCCCCGGCGCGGCGGGCCAGGTGGCGGACAAAGAGGTAGGTGAACAGGCTGGCCAGCGAAAAATGGAGGATCACCTGGGCAGTGAGTACCCCCGGACTGAAGGGCAGGCCCACCACCGCCAGGAGCAGGTTGGTCAGCAGATTGGGCGGATAGAAGGTCCCGGTCTGGATGTCGGCCAGGCCCGGCTGCCCGGCGTTGAGGTAGGGGTCCCAGGCCGGCAGGCGGCCGGCGGCCAGCTCGCGGGCGGCAAAGAGTTGTAGCGGATAGTACTGGCCGGCAAAATCCCCTTCGGGGAAAGCAACCCGGTCAGCCGGATCGAAAGCCCACAACCGCCACCAGAAAAGCAGCGGCAGGATCAGCAGCGCGGCCAGGATGGCCGCTTCGGCGAGGTGGGGGTGGAGGCGATGGCGCTGGTGGATCATGTTGGTAAAATCGTCAGCTCTCCAGGTTGCCTGGTCGCATGGGATGTCTCCGCAGGCAATGTTCACGGGACTCCCAAAAAGGTGCGCGCAAAGCGGCGCACGGCTTTGGCGATCTCTATGGCTTCATGGGCTTCATCAGGCGTGGGGTCCTCGCCAGGGTAGCGGATGCGCACGGCATAGTCAGAGAGGGTGTTGAGCTGTTTGGCTTCTATCGTCACTATTACGCCTGCTTTCTCGCACTGATCACTCAACAAAAGCAGGTCATGTATTTTGGCAAAGGCCACGCCCCTGGCAACAAGAATGGCCTTCAGGTATTTCTCGGCACACTGTTGGGCATGGAAACAAGCGCCGTAGGTCAGGGGTTTCTTCCGGCGTAGGGCCGAACGGGCCAGCAGATAATCTTCCTCGGCACGTTCTATCCACGCCAGGGGGTCATTGACGTCGCTCATACAACACCTTCCCACGAGTCATAATCTCGCGCAGGAAAAAATCACCCTTGGCCAGGGCGCGCTCAACCTCCTGAGGCGTTTTGACCAGGATGTCCACCGGGAAAGGACGAGGGATCAACAGGCGCGAGACTGCCCAGGACCGTTCTTTGCCTGGCGCGTCGGTCTCCCAGATCACTAACAAGTCCACATCGCTGTCCGGCGTCGGCGTGCCATAGGCGTAGGAGCCAAAGAGGATCACCTTCTCCGGCTGCAACTCGCGGACAATACGCTCGACCGCTACTGGCAACGTTTCGGAGACTGGTCGCTCGCAGCCCAGCGGGATAACCGGCACATTGGGCTGGGCGCTGTGTTGCTGTTGGCTGAAGGTTGGTTCGGGCATGACATACCTCCACTCTCTCCTCTCCCTACCCGGCCCGCTTGCCCCCTGCCCGCCCCTTGCGTGTCGCCCGGCGTTGAGAAGTTCCCCGGTAGCTGGGGGCCAGGATGGCATAGACGGTACAGCGCCCCACATCGAGCATCCGCGTCCGCAGGCGAGGGTCCACCTCATCAATCGTCCGGGCCATGGTGATGACGGTCGGCAGGCGGGCGTTGTAGCGGTAGTTGAACAGTTGGTAGAGCTTTTCCTGCGCCCACGGACTGGCGCTCTGGGTGCCCAGGTCATCGAGGATCAAAAGGGGGGCGGTTTTGACCTCTTCAAACCGTTTGTCAAAGCGTACCGGGCTGGCCGGGTTAAAGGTGGCCCGCAAATGGTCCAGCAGGTCGGGGACGACGACAAAGAGGGCCGGCTGCCCCCTGGCCACGCGGGCGTTGGCAATGGCCGCTGCCAGATGGGTCTTGCCACAGCCATACTCGCCGGTCAACACCAGCCAGCCTTCTGGGTTTTCGGCATAGTCCCGGCACAGGTCAAAGGCGCGCTTCAGGTTGGACCGCTCCTCGGCCGGCAGTTCATCCTGGCGCAGGTCAAACCGATCAAAGGTCATATCCTGCAGCAGCGCCAGGCTGGAGAGATCGGACTGGTCCTGAGCCACCCCGCTGCGCCGGAAATCGGGAGCCAGGATGGTGACGATCGTGACTAATTCGGGGTCCACCAGCCGGGAGCGGAGGCGCAGGTCAATCTCCTCCAGGCTTTGGTTGGAGGTGACGACGGTCGGCAGGCGGGCAGTGTAGCGGTAGTTGAAAATCTGGAACAGCTTTTCCTGCGCCCACGGCGTGCTGCTCTGAGTGCCCAGGTCGTCGAGGATGAGCAGCGGCGCCGTGCGCACCTCCTCGAACCGCTCGTCATAGCGCACCGGGCTATGAGGGCTGAAGGTGGCCCGCAGGTGATCCAGCAGGTCTGGGACGACAACAAACAGGACCGGCCGGCCGCGCTCGATGGCCTGGTTGGCGATGGCCGCCGCCAGATGGGTTTTCCCGCAGCCATAACCGCCGAACAGGACCAGCCATCCCTGGGGGTTGTCGGCGTATTGGCGGGCCAGGTCAAAGGCCAGGTGCAGGTTGGCCGCTTTATCGGGAGGCAGGCCATAGCCATCGGGGACAAAGGTGTCAAAGGTCATGTGGCTCAGGTGTTGCAGGTTGCTCAGAGCGCGCAACCGCTCCAGCCGCTGCCGTTCGATCTCGGCCAGTTTGCAGCGGCAGGGGAAAAGCCTGCCAAAGTGGGGATGGCCCACCGGCACATTCTCCCGCACATAGCCCAGACCCCCGCACAACGGACAGGGCTGGTCGTCCGGGTGGTTAGTGCTCGATGTAGTCAGCATATTCGCCGGAGATAAAGCGCCGCCGGTCCCGCTCATCACTTCGTCGAGCCGTTTCATCCTCTTTTCCCTCAGCCGCCCACCGCTCCAGGATGCGCCGCACGTAGCGCCAGCTCCGCCTGTTCAACTCGACCGCCTCCCGAAAAGCATCTTCGATCCAGGCTGGCGGGTAGCTGTCCTCGGCCTCCATCAACTCCTCGGCCAGCAGCGGGGTGAGGGGGCCGATGTTCTGTTCATAGAGCACAAAGATATTGGGCCGTTGGACCTGGAGATGCAGCGGTTGTTCCGGCCCGACTGGCGACCATTTGCCGGCCAGCAGCTCCTCCACCGCCTGGCGGCCCTTTTCGCTGTTGACAAAGTACCAGTCGCGGCGGGCAGTTCCCTCCCCGCTGGTCACCCGCAGCAATGTGCGCCGGGCCACAGCCCGCTCCAGGGCATCGTGCAGCGCCTCCTGGGGCGACAGGCCGGGCGTGGCCAGGCCGGCCAGCAGGCGTTGATCGGCGGCCAGCTCCTCGCCGCTGACACAGGGCCGCTCCCCCTTTTTCTGGGCCAGCAGCCAGAAGAGGTGCAACGTCACTTTCAGCTCGCCCAGGTGGTCAATATCGGGCAAAAGCTCGCTGAAAAAGAGGTTGGGCACCGGGGTATAGGGTTGTTTTCCGGCCGGGAAGCCGGCGAAGCCCTTCATCTCACCTTCCTGATCGCCGAATCCGTATCCCCCTCACTCGCGCCGCCCCAAGACGCGCACCATCCCCGGCAACCCGGCTATCGGCTCTTCGAGGTAGCGAGTATGCCAGGCTGCCCCGTCGGCCCAGGCGTAGATCGGCCTCTGCCCCAGCCAGGCCACAATCTCGCCGGGAGCCACCCAACGCGCCGCGTACCACCCCTTCTCCACCCAGGTCACATACAGGATCGCCTCCAGATCGTCGTAGTACAACTCCGAGTCCACCAGAATGAAATCAGGTTCGACGTGATTCACGAAATTTCGGGCCATGTCCTGGTAGTAGGTGTTGTCACTCTCGTCCACCTCGGTCCAGTTCTGCCACAGCGGATAGAGGGGCATGGCCAGGATGACCGCCGCCAACCCGGCCAGCAACGGCCAGGCCAGCCAGCCAGGTCGGCCCTGGAGCTGATCGGCCAGCCACCGCCGCAGGGCACTCAGACCACACCCCAGAAAGACGGCAAAGACCAGGTAGGAGGGGATGAGATAGATGCGGAAGGTGATGCCGCCATAGTTCATGCCAAAGAGGTAGATGCCCAGCGCGACCAGCGCCAGAAAGACAAAGCTTTTCAGCTCCGCCTTCAGCCGCTCCCAGGCCCCCACAAAGCCCAGGAGGTAGCCCCAACGGAAGAACTGCTTCTCCAGCAGCTCCAGATAGATGCGCAATCGGTCAGCCTGGTCACCCAGGCCAAAGCCGAAGAACTGGCCCGGAAAGCGGCTGCGGGTCATCCAGTGCAACCAGCCCCGCCAGGAGAAGGGACCCAACTCGTTCAGGAGTGGCTGTTGGTGAGCGCGGATGATCACATACAGATATTGCAACGCCCCCAGCAGCACCAGCCCGGCCAACGCTGCCACCTTCTTCGGGCTGAGCAACAGCCGGGCATCGGTAGCCAGCAGCAGATAGAGCACCGCCAGCACCAGGGTGACGACCGTCATGTGGTTGCCAAAGCTCAGGGCATAGAGGCCGAGGCCCAGGTAGAGGAGTGCCGGCCGGCGGGTCTGGTGCCAGGCCAACAGTACCAGGATCACGGCCCCGATGAGAAAGGCGTTGAGCGCATAGACCTCGGCCACCACCGCCTGGCCCCACATCGCTCGCGAAAAGGCAAAGGACAGCCCCGCCGAGGCCCCCGCCACCCAGTCGTCGGCCAGGCGCATGACGATCAGGCAGACGGTCATCGCAGCCAGCGCGGCAAAAAAGGCCGACATCAGGTTGATGCGGTAGGCCACATCGCCCACCGGCAGATAGCCAAACAATCGGCTGATGGCGATGTAGAGGGGATAACCGAAGCGGTGAGGGATGCCCCACACCTGGGCCACATACTGAAAGCGGGCAATGTCCCCCCACCCGACGCCGGGCAGCAGGGTGCGCAGATAGACGGTCAGGGCCAGCAGGGCCACAACCGGAGGCGTCAGCCACCGGGCCAGCCGATGAGCCTGGGTCACAGGGTGTCAATCTCCATGCGGCGCAGCTCCGCCTCGCGGAACTGGGCCAGCTCTTTCTTAAAGTACAACGACACGGTGCCGGTCGGGCCATTGCGATGTTTGGCCACGATAATGTCGGCGATATTTTTCCGTTCGGTGTTTTCGTTGTACATCTCGTCACGATAGATAAAGATGACGACGTCTGCATCTTGCTCCAGGGCACCACTTTCCCTCAGGTCCGACAGGATCGGCCGCTTGTCGGAGCGGGACTCGACGCTGCGGGAAAGCTGCGACAGGGCCAACAGCGGCACATTCAACTCGCGGGCCAGGGCCTTGAGCGACCGGGAGATGGCCGAGATCTCTTGCACCCGGTTCTCGGCGCGGACATCGCCGCGCATGAGCTGCAAATAGTCTACGACCAGCAGGTCGAGGCCGATCTCGGCGTGGAGGCGGCGGGCCTTGGTGCGCAGTTCCAGGGCCGAGATGTTGGGCGTGTCGTCCACGTAAAAGAGGGTCTCCGCCAGATCGCTGCTGGCTTTCATAAAGCGGCCCCATTCATCGTCGGCGATTTCACCCCGACGCAGGCGTTGAGAGTCAATGCCGGTCTCGGCCGAGATGAGGCGCTGCACCACCTGCTCGGCCGACATCTCCAGGCTAAAGAGGGCCACCCGTTGCCGGAACTTTTTGGCTGCGTTGTGAGCAATGCTCAATGCCAGGCTTGTCTTTCCGACCGACGGCCTGGCTGCCAGGATGATCAGATCGGAGCGCTGGAAGCCACCCAACAGCTTGTCTATGTCGGCGAAACCGGTCGGGATGCCGATCATCTCCCCCCGGTGGCTGGTCAGGTACTCGATGCGGTCGTAGTAGTCACTCAGGATCTGCTTGATCGGCACCAGATCGCGGGCGACGCGCCGTTGCGACACGCCAAAGAGGACCTCTTCGGCGCGGTCTACGACCTCATCCACATCCTCCGCTTCCTGATAGGCCAGGGCCGCGATCTGACCGGCCGCCTCGATCAGTCGCCGCCGGGTAGCCGCCCGCTCGACCAGACGGGCATAGTGTTCGACATGGACCGAGGTTGGCACGGCATTGATCAGGGAGGTGATGAACGCCGGCCCACCAATCTGCTCGAGTTGACCGCGATGCTCCAGTTCATCGCAGATGGTCAGAAAGTCAATCGGCTCCCGCCGCTCGTGGAGTGCCAGGGCGGCATCGTAGATCCAGCCGTTCTTTTCCCGATAAAAGTCGCCGGGGCGCAAAAAGGTGATCACCCGGAAGATGGCATCCGGGTCAATCAACAGCGCCCCCAGAACGGCCTCTTCGGCCTCGATGTTCTGCGGGGGCAGGCGCTCGATCCTGCTGCTTTCGGTCACCTTTTCTGCCTCACTACCGGGGCATAAAGCAAGCCCCCGCCGGCCACACGGTACCGAACAGGGGCCCTGCCCGCAACTGCGTACAAGCCTCCGCGCCGACGACCGCTGGTGCGATCCGGCCTGCCTGCCCGGCCGGCCTCCAGGCTTTGGCCAGTCTTGGGGGTTGTTACCCCAGATCGCCCAGGTCCAGCCCCTCGATAAACTCTTTGTACGGCGCCAGTTTCTCCTCTTCTTCGGGGGTGAGGGCGTTCAGGTCAATCTCTTCGTCTGGGGTCACCCCGGCCCGCTCCATCACCGACTCGCTGACAAAGATGGGGGCGTTGGCCCGGACGGCCAGAGCGATGGCATCGCTGGGGCGCGAATCCAGCTCCACCGCCTTGCCATCCCGGTCCATGATGATGCGGGCATAGAAGGTGTCATCCTGCAGGTCGTTCACCAGCACGTGAGACACCCTGGCCCCCAATTTGAGGATGGTCTGGTAGGCCAGGTCATGGGTCAGGGGACGGGGAACCTCCACCCCCTGCAACTTGATGGTGATCGCATCGGCCTCATAGGGCCCGATCCAGATGGCCAGGTAGCGTTCTACTCCCTCCTCCTTGAGGACCACCACCCGATGTTGGGACAGCAGGCTGGCCCGAATACTGTCAATGGTGACCTTGATCATGGTCTGCTCCTCTCCAGGAACCGTTCCTCTCCCCGGTGTTCCAGAGCAGATTATACCACAAAGCCGGCCACATGCCAAATGGCGTGGGCAGCCAACAGCGGTGCTGTCGGCCACAGCTTCTGCTCCCGCCAGGTCTGTGACCTGGCAGCCCCCACTGGCAGGGGTCACAGACCCCCGCCGAGCAAGGGAAAGCCGGCCACATGCCAAATGGCGTGGGCAGCCAACAGCGGTGCTGTCGGCCACAGGTTTTGGAATCTGTGGGGGATGTCCATTTGCATTTTCAGAAAGGTTGTGCTATACTGAGTTTGGGCACGGTGGATGTAGCTCAAAGGCAGAGCACCGGTCTGTGGAACCGGTTGTTGCGGGTTCAACCCCCGTCATCCACCCCAGTTATGGAGGCAGACCTGTCCCAGACAGGTCTCTTCTTTTTTGCCGAACCGCCCGGACTATGCTACAATTCCGCCGGATAGATCGGCCAGGACAGGCATTGGGGTCCTGGCCTGTGTGGTGAGGGCCAGCCATGCCAACCAACCTTCCGCCGGAAGCCCTGGCGGCAGAAAAACGATACCGCGAAGCCGAATCGGTCGAGGACCGGATCGCCTGCCTGGAAGAGTACCTCAGCCTGATCCCCAAGCACAAGGGCACCGACCACCTGCGGGCCGACCTGCGCCGGCAGCTTTCCAGGCTCAAGGCCTCGGCTCAGGCCCGCAAAAAGATCGGTCGGCAGGACTCCGCCTTCCGCATTGAACGGGAAGGAGCCGGGCAGGTGGCTGTCATCGGACCGACCAACGCCGGCAAGTCGGCTCTGGTGGCCGCGCTGACCAACGCAACGCCCCAGGTCTCGGCCGCCCCGTACACCACCTGGGAACCTACACCTGGCATGATGCCGGTGGAAAATGTCCAGATCCAGTTGATTGACACCCCACCGCTGGATAGGGAGTATGTCGAGCCGGAACTGCTGAACCTGATCCGGCGCGCCGATCTGGTGCTGTTGGTGGTGGATGTGCAGACCGATCCCCTGCAACAACTTGAGGAGGCAGTTGCCATCCTGGAAAAACAGCGCATCATCCCTCCGCATCGTCAGGATCGGTACACCGGGGAGCGACGCCCGACCATCAAACCGTTCCTGGTGCTGGCCAACAAGTGCGACGATGAGACAACCGACGAGCTATTCCACATCTTTCGCGAGTTGCTGGAGGAGGAATGGCCTCTGCTGTCTGTCTCGGCAGCCACCGGCCGGCATCTGGAGCGCCTGAAGCAGATGGTGTTCGAGCAGTTGGGCATCATGCGCATCTACGCCAGGCCCCCTGGTCGGGAGCCTGATCTGAGTGCACCCTTTGTGATGAAGAAAGGGAGCACGGTGGAAGAGTTTGCGGCCCAGGTCCACCGCGATTTTTACGAGAATCTCAAGTCGGCCCGCGTGTGGGGCAGCACCGCTTTTGACGGCCAGCCGGTGGGCCGCGATTATGTCCTCCAGGATGGAGATGTGGTAGAACTGCGGATTTAGCAAATCCTCCCGCACCTCTCGGCAGGGTGACCCTCTCTGCTGTGTCGCCCTGACCAGGGCGAGCAGCGGCTTGACAAAAGGCCGAAAAAGGGCTAAGATAGGGCCTGTACCCCGCAGGGGTATATACACGGGGGTGCCGGGTGGGGAGTGAGGAGATCACCAATCGTCTCAGGCGGGTAGAAGGCCAGATCCGGGGCCTGCAACGCATGATCGAAGAGCAGCGGGAGTGCGAAGCGGTCCTGACACAGTTGATGGCGGCACGGGCCGCGCTGGATCGCGTTGGGCTGCTTGTCGTTGAGAATTTCCTGCACGAGTGCATGGCAGGCGGCGATGGAGAGCTGGACCGGCAACGGATGAGCCGTGTGTTTGAACTGGTCTTTTCGCGCTTTTCTGCCCCCACCCCGGAGGAATAGATTGAGACATCGAACAAAGAGGAGCAAGACATGACAAAGCCGATTGAAGTCACCGACAGTACATTCGAGGAACTGGTGCTCAAAGCCGGGCTGCCCACATTGGTGGACTTTTGGGCGGTGTGGTGCGGACCGTGCAGGATGATCGCGCCGGTCCTGGAAGAGATCGCCAACGAATATGAAGGCCGGCTCCAGGTCGCCAAGCTGAACGTGGACCACAATAACGAGCTGGCGACACAGTATGGAGTGATGAGCATTCCCACCCTGATCCTGTTCAAAAATGGCGAGTCGGTAGAGCGGATCGTGGGCTTTATGCCCAAGGCCAAACTGCTGGCCAGGCTCACTCCGCACCTTTCATAACGATCTCGGTCATGTTTGATTCCTACCCTCCCGCAAGTTAGAAAGCAAACCTGCGGGAGGGTAGGCAGTTGGACACGGATACGCGGACGGGAGAGCACTGTTACCCGTGCAATTTGACAATTCCGCCGGAATGGGTTATACTCCAACCTGTCAAGTCATTGCCTGCCCTGTGCCGCCGAGCCACAGTCCGGCGATCGGTCGGGTGTGCAGGCAGTTGTCCTGCCAAAAAGAATAGCCAAAGACGAGGATCAGGAAGAGTAGCTGTCAAAGCGGGGTCCAGAGAGTCGGGGTCAGGTGGAAGCCCGATACCAGCGCCGGCAGTGAATGGGCCTGGGAGTTGCCCGCCGAACGTCAAGCCGGAGGAGATGTCCGGCTTTCAGACCAGTAGTCGGCGCCGGAGACGCCACCGTTATCAAGGCCGAGGGTATCGCCCTTCTGCGGGGAAGGGCCGTACCTGCAACGAGTGAGGCTGGCTCGCCGATTGTAAATCCGCCATCACCGGCGGATTTTTTGTTTCGAGAGCCGGCCTAAGGGAGGTGGCACCACGGGCAGCCTGGAACAGAGCGCTCGTCCTCGAAGAGAGGGCGGGCGCTTTTTTTATTGATCGCCTGTATACGTAAGAGCTAGTCTGAAAAGCTCACCACAAAGACACAAAGGCCACAAAGAACACGAGGGAAACGAATAAAAACCGCATGGTACCCTTGGTGTCCTTTGTGTCTTGGTGGTTTTCAGACAAGATCTAAGGGAGGTGCAAAATGGAACGCAAACGAGTCTTGACCGGCGATCGGCCTACAGGCAAACTGCACCTGGGTCACTACCTGGGCAGCCTGCGGAACCGGGTGCGGTTGCAGGAGGAGTATGACTGTTACTTTGTCATCGCCGACCTGCACATGCTGACCACCCAACCGGGCAAAGACCATATTGCGCAGGTGGCGCAGAACGTCCGGGATATTGTGCTGGACTACCTGGCGGCAGGCATCAATCCGGCCCGGAGCAGCATCTTTATCCAGTCGGCAGTGCCGGAAACCGCCGAACTGAACCTGCTGCTGGAGATGCTGGTCAGTGTGCCCCGCCTGGAGCGCCTGCCCAGC
>DAOTYI010000294.1:0-7595 GCA_034434895.1 Anaerolineae bacterium
GTAGCAGGTCCAACGCCTGGGCCAGACGGCGGTCGTCGCTGGACAGGGTTCCCACACGTCTGCTCCCGCCAGCAAGAGCGTCAACCCACCTGCCCGCAGCCGCCCCTCCCCTGGCCAGGCCCCCATCCCCGGCTTGACCGCTGCGAACAGGCCGGGCCGACCCTCCACCACCACATTGAGCGGCCCGTCGCCGACCTCAGGCAACACCAGGGCCACGACATCGCCGTCAGGCGTCACCAGGTCACAGGCGTGCTCAAAAACGGCCAGCACGCGCCAGGGCGGCCCAGGCCCGGCACACGGCCCTATCCTTTCCCTCACCGGGCGGCTGATAGACCGTGCCGGGAACTGCATACCGCCCATTGAACCCCCGGCCCTTCCCCCTTCGCCCTCTATGGCCGCAACAACAGCTTCCCCTCCGCCGCCGTCTCCACATCTTTCCGCAACCAGAGCATGGGATGGTACTGGATGTTGCGCCAGGGGTCAATCATGTCATCGTAATGGCGGTGATAGGGGTGCCCCGACTGACCGGTGGTGTGCATCGAGACCGAGCGGCTGAAATCCTGCAGGTCCACGACCTGGCGATAGGAAGGGACGGAACTCACCGCGTAGGGCCGGTCCAGGCGATAGCCGGTGTTGTTGACCGTCGCCAGAGTGCCATCGGCCTCCACCGGCCCCCGGTTGAAGATCTTTTCGATGAGGCGGATGCCCGACTTGCCCAGGCTCTGATTCTGGAAGGTCGCCGTGTGCAGAGCGCCCCAACGCCACCTGTTCATATCTTTGCCCAGCCGGTCGGTCAACTCTCCCACCGCCGCCTCCAGGGCCCGCAGCATGATCTCGTCGCGGGTCTCGACCTGGGCAGTGGTCTTGTCGTCAAACCAGGGGGAGGCCGGGTCGGGCAGGAGGTCGCTCAGTGCCTCCATCACGCTGCGCTGCGCCTCGGACAGCAACTGTTCCCCCAACTCATCGCCAAAGGTCAGTTCGGTCAGGTGCAGGCGGAAGGCTTCGAAGAGGGCCGCTGCGCTGCTATCGCGCACCGCCCGCCCGTCCCAGGCCCGTAGCAGGTCCAACGCCTGGGCCAGACGGCGGTCGTCGCTGGACAGGGTTCGCAGGTAGGGCAGGACGCTGCGGGCGTAGAGGGGGCTGTTGTCCCCCTGGATGGTCTGCATGTCGGCCACCGACAGGGAAGGGTCGGCCTCGATCAGCTCCACGATCCGCTGCGCCCGGTAGCCGGCATCCCAGTCCATGCTCAGGAAATAGGGATAATCCGGCCCGACCACAGCGTTGTTGGCCGTGACGAGATACCCCTCTGGCGGGTTGTAGGCGCGGGGTAACTCGTCGAACGGCACATAATCCACCCACTCATATTCGCCGCTCCAGCCGGGTACCGGCATCGAGCCGTTGCCTTTGGCGCGGATGGGGATGCGGCCGGGGGCCTGGTAGCCGATGTTGCCCTCCACATCGGCATAGACAAAGTTCTGGCTGGGCACATCCCAGTAGGAAAGCGCCCGCCGGAACTCCTCCCAATTCCGGGCCTGGTCCAACAGGATGACGCTGCGCAGCAGCGTACCTGGTTGAAGGGCCGTCCAGGACAGGGCCAACGGCTGCCAGCCGAAGGACCACTCCTCTTCCGTGCCGCCGACCACGTCGTTGATGATCGGCCCGTGGCGGGTGAGGCGGGCATTCACCACCACCGGCTCCTCCCGGCCGGCGACCCTGATCTCCTCCCGGACGATCTCCATGTCCAGCCATTGGCCCTGATATTCATACTGGTTGAGGTTATCGGGATTGACCCGCTCAATGAACAGGTCCTGCACATCGGGGCCCAGGTTGGTGACCCCCCAGGCGATCTGCTCATTGTGGCCGATGATGACCCCCGGGCAGCCGGCGAAGGAGGAACCGACGACGTTGTAAGGGCAGCTGGCCCCCACCGGTTCGCAGTGCAGGCCGATTTCATACCAGATGGAGGGCATCTGGATGGCCAGGTGCGGGTCATTAGCCAGGATCGGCTGGCCGGTCTCGGTGCGGCTGCCGGCCACCACCCAGTTATTGCTGCCGATCCCTTCCCCCTGCCCCAGGACAAAGGGGGCAAAGGCAGCCGCCGGCACACTCTCCAGCGTTCCCTGGCCCAGAGGATGGGGGACGATCACCGGGTGATCGTGGGGGTAGGGCCGCACCAATGTGTCCAGAGCATCGCTCCCCAGGCGGGCAACGATGTGGGCGCGCAGCAGCTCGGCACTCATATTGCCCCCCAGGTCCCAGGCCATCACTTTGGCCCAGGTGAGGGTGTTGAGCGGCGTCCACGGTTCGGGGTCGAATTTGGTGCCGGTCAACCCCAGCAGGGTGAACTCCAATCCCAGGCGATGGCGATGGCTGGAGAGATAGGCATTGACCCCTTCGGCATAGGCTTCCAGGATAGAGCGGGTTTCGTCATCCAGTTGCTCCAGTTCCCGGGCAGCGGTGCGATGCCAGCCCAGGGTGCGGATAAAGCGGTCGGAGCCGAGGGCCGACTCGCCCAGCACCTCCGACAGCCGCCCGGAGCCGATCCGCCGCCAGAACTCCATCTGCCAGAAACGGTCCTGGGCGTGGACATAGCCCTGGGCGAAGAACAGGTCATGAGGGTTGGAGGCGTAGAGGTGCGGGATGCCCCACTTGTCGCGGACGACGGTCACCTCGGATTGCAGGCCCTTGACCCGCACCCGGCCGTCAATCTTGGGCCAGGCCCGGCGCACAGTGAAAAAGCCATAGCCGGTGCCCAGCAGGCCGACTATTAACAGGATCACCACCACAATCAGCAAGATACGGCCCAAAATGCGCATGATCTCCTCCTTTTCTGACCAGACCCGGTCGCTCTCATGTTTGTGCTCAAAGCGGATCACAGTCCGCGTCGGGGCTGCTGGACAATGGTCCGCGGGAGCAACCCTGGAAAGATCGCCAGGACCTTCCACGGCTGGATTATACACCAGGTTGACAAAATGTCAAACCGTCTCACCCAGGCCAGGGCCGCGATTGCCTTTGCGGCCAATTCCGGCTATAATTGAAGTGTCTGACCGGCAAAATCCTTAACCACCGAGGACACAGGGAGGTGAGCCATGCAGATTACGCACGTAGAGGTTGTACCGGTCCAACTGAGTCTGCGGCTGCCCTACCGGACAGCAGCCCATCCCGCCGGCGTGAAGGAGGTGGAGTGTGTCTTTGTGCGCCTTGACACCCGCGAGGGGCAGGTGGCGTGGGGTTGCGCTGCTTTTGACCCGGCCCTCACCGGCGAGACGCTGGAGCAGGTGCTGCGCGTTTGCCGGACCTGCGCCGATCGCGCCCTGGACCTGAATCCCCTGAACACCGAGTTCGCCCTGGCCGAGCTGGCCCCTCTGACTGAAGGCACTCCTTCGGCCCGCTGCGCGTTCGACATGGCTTTCTACGACCTGCTGGGGCTGGCTGCCGGACTGCCCCTGCACCGGTTGCTGGGCGGCTACCGGTATCGCATCCAGACCTCCATCACCCTCAGCCTGGCACCGGTCAAGGAGACGGTGGAAATGGCCCAGGAGCGCGCCCGGCAGGGGTTCCGCATCCTGAAACTCAAAGGGGGGTTGGACCCGGAAGAGGATGTGCAACGGGTGCAGGCCGTGCACGATGCCCTGCCCGACCTGACCCTGCGGCTGGACGCCGAGCAGGGCTACACCGTCCGACAGGCCCTGGACGTGGCCCGTGCCCTGGCAGGCCGGCTGGAGATGCTGGAACAGCCCACCCCGGCCGCCGACCTGAAGGCGCTGCGTGAGGTGGCGGAGCACAGCCCGGTGCCCATCCTGGCCGATGAGAGCCTGACCGACCCGGCTTCGGCGTTGGAGATCGCCAGCCGCCGCGCCGCCCACGGCCTGAGTGTCAAACTGACCACCTGTGGCGGCCTGCACTGCGCCCGTCAGGTGGATGCCATCGCCCGTGCCGCCCGCCTGGCGACCATGGTCGGCTGTATCAACGAACCGGCGTTGCTCATCGCTGCCGGATTGGGCCTGGCCCTGAGCAGCCCCAATGTGCGCTACGGCGACCTGGACGGCCACTTTGACCTGGTGAACGACCCCACCCGACCCGGCTTTTTCTTCGAGGAGGGCTGGCTGGTGGCCCGCGATGTGCCAGGACTGGGCTGCACAGTGGACCTGTGATTGCCATCCAGGACACAAAGGGCACAACGGAGCGGCGCTCTGCCCCAACCGGCGAGCGGAAGATTCCCTCGTGGCAAAATCCCTGGAAAGGAGAAAACAATCCCATGGACAGGCAGATCATCACGACCGACCAGGCGCCGGCAGCCGTCGGCCCCTATTCGCAGGGGGTGCGGGCCGGCGAGTTCCTCTTTACCGCCGGGCAACTGGGGGTGGTACCCGGCAGCAAAGAGTTTGCCGGGCCGGAGATCGAGGCCCAAACCCGACAGGCGCTGGAAAACCTGGACGCGGTGTTAAAGGCCGGCGGCTCCTGCCTTAAGCATGTCGTCAAAACCACGGTCTTTCTGGCCGACATGGGGGAGTTCCCCCGCATGAACGCCATCTATGCCGAATTCTTCCCCCACGATCCGCCGGCCCGCTCAACGGTGCAGGTGGCTGCCCTGCCGCTGGGAGGCCGCGTGGAGATCGAGGCTGTGGCCCTGGTCTGCGACTGCCAGGCCAAAGAAGGATCCCGCACTTCCGAAAGTTGAGTGATGGCATTGTCACCACCAGGACATCATCCTTCGTGTCCTGGTGCCTGTGTGATAAGCCTGCTTGATATAAGCACAATCTATCGCTTTCTGCGCAACCTGGAGGACCGTGGTCTGGTCGCCTCCCGCTGGGATACCAGCAATACAGGCCCGGCCAGGCGTGTATACCGCCTGACGGAAGAAGGCGACCAATATCTGTCCAGGTGGGTGGACGACCTGCGCGAGACCGATCGGGTGTTGCATCATTTTCTTGAGCGGGTAGCAAGATACGAGGAGGCAGATCAAGTGGTAAACGAAGCCCAGATACGTCAAGCGTTGGAAGGGGTCATGGACCCCGAGTTGCACAAAAGTGTGATCGAGTTGGGCATGGTCCGCCAGGTGCGGATCGAGGACGGCCGGGTGGAGATCACTCTGGCCCTGACGACACTGGCCTGCCCGCTCAAAGAGCAGATCGCAGGCGATGTCAAAGCAGCGATCAGCACTCTGGAGGGCGTCCGGGAAGTGACCGTCGAGTTGACCGAGATGAGCGACGAAGAAAAGCGCCGCATCGGCATCGGCGTGCCGGAAATGGGCACAGCCGAGCATCTGAACCTCATCCGCCGCGTGATCGCGGTCATGAGCGGCAAGGGAGGGGTGGGCAAGTCGCTAGTCAGCGGATTGCTGGCCATTGCCCTGCGCCGGGAAGGGCACCAGGTGGGCATCCTGGACGCCGACATCACCGGGCCCAGCATTCCCAAGATGTTCTTCCCCAACGGGGCGCAATTGGGCATGAGCCCCCTGGGCCCCATGCCCCCCCAGAGCCGGACCGGCATCAAGGTCATGTCCATCAACCTGTTGCTGGAGCAGGAGGATATGGCCGTCATCTGGCGCGGGCCGCTGGTCAGCGGGGCGATCAGGCAGTTCTGGGGCGACATCTTCTGGGGGACGCTGGATTACCTGGTCGTGGACCTGCCGCCCGGCACGTCGGATGCATCGTTGACGGTCATGCAATCACTGCCGATGTCGGGCATTGTGCTGGTCAGCTCGCCGCAGGACCTGGCGGGCATGGTGGTGCGCAAGGCGGCCAACATGGCCCGGCAGATGGGCACGCCGATCCTGGGACTGATCGAGAACATGAGCTATTTCGAGTGCCCCGATACCGGCAGGCGTCATGACATCTTTGGCCCCAGCCACGCCGAAGAGACAGCGCGGCGGATCGGGGTCCCCTTCCTGGGGCGGCTGCCGATCGATCCCGAGATCGCCCGGTTGTGTGATGCCGGGCGGATCGAGGACTATACGGGTGAGCTCTTTGCCCCCATCGCTCAAGACCTGGTCCGCAGGACGCCGGAGGCGCAGCGCTCGACCTGGATGTAACCGACAACGTTCGATTCGATCTCTCCCCTGCCCCCTGGAGACTGCTGAAAAAGTCCAGGCCCGCACCGCAGAGACGCAGAGACCTTTATAATTCCTCTGCGTTCTCTGCGTGCTCGGCGGTGAAAAAGGTGCAGTGGCTTCTGAATCCACCGCCACGATGTTGTAGTGTTCAGGTCAGCGCGGGCGCTCGGCCAGCACGACCGACACAGTCAGCTCCCTGCCCTCCCGCCAGACGGTGAGCTGGACCGTCTGGCCGACCTGAGTGCGTGTGTCAAGATAGCGGGCCAGGTCCCGCTCTGTGGCAATGGCCTGGCCGTCAATGGCGGTCAGGATGTCACCGCCGACAGGCAGGATGGTGCGGCCGATCCGGACCTGACGTTGTCCCCCCCGCAACCCGGCCCTGGCCGCCGGCCCGCCCGGCGCCGTCTCGATGATCAATACCCCCTGTTCTACCGGCACCTCCATCCCCACCTGGCGCAGGAGGCGGGCTCGTTCAGGAGTCAGGTTCCACACATAGTTCACGCCCAACCAGGGATGGGGATAATAGCCCCGCGCGA
This sequence comes from Anaerolineae bacterium, assembly GCA_034434895.1. GTDB lineage: Bacteria > Chloroflexota > Anaerolineae > JAAYZQ01 > JAAYZQ01 > DAOTXL01. Next base: position 6,592 of record DAOTYI010000294.1, read on the forward strand.
TCAGCTCGGGAACGACCCGCCGCACCGTATCCGCCGGCACGGCAAAGCCGATCCCGGCCGAAGCCTGGCTGGGGCTGACAATCGCGGTGTTCACCCCCACAATCCGCCCCGTCAGGTCCAGCAACGGCCCCCCTGAGTTGCCGGGGTTGATGGCCGCATCGGTCTGGATGATCTCGCCGATAAAGCTCTCGTCAGGGCTTTCGATCACCCGTCCCAACGCGCTGATCACCCCGACCGTCAGGGTCCGCTCGAAGCCGAACGGGTTGCCGATGGCCACCACAAACTGCCCCACCCGCAGGCCACTCGACTCGCCTAACGGAATCGGATGGAGCGCCTCCGGCGGCGCCTCTATCTTGAGCACGGCCAGATCGTTGGAAGGATCGGCCCCCACCACCTGAGCCGGGAGGGTTGTCTCATCCGGCAGCGTGACGTACAGTTCATCGGCCCCCTCGATGACATGATAGTTGGTGACAATGTGCCCCTCTAGGTCGTACACAAAGCCGGAGCCGGTCCCTTCCTGAGGCACAGGCCGGAAGAAAAAGTCGTAAGCATAGCTGCGGTTGGTGATGTTCACCACCCCCGAACTGGCGCGGTTATACACGCCGATGATCTCCTCTTCCAGCGCCAGTGTGCCGACAGAGGGCAACGGGAGAGGTGATGACGGCGTGGGGACCGGTGTCGGCGACGGCACGGGCGTGGGGGAGGGCATGGGGATCACACCGGACCAGGAACAACCAAGCAGCGCTACGGCCAACAACAGGAATCCCACCCATCTTCTCTTCATCTGACTCCTGTCCTCCATCCTCCGATTCGATGGCCATGCCGCCGGCCATCTGCCGGCATTATAGCAGAGACCGAACCGGCTGACAAAAAGCCCGCAGGCGGTTTACAGCCTGTCTGAAAACCACAGTGAATCATCGGGATGGTTCAATTTTCTGGAGAAATTGGTTTACACTTTTGACGGCTGTTAAAATTCCGCCTGGCCCTCACCCCTCCCCCTGCCC
>DAOTYI010000295.1:0-28026 GCA_034434895.1 Anaerolineae bacterium
TGGGGTGAGGTCCACCTTTGCTGCCGTTTATGTTAATTTAACATTGTCGAGATAGAATGAGCGGAACTTTGCGAAACCAGGGGTCACAAACTCCCGACGGGCGCAAAAAAATCGAAATGACCTCTTGACAAAAAGCGAAAATTGTGGTATACTCTTCTTTGGGAGCGCTCCCGAATAGAAGCAGGATTTCCACCCCGACATCGGGGGTTTTGTTTCACAGGTTTTGGGAGCGCTCTCAAACCCAGGAGCAGGGGGAACAGATGCCACTGACGCTCGAACAGGTCGGTGAGATGGCCGGGGTCTCGCGCTCAACCGTTTCCCGTGTCATCAATCACCACCCCAACGTCCGGGAGGAGGTGCGCCAGCGGGTATGGCAGGTCATCCGCGAAACGGGCTATCAGCCTCACGCTGCCGCCCGCAGCCTGGTCACCCGCCGCACCTATATCATCGGCGCCATCATCCCCGAAACCGTGACCACCCTCTTTGTGGACCCCTTCTTCCCCCTCCTTTTGCGCGGCATCACCGAGACCTGCAACGCCCACGGCTATCATCTGATGCTCTCCCTGTTCAGCAACCCAGACAGGCAGGAGGAGATGTACCGCCGGCTGGTGCATGGCAGCCACCTGGATGGCGTCATTGTGGCCTCGGCCCGAACCGATGACCCGTTGGTCCACAAGCTGCTCGACGACAGGGTGCCGCTTGTCCTGGTGGGCCGACATTCTGACAGCCGGGCAAGTTATGTAGATGTAGACAACATCGGCGCGGCCCGGATGGCCGTCGAACACCTGATCCGGCTCGGCCACAAACGGATCGCCACCATCACCGGACCGCTGAGCATGGCCGGGGGGGAGGATCGCCTGCAGGGCTACCGCCAGGCTTTGGAAAGTTACCACCTTCCCGTGCAGGAAGAGCTGATCGCCGAAGGGGATTTTACGGAACACAGCGGTACTGCGGCCATGCACCGTTTGCTCCCGGCTGCGCCCACGGCCGTCTTTGCCGCCAGCGATTCAATGGCCATCGGTGCGTTGAAGGCCCTGCGGGAGGCCAACCTGCGGGTTCCGGAGGATGTCGCTCTGGTGGGTTTTGACGATATCCCCGCCGTGACGGCCATCGAACCGCCGTTGACCACGGTGCGGCAGCCGATCGAGCGCCTGGGGGCGACGGCGGCAGACCTGTTGTTGAACCTGTTGGAAAATCGGCTGGAGGGGCAGGCTTCCGTACAGCGGATCGTCCTGCCCGCCGAACTGGTTGTACGGGGCTCATGCGGAGCCTGGCCCTGATTTCCGGCCGGCATACGGAGGACAGACAGAAGGGAGATGCCGGCAGACCTGGCAGAAAGCGGCATCTCCCCCAGACAGAGGCAGTGTCAAGAGTGTACCTGGTGCGCTCGGCACGGGGCCACTCCTGCCACTGACGGGCGCTATTATACACCAGGCCCGTCAAAATGGCGAATCGAGTCCACCCCGTTGCCGGGCAACCGCCTGCTATGGTGGGGAAGGAGGTGGTGCCCGACACAAACACACCGATGGACCGTCAACCTTGCGCCTGTTTAACCATTTTCAATCAAAACAAAGGAGGAGGATCAAATGCGTAAGCGACTCTTGTCTGTCCTGAGCCTGGGGGTGGTGTTGAGCCTGCTCATTGCCTGCGGCCCAACCCCCCAGCCCCAGACCGTTGTCCAGACGGTCGAGGTCGAGAAGGTCGTGACCAAAGAGGTCGAAAAGACCGTCGTCGAGACCGTCCAGGTGGAAAAGAAGGTCGTCGAGACTGTGCAGGTTGAAAAGCCGGTCGAGGTGGTGGTGACAGCCACGCCAGCGGCGCCGACCGAGGCTGTCTACAAGCGGGAAGAGACGCTGTATGTCAGCGGGGCAGCGTGGGGTCCGGCCTCGACCTGGAACCCCTTCCAGCCCGGGAGCCTGGCCAACACCACCGGCACCATCGGCAATGTGTACGAGTTCCTGTTCGCCTTTGACCCGATGACCGGCGAGTTCATACCCTGGCTGGCGGAGAGTGGGAACTGGACCGATGCCACCACCTACGAGGTGACGCTGCGCCAAGGTCTCACCTGGAGCGATGGCCAGCCGCTGACCGCCGCTGATGTCAGGTTCACCTTCGAGCTGGGGCAAAAGTATGCAGCGTTGTGGTTCTCGCCGGTGTGGAGGTATCTGACCGGCGTGGAAGCGATGGACGATACCCATCTGAAATTCACCTTCAACGATCCGCTCTACCAGGAATGGGCCAACTACCTCTATAACCTTCCCATCGTCCCCAAGCACATCTGGGAGACCAGAACGGAAGAGGAGATCACCACCGGCACGAATGAGAACCCTATCGGTTCTGGTGCCTATCTGTACGAAACCCGCTCCGAAGACCGCAACGTGTGGATCCGGAATGAGAACTGGTGGGGTATCAAGGTCTTTGGCAAGCCTGCCCCCAAGCGGATCGTGGACATCCGCTTCTCCAGCAACAATGTGGCCCTCGGCGCGGTCATCAAGGGTGAGGTGGACCTGAGCAACAACTTCCTGCCGGGCGTGGCCACCCTGGTCCAGAAGGGGTATGTCAAGACCTACTTTGCCGATGCCCCCTACATGCTCTCGGCCAACACTGCCGTCCTGTTCCTGAACACGACCAAGAAGCCGATGGATGACGCCAAATTCCGCCGGGCCCTGGCCTTTGCCATTGACGTGCCCTCCATCGTCAACGTCGCTTACGCCAACCTGGTCAAGGCGGCCAGCCCCACCGGCCTGCTGCCATCGCTGAGCCGGTTCGACGATCCGGACGTGGTGGCCAGGTTGGGGTACACCTTTGACACGGCCAAGGCTAAGAAAATGCTGGCCGATGCCGGCTACAAGGATGTCAACGGCGATGGCTTTGTCGAAGCGCCGGATGGCTCCAAGATCGAGCTGGAGGTGACCTGCCCCTTCGGCTGGACCGACTGGATGGCGGCCATTGACATCATCGCCCAAAGCGCCCAGGCAGCCGGGATCAACATCAAGGCGGCCACCCCCGACTATGGCGCGTGGAACACCGCGCTGCAAGGTGGCACCTTCGATATGACCCTGAACAACTGGGCGGGCATGAGCAATACCCCATGGACGCTGTACAACCTCCTGTTCCGCCACCCGATCCAGGAGCAGATGCAGAGCGGCAACTTTGGCCGGTACGATAACAAGGAGATGTTCGACCTGGTGGATGCGCTGGCCAAGGTGCCGGTCACCGACGAGGCGGGCATGAAGGCAGCCTGCTCCAAGATTCAGGAGCTGATGCTGACCGACATGCCGATGATCCCGCTGTGGTACAACGGCCTGTGGGCGCAGTGGAACGACTCGATCTGGACGAACTGGCCGAGCGAAGCGCCCGATGCGCCCAAGATCCTGCCCTCCACCTGGTCAGGCTACTGGCAGATGGGTGGGTTGATGACCCTTATCAACCTGAAGCCGGCACAGCCCTAGCAGGTGGGGAATATCGTGTGTGCGTTGCCCCTCCTTCTGCTCCCGGAGGAGGGGCAACTTTTCAAGCGGAGGCAACGTGCGACGCTATCTGGGTCGAAAGCTGCTTATATACCTTCTCACCTTTTTCCTGGCAGTGACCATTGACTGGATGATCCCGCGCTTTATGCCCGGCGATCCGATCATGAATGTGATGTCGAGGATCGGCGCGGTGGTGAACCCCAGCGCGGCCCAGGCGATGTATGAGTATTACCGTCATGTCTTTGGCCTCGATCTGCCCATCTGGCAGCAATATTTCAACTTCTGGAACTCCCTCCTGCACGGCGACCTGGGGATCAGCATCTATGTCTTCCCCACGCCGGTCAAGACGGTGTTGATGCGCGCCGTGCCCTACGACATCTTTTTGCTCATCCCTTCTATCCTGTTGAGCTGGTGGGCCGGGAACCATTTCGGCGCCTTTGCCGCCCGTTCCAAATGGCTGGACAACACCGTGTCCCCCATCGGCTACATCCTCACCGCCACCCCTTACATGTGGCTCGGCATCCTGCTCGCCTGGCTTTTCGGCATCGTCCTGGGCCTCTTTCCGATCGCCGGCGCCTACAGCTTTGAGCTGCGGCCGGCTCTCTCCCTGACCTTCATCAGCAGCGTCTTGAAGCACTGGTTCCTGCCCTTTGCCTCCCTCTTTCTGGTGGGGTTTGGTGGCTGGGCTATCGGCATGCGGAACATGATCATCTACGAGTTGGAAGCGGACTATTCCCACTACCTGGAAGCACTGGGTGCGCCGCGCAAGCTGATCCGCCAATATGCCTTCCAGAACAGCATCCTGCCCCAGATCACCGGCCTGGCGCTCCAGTTGGGTGTCATTGTCGCCGGCGCTCTGGTCACCGAAGTCGTCTTTTCCTACCCCGGCATCGGCTATCTGCTCCTGGCCGCCATCCAGAACCAGGATTATTTTCTCATCCAGGGCTGCTTCCTCTTTATCATCATCGGCGTGTTGATCGCCAACTTTGGCATTGATATTATCTATCTCATCGTCGATCCGAGAACGCGAAGAGGAATGGCAGGTGAAACAGCATGAAGCCAAAGAAGAAAAACGAGTTCCTCTACTTTGCGTTGCGAAACAGAAAACTGCGGATCGGGCTGGCCATTATCCTTTTCTTCCTCCTGCTGGCTCTTTTCGGACCGCTGCTGATCCACAATGCGCCATTCGATTATGTAAATCCGATGGGCGCTGAGCCGCCATCGTCCCAATACTGGTTCGGGACCACCTTTTTTGGGCAGGATGTCTTTGCCCAGTTTGTCCTGGGGCTGCGGGCGACTTTCCTGGTGGGCGCGATCGGCGGCGGCCTGGGGACTCTGATCGGCATCCTGATCGGCTTCACGGCCGGCTATCGCGGCGGCATCGTGGATGAACTGCTCAACATGCTCACCAACATCGTGCTGGTCATCCCCACCCTGGCCGTGCTGCTCATCATCGCCGCTTACCTTCAGGTGCGGAGCATCCTCACCGAGTGCCTCTTTATCGGCCTGACCGCCTGGCCCTGGGCAGCCAGAGCCATCCGCGCCCAGACCTTTTCCTTGCGCGCCAGAGAGTTCGTCGATCTGGCCAGGATGAGCGGCATGAAGCCCACCAGGATCATCTTTACCGAGATCGCCCCGAACATGATGTCCTATCTGGTCATGACCTTCATCCTCCAATTTGGAGGGGCGATCCTCAACGCCGCCACCCTCGATTTCATCGGCCTGGGCCCGACGAATGCCATCTCGTTGGGGCTGATGATGCAGTATGCGGTCCTGTGGGGCGCTCTTTTGCTGGGTATGTGGTGGTGGTTCATTCCGCCTGGCCTGGCCATCACAGCCATCGTCGGCGCATTGTATGTCATGAACGTCGGACTGGACGAAGTTTTTAACCCCAAACTCCGGGAGATGTGACACCGTGAGCCTGCAAGTCGAGAACCTGACAGTCTATTACCAAACTCTGAGAGGGGAGGTCAGAGCCCTGGAGGAGGCCACCTTCGGCGTCGCCGATGGTGAAATCATGGGCCTGGCCGGCGAGTCAGGTTGCGGCAAATCCACTCTGGCCAACAGCCTGATCCGCCTGAGCCTGCCCATGAAGCTGATCAAGGGGCGCGTGCTCCTCGACGGCGAGGAGCTACCGATCGCGGATATGGAGAGGATGAATCCCTTCCGTTTCGAGCGGATCTCCATCATCCCTCAATATGCCATGAACGCCCTGAACCCCACCCGCAAGATCGGCAAGATGATCGCAGAACTGCTTCGCTCCAGACAGGTAGATGGAGCAGGCTTTCTGCCGGAGTTGAAACGGAGGCTGGATCTGGTCGAACTGTCCCACGAGGTGTTGGATATGTATCCCATCGAGCTGTCAGGGGGGATGAAACAACGGGTGGTGATGCTCATCTCGACGCTGCTGAACCCTTCCCTGCTCCTGGCCGACGAGATCACTTCGGCGCTCGACGTCTCTTCTCAGAAAGCCGTGGCCGAAATGCTGGTCAGCTTCCGCGACCGGGAATTTGTGAGAAGCCTGATCGTCATCACCCACGACATTTCGATCCTCTACCAGATCGCCGACAGCATCCTGATCATGTATGCCGGCCAGCTGGCGGAAAAAGCCCCCACCGAAGCGATCGTCCATGCTCCCCGCCATCCATACACCCGGCTGCTGATCTCGTCGTTGCCCCAGGTGGGGGTGAAATATGCCGAGAAACGGCTGACCGGCATCCCCGGCACCCCACCGATGTTGCTCGATCCGCCAGCCGGGTGTCGTTTCCGGGAGCGATGCCCCCTCGCCTTTGAGAAATGCCTCCAGGTGCCCCCCTTCATCCAGGTTGACCCGGGACATTTTGTTGCCTGTTGGAAGGAGTTCGAAACGGATGCTCAAGCTTGAGGCAGTGTCCAAGATCTACCGGATCGGCACATTCGGCGGAAAGGAGCTCCACGCCGTCAGCAACGTCAGCTTTGAGGTCGAGGATGGAGAGGTTGTCTCCCTGATTGGGGAAAGCGGAAGCGGCAAGAGCACCATCGGCAAGCTGATCCTGCGCCTGCTCTCAGCCAGTTCGGGGATGATCACCTTTGACGGCGTAGACATTTCTACGCTGCAAGGCCCGGTGTTGAAAGAATACCGCCGCCGGGTACAGGGGGTGTTCCAGGACCCCTTCTCCTCCTACAACCCGATCTTCAAGGCCGACCGGATCTTTCGGATCATCAAACAGGAATTTTTCCCGGAGATGAAGAGGGGGGAATGGCAGGAGCGGTTGGAGGGAGCCCTGCGGGCTGTGGGCCTGAACCCGGATCAGGTCCTGGACAAGTTCCCCCACCAGCTCAGCGGCGGACAGCTCCAGCGCTTCCTCATCGCGCGCGCCCTGTTGCTGAACATTCAGTTTCTCGTGGCCGATGAGATCATCAGCATGCTCGACGCCTCCACCCGGATTGATGTGCTCAACCTGCTGGCCGACCTCAAATCGCGCGGCCTGTCGGTCCTGTTCATTACCCATGACCTGTCACTGGGCTACTATATCAGCGAGAGGGCCGTGATCCTCTACCGGGGCTGTGTGGCCGAGATGGGAGCGACCGAGAAGATATATGCCCGGCCGTTGCACCCCTACACTCAGATGCTCATGGCCTCTGTTCCCCGGCTGGATGAAAAGTGGAAAGTGGTTGAAACAAGGTTAAAAGCACAAGAATCTGAACTGAGGGGTGGTTGCGTCTACTACGACCGGTGTCCGGTCGCCGACCGCGCCCTGGGATGCGACACATTCAGACCCCCGTTGGTGGAGGCTGAACAGAACCATTTTGTAGCCTGTTTCCGCTGCGGAGGGGCATAAGCGCCGACGAGAGGATATGCGTTACGGTTTCTTTGACGACGAGCACCGGGAATATGTCATCACCCGGCCCGATACCCCGCTCCCCTGGATCAACTACCTGGGAAGCGAATCATACTTTGGTTTGATCTCCAACACGGCCGGCGGCTACTCTTTCTACCGCGACGCCCGGCTGCGGCGCCTCACCCGCTACCGTTACAACAATGTCCCGCTGGACACCGGTGGGCGTTACCTCTACGTGCGGGATGACGGCAGCGGTGAGGAGGGAGCTGTGACCCGCCCCTACTGGTCCCCCACCTGGCAGCCCACCCGTAGCCACCTGGAAGGCTATACCTGCCGCCACGGGTTGGGCTATACCATCATCGGCTCCACCCGCCACGGGATCCGGGCAGAGACCTGCTACTTTGTGCCGCCGGGCGAGGCGCTGGAGGTGTGGCACCTGACCCTGACCAATCAACGTCCCACTCCGGCCCGGCTTTCGGTCTTTTCGGCCATCGAGTTCTGTCTGTGGGATGCCTGGGATGACGCCACCAATTTTCAGCGCAACTGGAACGTCGGCGAGGTGGAGGTCGAGGAGGGGGTCATCTACCACAAGACCGAATACCGCGAACGACGGAACCACTTTGCCTTTTTCGCCTGCTCCGAGGAGCTATTCGGGTTCGACACACAGCGCGAAGCGTTTCTGGGACCCTATCGCGGTTGGGACAGCCCTCTGGCCGTCGAGCGCGGTTATGCATCCAACTCGCTGGCCCACGGCTGGGCACCCATCGGCTCACACCATATCCGCGTCCTGCTGGAACCGGGCGAAACGCGCCAGATCGTCTTCTTGCTCGGTTACCACGAGAACCCCGATGACCAAAAGTTCGATCCTCCCGGCTCACAGACGATCAACAAGCGGACGGTGCGGCCTGTGATTGACCGCTACCTGAAGCCGGAGGGGGCCGTTGCTGCCTTCCATGCCCTGCGCGCCTGGTGGGACGATCTGCTCAGCCTCTTCCAGGTACAGACCCCCGACATTCATACCAACCGCATGGTGAACATCTGGAATGCCTGTCAGTGCATGGTCACCTTCAACCTGTCCCGCTCCGCTTCCTTCTTTGAATCGGGCGTCGGGCGAGGCATCGGCTTCCGCGACTCGAATCAGGACCTGCTGGGGTTAGTGCACATGGTCCCGGCCCGCGCCCGGCAGCGGATCCTTGACCTGGCCGCCACACAACTGCCGGACGGGGGTGCATACCATCAGTACCAGCCGCTCACCAGACAGGGCAACCATGCTGTGGGCAGTGGTTTCAACGACGATCCGCTGTGGCTGGTGGTGAGCAGCGCCGCTTACCTGAAGGAGACGGGCGATGCCAGCCTTCTGGACGAACCGGTGCCTTACGACAACCGGCCCGGCACCGAAACGCCGTTGTATGAACATCTCCAGCGCTGCCTGCACTACACCTTGGGCCGGTTGGGACCCCATGGCCTGCCGCTCATCGGCCGCGCCGACTGGAACGATTGCCTGAACCTCAACACCTTTTCCAGCACCCCCGGTGAACCGTTCCAGACGGCAGCCACGAAGGAGGATCAGACTGCCGAGTCGGTGTTCATCGCCGGGTTGTTTGTCCTGGCAGCGAAGGAGATGGCGGAGATCAGCAGATGGGCCGCCGGACGGGTCCAGTGCCGGGTCGATCCACCGCACAAATGGCTGGAAGCAGCCGGGCGGATGGAGCAGACGGTGCTTGAACATGGCTGGGATGGAGAGTGGTTTCTGCGTGCTTATGACGACTTCGGACGGAAGATCGGTTCCCGCGAGTGCGATGAGGGCCAGATCTTCATCGAGCCACAGGGGATGTGTGTCCTGGCCGGCATCGGTCTGGAAGATGGCCGGGCGGAAAAGGCGCTGGCTGCCGTAGCGGAACACCTGGCCACGCCCCACGGCATCCTCCTGCACCAGCCCGCCTACACCCGTTACTACCTGCACCTGGGCGAGATCTCCTCCTATCCGCCCGGTTACAAGGAGAATGGCGGCATCTTCTGCCACACCAACCCCTGGATCATGATTGCCGAGGCGATATTGGGCCACGGCGACCGGGCATACGACTATTACCGGCGCATCAACCCTTCGTGGCGGGAAGAGATCAGCGACCTGCACCGCTGTGAGCCTTACGTCTATGCGCAGATGATCGCCGGTCGGGACGCTCCCACCCACGGCGAGGCCAAAAACTCATGGCTGACCGGCACGGCGGCGTGGAACTATGTGGCCATCACCCAGTGGATTTTGGGCATCCGGCCGACATTTGACGGGTTGCAGATCGCGCCGGTCCTGCCCGCCGATTGGGCCGGCTTCCAGGCCAGGCGCACTTTCCGCGGTGTGACCTACCACATCACCGTGAAACGGGCAGGGCCGGGCAACGCCGTGGCGCTCGCCGTGGATGGTCAACCCCTGGCCGGCAACATCATCCCCCCCCCGCCGGCAGGCACGAGGGAAGTGGGAGTCGAGGTGACGTTGGGCAGCAGGCTCATCACTGCAGAGCAGGCGGGGAAAAGCAGAGGGAGCAAAAAAGATTAAAATTTGAGAAGTTTGGTCCTCCAACCCCGGTTCAGGTCTTGACAAGCCCTCCATCTTTTGGTATAATAAGCGCAGATAGAAGGACCTTAACCGATACGGAGCCGGCGAAGCAGGTTCGCGGGAGCAGCGGCCAGCAGGTTGTCCACAATCTGCTGGTCGCTTTGTCGCCTGACCACAGGCCAGGTCAAATTTGACAAGAGGGGAAGGTTGTGGTAAAGTGCAACCTCGCCGTCGCCGGTCACAACGGATCGGAGATTTGACAAACGGCAGCAGACGTGGTACACTGTCTGCGGTGGATGGGACCTTAACAACTGAAGAGTGATAGGAAGAGAAGCGGACGCTTTGGGCCCAAACTCTGAACATAGATGTACGGAGAGTTTGATCCTGGCTCAGGATGAACGCTGGCGGCGTGCCTAACACATGCAAGTCGAACGGTAGTCCTTGGATTCGTCTGAGGGCGAGAGTGGCGAACGGGTGAGTAACACGTAGGTGACCTGCCCCAAAGAGGGGAATAACCACTGGAAACGGTGGCTAATACCCCATGTGCCCGGCGGTTCGTTCCGTCGAGTAAAGCCCCTTCGGGGACGCTTTGGGAGGGGCCTGCGGCCCATCAGGTAGTTGGTAGGGTAATGGCCTACCAAGCCGATGACGGGTAGGGGGCGTGAGAGCGTGATCCCCCACACTGGCACTGCGACACGGGCCAGACTCCTACGGGAGGCAGCAGTGAGGAATATTGAGCAATGGGCGCAAGCCTGACTCAGCAACGCCGCGTGGGCGATGAAGGCCTTCGGGTTGTAAAGCCCTTTTCTGGGGGACGAGGAAGGACGGTACCCCAGGAATAAGTCACGGCTAACTACGTGCCAGCAGCCGCGGTAACACGTAGGTGGCGAGCGTTATCCGGATTCACTGGGCGTAAAGCGCGTGCAGGCGGTTCCGTAAGTCGGACGTGAAAGCTCCTGGCTTAACTGGGAGAGGCCGTTCGATACTGCGGGACTTGAGGTCGGGAGAGGGACGTGGAATTCCCGGTGTAGTGGTGGAATGCGTAGATATCGGGAGGAACACCAGTGGCGAAGGCGGCGTCCTGGCCCGCACCTGACGCTAAGACGCGAAAGCGTGGGGAGCAAACAGGCTTAGATACCCTGGTAGTCCACGCTGTAAACGGTGGATACTAGGTGTTGGTGGCTATCGCCATCAGTGCCGTAGCTAACGCGTTAAGTATCCCGCCTGGGGACTACGGCCGCAAGGCTAAAACTCAAAGGAATTGACGGGGGCCCGCACAAGCAGCGGAGCGTGTGGTTTAATTCGAGGCAACACGAAGAACCTTACCTGGGCTTGACATGCACGTAGTAGTGAAGCGAAAGCGGAACGACCCTTCGGGGAGCGTGCACAGGTGCTGCATGGCTGTCGTCAGCTCGTGCCGTGAGGTGTTCGGTTAAGTCCGGTAACGAGCGCAACCCTCGCTGTTAGTTACATGTGTCTAACGGGACTGCCGGTTTCATGCCGGAGGAAGGTGGGGATGACGTCAAGTCAGCATGGCCTCTATGTCCAGGGCTACACACACGCTACAATGGCCGGTACAATGGGTTGCCAAGCCGCGAGGCGGAGCTAATCCTCCAAAGCCGGTCTCAGTTCGGATTGCAGGCTGCAACCCGCCTGCATGAAGTCGGAGTTGCTAGTAACCGCGCGTCAGCCATAGCGCGGTGAATACGTTCCCGGGCCTTGTACACACCGCCCGTCACGTCATGGGAGCCGGTAACACCTGAAGCCGGTGGGCTAACCGAAAGGAGGCAGCCGTCGAGGGTGGGACTGGTGACTGGGACGAAGTCGTTGAGTCTAAAAGACTGTTGCGACCTGCAGGAGTAATCCTGCAGAAAAATCCGACTGTATCGGTGGAACCCTCTCTGAGGCAATACCGAGGGAAGTCGAGAAGGAGGTTAGCGATCCGATGCGCAATCGAGAACTCTATGCTCTCCGTGAGCGATTATCGCTAACCTCCCTGCAACGCTCAGTACTGGTCGGTGCCCTGCTGGGAGATGGTGCTTTGATCCCCAGTAGTTCAGGACGATTTGATGCTCGATTGCAGATTGAGCACAAAGCGGCTCATCGAGAATATGTTCTCTGGACATATGAAATCTTCCACGAATGGGTCCTGACCCCTCCGTTTTGGAGAATCTCTACCAATTCATGGAGATTTCGTACGATAAGCCACCCTGAACTGGGGGAATATCGCAGCATCTTCTACCATGAAGGCCAAAAAGTGATCCCAGCCAACATCACGGAGTATCTGGATGCCATTGGGTTGGCAGTTTGGCTCATGGATGATGGGGGTCTGGATTCGAGCCGGGCATCGTACAGTATCAGCGTCCATGGCTTCATGCGGGATGATGTGGAGAAGCTCAGGAAAGCCCTGACACTTCTCTGGGGGCTTGAATCCTCCATTCAATGTGATGGGAAAGGAGATCGCCTTTATATCCCGCGATCGAGCGCAAGGGCGTTGCAGAGCCTGATCATGCCTTATGTGCATCCGTGCATGATGGACAGGCTTTCTTTGACCCCGTAGAGACTACACGTCGGCCCCTAACCGAGCACACGGAAGGGTGAAGATATAGTCCACGCCCCGTGGCGACATGGGGAGCAACGTGAACAAGGTAGCCGTACCGGAAGGTGCGGCTGGATCACCTCCTTTCTAGGGAGTTCCGACCCTGACCTGAGGGTCAGTGGTCTACTCCAAACCGATCCCCAAGCGGCAGCCTCTTCCTATCACTTCTCAGTTGTTAAGGTCCCCTACCCGACATGGGCCATTAGCTCAGCCGGCTAGAGCATTCCTCTGATAAGGGAAAGGTCTCTGGTTCAAGTCCAGAATGGCCCACCAAGGAGGTCAGAACAACTGGACGGCATCGGCGGTCGAAACGGAACTGAATAACGGCTGATCAAGGCTATATGGCGGAGTCAAAGAACCCGGCATAGGCCGGGTTCTTTGTGCGCTCAAGGCCATAGATTGGGCGCCGACGGTTGCAGAGCAGGCGGAGCGGCTGGTCTGCAAGGGCTGGCGACCAATCGCCAGAACCGCAGGGTTGGCACCTTAAAAACTGAACAGGATGTAAGGCGTCACACCGTAAACTTGCGTGAATTAAGCTACTAAGGGCACACGGTGGATGCCTTGGCGCCAAGGGCCGATGAAGGGCGTGGAGAGCTGCGATAAGCTCCGGGGAGCTGCCTCAAGCGTTAGATCCGGAGATGCCCGAATGGGGAAACCCACCCAGGGGAATGCCTGGGTACCCCTGGCTGAACAAAATAGGCCAGGTGGAGGGAACCGGGGGAACTGAAACATCTCAGTACCCCGAGGAAAAGAGATCATTCCCTGAGTAGTGGCGAGCGAAAAGGGAACAGCCCAAACCGGTGCAACTCAGTGGTCCAGAGCCTATGTTGCACCGGGGTTGGAAGGCCCGGCTGGGTGAGCTGGTAAGCCCAGGGAGTTACAAATCTGGTCTCGACCTGAACTGTCTGGGAAGGCAGGGCATAGAGGGTGACACCCCCGTAAGGAACCAGACCAGACTCCTGCCGGTGACCTTGAGTACCACCGGGCACGCTAATCCGGTGGGAAGCAGGGAGGCCCACCTCCCAAGGCTAAATACCCTTGGCGACCGATAGTGAACAAGTACCGTGAGGGAAAGGTGAAAAGAACCCTTGTTAAGGGAGTCAAAAGAACCTGAAACCGTGTGCCTACAAGCAGTCGAAGGACAATGCCAGGTCTGGGATTCGCCTTCGGGCGAACCGCTGGCAGGTCTGACGGCGTGCCTTTTGGAGCATGAGCCGGCGAGTTACTCTTTGTGGCGAGGTTAAGGGAGGAACACCCGGAGCCGCAGCGAAAGCGAGTCTGAATAGGGCGTATTAGTCGCAAGGAGTAGACCCGAAACCGGGTGAGCTACCCATGGCCAGGCTGAAGCGAAGTTAACCCTTCGTGGAGGGCCGAACCCACCAATGTTGCAAAATTGGGGGATGAGCTGTGGGTAGGGGTGAAATGCCAAACGAACCCGGAGATAGCTGGTTCTCCCCGAAATAGCTGTAGGGCTAGCGTCACGCGTTGAGTGTCGGAGGTAGAGCACTGGATCGGCTAGGGGGCCTCACAGCTTACCAAACCGAACCAAACTCCGAATGCCGACACTGCACAGCGTGGCAGTTGGACTGCGGGAGATGAGTTTCGTAGTCGAGAGGGAAACAGCCCGGACCGCCAGCTAAGGTCCTCAAGTCCAGGCTAAGTGGGAAAGGATGTGGGATTACCGGGACAGCCAGGAGGTTGGCTTAGAAGCAGCCACCCTTTAAAGAGTGCGTAATAGCTCACTGGTCTAGTGATCCTGCGCCGAAAATGTAACGGGGCTCAAGCCTGGCACCGAAGCTGCGGACCCTCCTCCGCGAGGGGGGTGGTAGGGGAGCGTTCTGTCAGCAGAGAAGCCAGACCGTGAGGACTGGTGGAGCGGGCAGAAGTGAGAATGCCGGCATGAGTAGCGCAAATCACGTGAGAAACGTGGTCTCCGTAAGTCTAAGGTTTCCGACGGAAGGTTAATCCGCGTCGGGTTAGTCGGGCCTAAGCCGAGGCCGAAAGGCGTAGGCGATGGACATCCGGTTAATATTCCGGAACCGCGTCGGGTTGTCTGAGCGATGGGGGGACGCAGAAGGGTAGGCCAGCCGGGGAATGGTCGTCCCGGTGCCAAGCCTCCAGGGAGTGGACGGCGACAGGCAAATCCGTCGCCCGATCCTGAGGGGTGATGGCGGTGCCCGTAGGGCCGCAAGTGGTTGAGCCCAGGCTGCCGAGAAAAGCCTCTAGCGAGATCCGCGCGCCCGTACCGCAAACCGACACTGGTAGACGGGTAGAGCATACCCAGGAGATCGGGAGAACCCTCGTTAAGGAATTCGGCAAAATGGCTCCGTAACTTCGGGAGAAGGAGCGCCCCGGTAGGGTGAGTCAAACGATGAGCCCGAGGGGGCCGCAGAGAAATGGCCCTGCCGACTGTTTAACAAAACCACAGGTCTCTGCTAACTCGTAAGAGGAGGTATAGGGGCTGACGCCTGCCCAGTGCCGGAAGGTTAAGGGGAAGGGTCATCCGGAGGCTTGCCGAAGGAGAAGCTCTGAACCGAAGCCCCGGTGAACGGCGGCCGTAACTATAGACTGGACCGCTGTAGTTACGTTAATAAACCTGGCTATATGCTGGAAAACCCGGTGTATCCTCCGGTACTCGCTCTGGTGAAGAGCAGTGACAATCCGTAAGGTGCGGGCAATCAGCAGGAAAGGCTCTCATGGGAGACCTCCAGGAGGTGATACGATGGCTCTGAATGTGGAGCAAATTCCACCCCATATCGGCTACTATCTGGCAGGGTTCGCGGATGGCGAGGGAAGCTTTAACGTTTCCTTCAGACCGCGCCGAGATTACCAGGTTCCGTGGAAAGTCTCCCTCTGCTTTAATGTCTCGCAAAAAGATCGCGTTATCCTGGCACTGTTTAAACGACATCTGCAATGTGGGACGTTACGGGGTAGGGGGGATGGGGTCTGGTACTATGAGGTCAATAATCTGAATGCCATCTGCGAACATGTGATTCCGTTCTTTGAGCGGTTTCGCTTCCTGTCAGCCAAGAAAAAGCGCGACTTTGCCAAGTTTAAAAAGATCGCCGGGCTGATGAGAGATGGACAGCATCTTGTGGAAGAAGGAGTGCGTGAGATCCTTCGCATTCGAGCCGAGATGAACGATGGAGGTGCCGGGCGGCGCAACTATTCGGATGAAGAGATACTGAGCCGCTTCACCCAGGGAGCATCCCCAGAGACCATACGCCAGGCATCCGCTGAGTAGCAAAGAAGCCGCCGATTCAGCGAGATGATGAGATGGTCCGATCTCTGTGGCGACACAGAGGGCCTGGGCGGAAGCCTGGGCCGCATGGACGAGGTGTAAACCTGTCAGTCATGTAACATGGATGAACGGTCCTAAGGTGACTTTTGTTGCCCCCTCCCTGGCAACAGGGAAGGTGCATCCGGCTATATGCTGGAACATCTGAGTATCTGGCACTACTCGCGTTTTGGCGCAGTGACAATGTGTCCGGTGCAGATAACCAGCAGGAAAGGCCAGCGAAAGCTGGCATCCCCAGAGACTATACGCCGGACATCTGGGGTGTCAACCAGATGAAGATATAGTCCGAGCCTTCTGGCGACAGAGGGAGGCTGGCAGAAATGACCAGTCCGCCAGGTGAAACCACCTGGTCAACAAGTAACAGCACTGAGCGAAATTCCTTGTCGGGTAAGTTCCGACCCGCACGAACGGCGTAACGAGCGGGGCACTGTCTCAACGAGGGACCCGGCGAAATTGAAATAGGTGTGAAGATGCGCCTTACCCGCAGCAGGACAAAAAGACCCCGTGGAGCTTTACTGTAGCCTGGTATTGAGTTAGGGTTTAGCTTGTGTAGGATAGCTGGGAGGCTGAGAAGCTGGGGCGCCAGCCTCGGTGGAGCCGTCCTTGAAATACCAGCCTGGTTACACCTTGACCCTAACCTGTGACCGTGAATCCGGCATGGGGACAGTGCCAGGTGGGCAGTTTGACTGGGGCAGTCGCCTCCCAAAAGGTAATGGAGGCGCCCAAAGGTTCCCTCAGGCTGAATGGAAACCAGCCGAAGAGTGTAAAGGCATAAGGGAGCTTGACTGCGAGTCCTACAAGACGAGCAGAGTCGAAAGACGGGCTTAGTGATCCCACGGTTCCGGGTGGAAGGGCCGTGGCTACCGGATAAAAGCTACCCCGGGGATAACAGGCTAGTCGCGCCCAAGAGTTCACATCGACGGCGCGGCTCGGCACCTCGATGTCGGCTCGTCGCATCCTGGGGCTGGAGTAAGTCCCAAGGGTTGGGCTGTTCGCCCATTAAAGCGGCACGCGAGCTGGGTTCAGACCGTCGTGAGACAGGTCGGTCTCTATCCGCTGTGGGCGCAGGGGATTTGAGGGGGGCTGCCCCTAGTACGAGAGGACCGGGGTGGACAGACCTCTGGTGTGCCAGTTGTCGTGCCAACGGCATCGCTGGGTAGCCAAGTCTGGCAGTGATAACCGCTGAAAGCATCTAAGTGGGAAGCACGCCCCAAGATGAGATCCCCCATCCCCTCGTGGGAGTAAGGCCGCAGGTAGACTACCTGCTGGATAGGCGGCGGGTGTAAGCACAGCAATGTGTTCAGCTTAGCCGTACTAATGGCCGAGGGCTTAATTCACTCATGCAAGTTGGCGGTCACGCCAAGCATCCTGTTCAGTTTTTAGGTGCCAACCCGGTTGACAAGCACATAAAAGGTTCTTCTGGTGACTGTAGCGGAGGGGAAACACCCTGCTCCATCCCGAACCAGGCAGTTAAGCCCTCCAGCGCCGATGGTACTTGGGACGCAGGTCCCTGGGAGAGTAGGTCGTTGCCAGGAGAACCTTTTTGTGTTTCCAACGTATAGCCAGTGCCAGAATCATTCCACAGGAGGGGAAACGATGACAGAGGAACAGAAACCACGCAGCGAGATCCTGACTGAACTCGAATCGCTGGGACAACAACTGGTCACAGCCGTCAGGTCGCTGTGGGAAAGCGAAGAGAGCCGCAAGCTGCGCCAGGAGATCGGCCAGGGATTCACCGAACTGGGCCGGCAGATCGAGACGGCGGTCAAATCGGCTCAGGAAAGCGAAGCCGCCCGACAGCTCAGCGCCCAGGTGAAAGGGACGGTGGACAAAGCCCGCGAGAGTGACATCGCCGGCAAGGTGGAACAGGGCCTGCTCAGCGGCCTGCGCGAGCTGAACGAGCAGCTCTCAAAACTGATCACCTCGCTGGAAAAGAAGGAACCTCCCCAGGCCGGACCGGAAGGTGGGGCTGAGGCATGACCCTGGAGACCATCCAACCCGGTTTGAAGGGCGAAATCCGGCTGGTCGTCGCCGAGGAACATACCGCCAGACATCTTGGCAGCGGCGGGGTGAAGGTGCTGGCCACGCCGCAGATGGTCCTGTTGATGGAGCGAGCCGGTGTGGCCGCCGTGGACCCTCTGCTGCCGGATGGGTATCGCACCGTCGGCGCCCGCCTGGATGTCCGCCACCTGGCCCCGACCCCCATCGGCTTTGAGGTCACAGCCACCGCCGAGCTGATCGCGGTCGAAGGGCGCAAGTTGATCTTCCGCGTCCAGGCTCACGACGGGGTCGAGCTGGTGGGCGAGGGCATCCACGAACGGGCCATCATCAACCTGTCCCGGTTCGGCGAGCGGGTGGCCCAGAAAGAGCAAAAGCACAGGGGCCAGGCGGTTCTCAACCACCCGGCCCCCTGAGCCATCAAACGGTTCTGAGCAACCTGGCCCAGTGGCGGGTAAGCAGCCACCGGGCCGTTTCTATCTCCTGGCACAGTTCCCAGGTCTCCGGCCCGGCAGTCTGGACCAGGTAACAGTGCACCGGCTGCTCTTGCCTCCTCTCAACGCTTTCCCGGCCCCACGACTCGATTGGATAGCGATGCCCATGCCAGAAAAAGGCCAGCGGCCGGGCCGTCCCATCCTGACGCCACTGTACCTCAACACTCACCGGTTCATTGATGAATTCCACCATCTTCTCTCTCCGACCTTGCAGGTAAGCCAGCAGCAGTTGTAACGCCGCCCCGGCCGATTGTTCCTTGTTGGCCAGCCGATCCCCCTGCCACAGGTAACGCCGGCACTGCTCCGCATCGGCCGCCGACAGAGCGACGTAGACCAGGCCCACCGGCTTTTCAGGGCTGCCCCCAGTCGGTCCGGCAATGCCTGTGACCGCTACCGCCACATCGGCCCCCATCCGCTGGCGGGCGCCGCAGGCCATTTCCCGGGCCACCTCCTCACTGACCGCACCGTGGGCCAGCAACGTCTCGTGGCGCACGCCCAGCAAGATCTCTTTGGCCTGATTGGAATAGGCCACCAGGCCGCCCAGATAGTAGGCCGAACTGCCCGGAATGTTGGTGAGGCGATGGGCCACCAGACCACCGGTACACGACTCGGCCGTGGCCAGGGTCAGGCCCTGCTCGACCAGCAACGCACCAACCTGTTCTTCAAGCGACATCGGTCCGCTCCTCAGGACAGGCGCATGGCCTGCTGTGCGTTGTTCTTTTCGACCGGAGGCCTGACAGGCTCTGCACAGCAGGACCTGTCAGGCCTCAATCTGTTTCTAGTATTTCTTGACGATGAGGGGCAGGTAGATGAACCGCAGGTTGACGGTGACGGCACAGGTGCTGGTGTTGTCGTCGTAGTACGGCTCCACGTCGTCCGCGCTATCGCTGGCGATGGTGGCCGTGTTGGTCAGCACGTCGCCGCCCCGGGCTGTGTCGGCCACACGCACGGTTACAATCAGGTCATTCCACCAGCCGTTGCCCATCTGGCCGTGGCTCCAGGCCAGCGTTGTGCCGTCGCTATAGTCCGGGCCGCGCTCACAGAAGTAGGTCCCGCCGCACAGCCGCTGCCGGGCGCCGACAAATTCCAGCCCGGCCGGCAGCGTGTCGCTGACCCAGACCGTACCGGCCGTCCACCAGGCCTCCGAACGGTTCTGGAAGTGCAGGGTGAAGGTGAGCAACTGGCCCGGGTCAGGCGTGGGCGTGCCGCCGCTCAGCCATTTCTCGACGCTCAGGTCCGGCCCGGTGCCGACGACGATCTCGTCGTGGTTGTCGGCCGGGTTCACGTCGCCCGGCGGGATGGTGATGTCGGCGACGTTGGTAAAGAGGGTGCCGTTGGGCACGGCCGGCACGCTGAGCCACAGGTGCAACCAGGTTGTCCACTCCGGCTCCAGCCGGCTAAAGGTCACGGTGAACCGGTTACCGGACAGGTTCCACGACCACGGCTCCCAAAAGTCCACGTGCCAGTTCTCCAGCGTCATGCCGGCCGGGAAGGTGTCGGTGAGGGTGACGCTGTACTCGGTGGTGGTGCCGATGTTGCAGACGCGCACCCCATAGTAGATGCGATCCGGACTGTCCCAGTGGGTAAACTTGGTCACACGCAGGTTGGGGCCGGCGGCGCGCACCGTCTCGGTGATACAGGCAGCGTTGTCGTAGGGGTTATCCTCGAAATCGCGGCTGGCGATGGCGGCGCAGTCGGTGAGAAGGGTGCCAGGTGCCGTGCCGGGGTCAATCTGCAGGCGCAGCATGATGTTGTGCCCCTCGGCAACCTCCAGGGTGCCCAGGTTCCAGACCAGCTCGTTCCCGACGATGGAATCTGGCGGGAAGGGCACCTGGATGCCCCACCCCAGGTCCAGCAGCGAGGTGATGAAGGTGGTGCCGGCGGGCAGCGTGTCGGTCAGCACGGCGTTGTGGACCAGCGAGTTGCCGCTGTTGCGGTATCCTACCCAGAAATTGCTCTCTCGGCCTGGCGCCAGGGAGCCGTGGCCCCACCATTTGCTGACACCGGTGTCGTAGCGTGGCCAACCGGTCCACACGTCGTTGCGCATCTGCCAGTTGTCGCCGGGGTTGGTGTCGCCGGCGGTAGTGATCTCGACGGTGTTGGTCAGTTGGGTGCCGACCGGCACGCTGTTGTCCACCAGCAATCGCAGCAGGATGCGGTCGCCCCAGTAACCGGGGATGGCCGGCGCCTCCAGGATCAGTTGATCGGCGGTGCTATGATCGGTCCACAGGTTGTAGCCGTTCTCCGAATACCAGGCGACGATGCTGGTGCCCTGGGGGATGGTGTCGGTCAGGACCACCGGCCCGCTGGCCACCGGCCCGTTGTGGCCATAGTTGATCTCCCACAACATCGTCTGGCCGGGGGCCGGGTCGCCAGGGTTGGGGTTTTTGTTGACGTACAGGTCCGGCCGGCCTTCGACGACCTGCACGTCAGCCTCGGCGTGGTTGTTGCCATAGTCGTCGTCGTACAACGCCCAGATGTCAGCCGCGTTGTGCAGCGTGGCGCCGGGGTTGGCGGTGTTGTGCAGCACCAGTTGGAACCGCCTCTCTTCGCCGACCCCCAGCGGCCCCAACGTCCAGGCCACCCAGCCGGGGCCGAGGATGGGTGCGACGCCGCTGCCGTCGGCGACGTAGGTGGTATTGGCCGGCAGGGTGTCGGTCAGGGTGATGGTCGCCGCTTCGGCATCCCCCTCGTTGCGGTAGCGCAGGGTAAAGACGGCCGGCCCGCCGGGCATGGCCTGGCCGCTGCCTTCGGCCCACTTTTCGACGCGCAGGTTGGGCGCCGGCTCGCGGAAGATGTTCGTCACCCAGTCCCTATCCGGCTCGAGGTAGCCCACGCTCACGTCGTGGCCGGGCACCAGGTCCCAGCCCAGGGCGCCGATGTCGCAAAAGTAAGCGCCGCCATCGGGGTCTACCTGAAAGTCGGTGCTGGGTCCGCCCGGCTCCCACACGCCACACCAGGCACTGAGCGTCTGGGTGAACCAGTCGGCAGTGATGGTGCCGGAGATGGTGTCGGCGCCGATGTCCAGGTCACCGGTGATGGTGCCGATGCGCACCGTGGCAGCATAGCCGGTATCCACCCGGCCGTACACCCAATCGCCAGCCTGGAGATCGGGCCAACCGCCCGAAGTCCAGCCCTGCCAGCCCGTGGAGAAGCCGACCCGGCCGCCCCACCAGGGCACTTCGCCCGTCGTCAACTCGGCTGTGTCTTTGATCGTAACCCCATCGCTTTCGGTGAGGGTGATCCAGACGGTGTGCCCGGCTTCATAGTCGCCCTCCACCCAGTCGTGAGCATAGTTGACTTGCAACAGCAAGTCCAGGGGGTGGGCGATGTTGATCACAGTGTCGCCGTCCGGTTCCAGGTAGCGCACGGCGACCATCTCCCAGGGCTGAATGTCCCACTGCCCGGTAAAGTCGCAGGCGTACTCACCGCCGTCGGCGTCCACGCCGGGGATCTCGATAGAGGGCCCGTTCTCCTGCCAGATTTCACAACGCACCGTCACGGTGACGAACCAGGGGACGTGGATGGCGCCATAGACGGTGTCGGCGGCGGTGTCCATCGTGGCGTCGATCGCGCCTATCGGGTCTACCGCCGTCGTCAGGCCGGCGGCTGCGGCCACGACCACGTCGCCCACGGCGATGTTGGGCTGCCCCGGGTCCCAGGACATCCCCCACGACCCGAAATTGCCCCACTCGTCGGCCTGCCCGCTGGCTACCGCCTTGACGCCCCCGCCGTCGGCCACGGTGATGGCCACGGTCGCATTGGGCAACGTCCAGCCTGCCACCCACTCGTGGGCATAATTGACGTCTATGAACAGGCCGGGGCCGGGCGACAGCACCGGGCCGGTGAGGAAGCGGGTCCAGTCTATGCCGTTCGTCGAGGTGACGTAGCCGATCTGGCCGTTGCAGGTATACCACATATGGTACCCGCCCTCGTAGGCGACGAACATGTTGCTCACATTGCCATCATCCCACTGGCCTGGCTCCCCCTCAAAGACCGGATTGCCGGCATATTTGGTCCAGTTCACCCCGTCGGGCGAGGTGGCATAGCCGATGCGCCGCACCCCGCCAGCGTCAAAGGCGCTGTACCACATCTTGAACACGCCGCCGTCCAGGAGGACCATCGGGTCCAACGCGTAGTGCTCGTCCCAATCGCCGGGACCGCCAGGGGAGAGCACCGGCGCTGCCTGCACCCGCGTCCAATGGATGCCATCGGTCGAGGTGGCGGCGCCGATTTGCCACAGGTCCCACTCTGCGTTGTAGCCGTTGTAGAACATCCAATAGGTGCCGCCGCCGTCCAGGACGATGGATGGGTCGCCCACCGAGTCGCGGTCGAACGTCCCATCCAGGAGGGTGGGCGACAGGGCCGGCGTGGCGTCCACCGCCCAATTCAGGCCGTCGGTCGAAGTGGCACGGTAGAGGTAGATGTCGTCCACACTGAACCACATCTTGTAGTCGGCCGGGCCTTCCTTGCGCACGGCCGGTTCCCAGCCGGGCAGCAGGGGGTTGCTGGCCGATTTGGTCCAGTGGATGCCATCCGGTGACGTGGCCTGGCCGATATGGGCTGTCCAGGCAGGATTGGCGCCCAAATACCACATTTCGAGTTGGCCGGCATCCGAGATTATGGTTGGCGCGCCGACAAACTGACTGTCCCAGGCCATCGTCCCTTCCGGCCGGCGAATGTCGGTCGTGGCAAACTCAGGCCAGCCGGTCAGGGGGGGGGGAAATGCCGGGGAAGCGGGATAGGGACCGGTCGGAGCCTGGGCATAGGCCAGGCCGACCAGCACCAGCAAACTCAGGGCCAGCAGCATCGCGGTCAGCGCCAGGCCGGCCCAGGCAGGAAACCTCTTTTTGTTGTTCATCTGCTCCTTCTCCTCTTGTCAGAATATGGCCTGGATGCAACACCCTGGCCGGAATGAAAGCCTCTGTTTTGCCCGATTCACCTCCTTCGAGTCCTCTGAAAGTGCCAGGCGCCTGGAAGAAAGTGAGGTCGTCTGAAGAATGCCTGGCTCTAAATAAAAACGCCATCCCTGGTGCGCGGTTCGCTTCTCCAGGTCTGGCGCTATGTCGAATACGAATGGAGAAACAGGTGAGTCCTATCCCACCTGCCGGCGACAAACAGGCAATGTGATTATAAGCGAGAAATGGATCCCTGTCAAATGGGCCACAGCCCTGTAGGACAACTGCTCGCAGTTGTCCTACAATGGTGAACCTGGAGCGCCCCCCCTTTGCACCCGACCATCCTCCGGTTGAACCTTCCAGCTCTTTCAATCTTGACAAAGAAGCTGACTTGGGGCAGAATAGAATCTTGCACAAAGGGAAGGACCTCAAGAGGGGAGCTCCTTCGTGACGTCTGTGGTTGGCCCTCTGGTCGTTTTCTACCCTTCGTATCCCTGGTGGTTTGATTGTATGGAACATCTTCTGGGCCTGCGCTGTACTCTCTGTGGTGCGGAATATGGCGTGGACGAGGTGGAGTATGTCTGCCCCCGGCATGGCGACGACGGGATCCTGGATGTCGTCTATGACTATCCCTCCATCGCCCGGCGCATCAACCCCCAAAAGCTCGCCGCCTCGCCCACCCGCTCCATCTGGCGCTACCTGCGCCTGTTGCCGGTGGACCCCGGCATCGTTGAGTCTTTGGTGGGAGGCACCCCCCTGGGCAACGTCGGCTGGACGCCGCTCTACCCGACGCCGCGCCTGGCTGCCAGGCTGGGCCTGCGCCACCTGTGGATTAAGGACGACGGTCGCCAGCCGACCGCCTCGTTCAAGGACCGCGCCTCGGCCCTGGCCGTGATCAAGGCCCGTGAACGGGGAGCCCAGGTCATCACCACAGCCAGCACCGGCAACGCAGCAGCAGCCCTGGCCGGATTGTGCGCCGCCGTTTCGCAGCAGAATGTCATCTTTGTCCCCAAGACAGCCCCCCAGGCCAAGATCGCCCAACTGCTGATCTACGGGGCCACGGTGCTGCTGGTAGATGGCACCTACGACGACGCCTTTGAGCTCTGCCTGCAGGCTGCGCCGGAGTTTGGCTGGTACAACCGCAACACGGCCTACAACCCCTACATGAGTGAAGGCAAGAAAACGGTCGCCTATGAAATCTGGGAGCAGTTGGGGTTTTCTGCGCCCGACGTGGTGCTGGTGCCGGTCGGGGATGGCTGTATCATCGGCGGGGTGCACAAAGGGTTCAAAGACCTGCTGGCGTTGGGCTGGATCGAACGGATGCCGCGCCTCGTCGGCGTGCAGGCAGCCGGATCTTCGCCGCTGGTCGAGGCCTGGGAGCAGGGGCTGGAGGGCTGGCAGATGAAACCGGTCGAGGCGCACTCGGTGGCCGACAGCATCGTCGCCGGCCTGCCCCGCGACCGGATCAAGGCGCTGCGGGCGGTGCGCGAGAGCAGCGGCGCCTTTCTGCGGGTGAGCGACGAGGAGATCATCGCCGCCATCCCGGCCCTGGCCCAGGGGGCGGGCGTCTTTGCCGAACCGGCGGCAGCGGCAGCCTATGCCGGCCTGGTCCGGGCCGTCGAGCAAGGGGTGGTGGACCCCGAGGACCGGGTGGTGGTGCTGGCGACCGGCTCCGGATTGAAAGATGTCGCCACCGCCATGAAAGCAGCAGGCAGGCCGGCCCTCGTCGCCCCCGACCTGAAAGAGGTCCGACAGGCTCTTTCTAATATCTTATGGAGGAAAACCGGATGATAGACCTGACTATAGATGAAATTCGGCTGGAACGAGCCGTACAGCGGGCACGGGAGCGAGGGATCCTCATCCCCACCTTTGCCCAGATGAAAGATCCCTCCCGCATCCCCGACCGGATCAAGGCCCAACTGAAAGGGGTCGGCCTGTGGGACGTGAACTCGCTCAACCTGTTCCGCATCACCTGGAAGAACGAACCGGTAGCCCACGGCGGCGGATTCGGTGGGGTGAATTATGTCGAACTGCCTCCGTCGCTGACCGGGGTGCCAGCGCGCATCCTCTGCCTGGTCGGCAAGTGGTTTCCCACCGGCGCGCACAAGGTGGGGGCCAGCTTTGGCTGCCTGGTGCCGCGCCTGGTCACCGGCCAGTTTGACCCGACCACGCAGAAGGCAGTCTGGCCCTCCACCGGCAACTACTGCCGGGGCGGGGCCTACGACTCGGCACTGCTGGGCTGCGACTCGATCGCCATCCTGCCGGAGGAGATGAGCCGCGAGCGGTTCGAGTGGCTGTCAAAAATCTCCGGCGAGGTGATCGCCACCCCCGGCTGCGAGAGCAACGTCAAGGAGATTTTCGACAAGTGTTGGGAGCTGCGCCGCACGCGGGGCGACGACATTGTGATCTTTAACCAGTTCGACGAGTTCGGCAACCACCTGTGGCACTATGAGGTCACCGGCCACGCTATGGCCGAAGTGCTGGAGCAGGAGATGGGGCCACACGACACCTATCGTGGCGTGGTGCTGACCACCGGTTCGGCGGGCACCATCGGCTGCGGCGACTATTTGAAAGAACTGTTCCCGACCAGCAAGGTGGCGGCCAGCGAAGCGCTGCAATGCCCGACGCTGCTCCTCAACGGCTTTGGCGGCCACCGCATCGAGGGGATCGGCGACAAGCATATCCCCTGGATCCACAATGTCAGGAACACCGACCTGGTCATGGCCATTGACGACCAGGCCTGCCTCAGCCTGGTGCGGCTGTTCAACGAGCCGGCCGGCCGCACCTACCTGGCCAGGCAGGGTGTGCCGGAAGAGATGGTGAGCAGGCTCGACCTGCTGGGCATCTCCAGCATCGCCAATCTGCTGTCGGCCATCAAATTCGCCAAATGGTACGAGCTGGGCGAGTACGACCTCGTCCTCACCGTCTGGACCGACTCGATGGAGCTGTACCAGAGCCGCATCCAGGAATTGCGCCAGCAGCGGGGTGAATACACCGAACTGCACGCCGCCGCCGATTATCACCGCTACCTGCTGGGCTGTACTGTGGATTATGTCGAGGAACTGGGCTATTGGGACCGCAGGCGGATCCACAACTTGAAATATTACACCTGGGTCGAGCAGCAGGGCAAGAGCTATGACGAAATCCAGGCCCAGTGGTACGACCCTGACTACTGGAACAGCGTCCATCGCCAGGTGGCCGAGATTGATGCCCTGATCGAGCAGTTCAACGAGCGGACCGGACTGCTGAAGGAGTAGCCAGGGTAAAGACCCGGACTACGGAGGTGTTCCATGTCCGATAAAATGAATGTTCTGCCGTTTGATGCTCTTCTCAGGTGGATCCTGACAGAGTTGGAGGAAAACGGGTCTATTTTCGGCATCCACCGCTCCCTGTTCCATACGCCCAGAGCCGACACCCCTTACGCCACGACCATGTTCGGCCTGCCCCTGGCCACACCGGTCGGCCCGGCAGCCGGCCCCCACACGCAACTGGCCCAGAACATCATCGCCGCCTGGCTGTCGGGCGGGCGGTTCATCGAGCTCAAAACCGTCCAGATCATGGACGAACTGACGATCCCTCGCCCCTGCATTGACATGGAGGATGAAGGCTATAACGTCGAATGGTCGCAGGAGCTCAAACTGGAACAGTCGGCGGAGGAGTATATCAAGGCCTGGGTGCTGATCCATGTGCTGCGCCGGGTGTTGGGTTGGGAGGATGCGCCGTTGGGCACGATTTTCAACATGAGTGTCGGCTACAACCTGGCGGGCATCCTCAGCCCACCCATGCAGCGCTTCATGGCCCGCCTGGAGGACGCCTCGGAGGAGATCGCCCGCCTCCAGGCCCAGATCCCTGCCCCTCTGTTGCCTGCCGCTCCGATCCCCTCCCGCATCACCAACTCTGTCACCCTGTCCACCATGCACGGCTGTCCGCCCGACGAGATCGAGGCCATCTGCCGCTACCTGCTGGTGGAGCGGGGCCTGCACACCTTCGTCAAGCTCAACCCCACCCTGCTGGGCCGCGAGACGGTGCGGAGCATTCTCCACGACCATCTTGGCTTCACCGAAATGCAGATCCCCAACCGGGTGTTTGAGCATGACCTGCAATATGAGCGGGCGGTGGAGCTGATCCGCTCGCTGACCGGGGTCGCCGCCGGGCAGGGGCTGACCTTCGGCGTCAAGCTGAGCAACACCCTGGCCATGGAGAACCATAAACGCACTCTGCCTGGCGACGAGATCTATATGTCAGGCCGGGCGCTGTACCCCATCACCATGAACCTCTTTGCCAGGCTGCGTCGGGAGTTTCCCGACCTGCCCGTCTCCTACTCCGCCGGCGCCGACGCGCTGAACGTGACGACCGTGCTGGCCTGTGGGGCCTGCCCGGTCACTGCCGCCAGCGACCTCCTCAAGCCGGGTGGCTACTCCCGCCTGGGGCACTGGCTGGAGACGCTGGAAGCCGAGATGCGCCGGCGAAACCTGTCAAGCCTCGACGAGCTGGCTCACAACAGGATGTCCACCCTGGAGGCTGCCGCCGCTGAGGCCTTGGACAACCCGCGCTACAAAAAGAGCGATTTCCCCTTTGGCCTGCCCAAGGTCGAATCGGGACTGGGGCTGTTCGATTGCATCACCGCACCGTGCGTCGAGCAATGTGCCGTGCGCCAGGATGTGCCCGAATATGCCTGGCTCATCGCCCACGGGGAGTACGACCGCGCGTTGGAGGTGATCCTGCATCGCAACCCACTGCCCGGCGTGACCGGTTACGTCTGTACCCATCTGTGTCAAACCCGTTGCACACGCAATAACTATGATCAGCCGGTGGCCATCCGCGCCCTGAAACGGTTTGCTGTTGAAAAGGGAGCAGGGGGGCAGGGGAGCAGGGGGGCAGAGGAGCAGGGGAGCAG
>DAOTYI010000296.1:0-3429 GCA_034434895.1 Anaerolineae bacterium
AGCACGGCCAGGTCGCGGAAATATTGCTCCGGCGTTTCCAGGTCTACATAAACAACCGGGATGTTCAGCTCCTCTAACGAGCGGCCCAACCTGTCGGCCATCAAGCTGCGCAGGATCACCACATCAGGTTGAAGGGGGGCAATCTGCTCCGGGCCGGCTTCCCCGTGGAGGATCCTCTTCTGGCCAAAGGTTGGGTCCAGCAGAGAAACAAACTCACCGATGGGCTGGTTGCTGCCCGGCAGGGCGATCAGCCGCTCCCTGGCTTCGGGGAACAGGTAGAGGGTGTCCACGATGGTCAGGCTGCTTTTGCCGGCCACGACGATCCGCTGCGGCAGCATGGCAAACTGTACGGTCCGCCCCAGGGCGTCCACCACTTCCAGGCCGCCGGCCGGCGAGGCGGGCGTGGCCAGCGGTGAGGTGGAGACAGGGGGCGTGCCACCACACGCCCCGGCCAGCAGGACAACGGCCATCAAGGCCCAAAGCTGGAGATATTTCATGGTCACCTCCCCCTTACAGGACTTCCAGGCAGCGGTCCAGCCAGCGGATGACGGCCTCCAACTGCCCCTGCCGAAACTCCAACACCAGGCGGCGAAAGCGGTCGTCGGCCTCAGCGGCGAGCTGGCCAAACCGCTCACACTGAGCCTGGCAGAGGGCTTTCTGTTCAGCGACAAGCTGGTCGAGACCGGGCAGCGCCAGGACGTGGAAGAAATAGAGCCGGACCAGAAAATCCAGGCGGATGTGGCGCAGGTAGGGTGTTGGCCGGTGGAGCCAGTCCAGGAACGCGGCACGGCCGGCAGCGGTCAGGGAGTAGACTTTGCGTGGCGGCCGGTCCGGCTGGGGTTCGGTCTGAGCGGTCAACAGGCCGGCCTCCTCCAGTTGCTTGAGGTGGGCATAGAGCTGGCTCAACCCGATCTGCCACACCCGCCCCAGCTCGCGGCTGAAATCCTGATAGAGTTCGTAGCCATGCCGGGGCCGGGCCATCAGCAGCCCCAGCAGGGCCGGTTGTGGCCCGGCGTCTGGTTCGCGGGGCATTCTGCCTCCTCTTTTGAATATTCACAGCCTGAATATTATCCCGATCCGGGCCGGCCTGTCAAATCCTGGTGCCTTTGTGGTAAGCCTGCCGGGTAACTGCGTAACTCCTGAAAAAAGAGCTGGGGCCGGTGGACAGGCCACCGGCCCCAAACCCTTTCCCCCCTTTTCTCTTTGTCTCAGCCTGTGCGATTTCTCCGGCTGGGTGGAAACTGCCGGTGCAGCAGATCATCCAGGCGGGATTCGAATTCCTTGATCCGATTTTGAAGCAGAAGGATCTCGTTGCGGCTCTGGGTCAACTGTTGGAGGTAGGTCCCCTGCTCGGTGATGTCGGTGACCAGGACCACCAGGGCGATGTCCTGCTCTGACCGGCGGCGGACAATGGTCAGGGAGAGATAGCGGATGTCCCCGTTCGGCATCGTCCGCTGGAGATAGTCCAGCTTCCAGAACGGGCTTTCTCCCCGGCACAGGCTCTGCAGGGCCTCTTCCTGACCCACGAGCTCGGGCAGCACATCCACCAGAGCCTGACCCGACAGTTCACCTTCCTGGCCGGTGACCCACAGGGAGAAGCGCGCATCATGTTCGACAATCCAGCCGGCTGAATCTGCCAGGGCGTAGGCCGTTTTCAACCCCAGTAAGGCATCCAGCATGGAGTCGGACCAGGCGCCGGGCACTTCAGAACTTCCTTTCTTTCTGACCAGACTACCTGCCTGTCATCGGGAGAAAGACGGTGTACAGAGCCCTGGCCGTCACCGGACCGTAGGATGTGCGCATCCCAACTGTGTCCACCTCTTCCAGGAGGTATTCATAGGTCACACCGCCCCTCACCCTGTCATCAACAAAGTCATAGGTTGCCCCCTGTCCCTGGCCGGGGAATCTGGAGGGGATCAGAGTCTCGTTGAGGCGGGTATAGGCTTCCGTGCCGCTCTCCCGGCGATAGAGGTGAAAGCCCAGGTTATCCACCTCGCTGGCCGTCTCCCAGGTCAGCAGGATCGTCTTTCCCCGGGGCGTGGCCACAAAGGAGATCACGTTGGCCGCGGTGGGGTCGCTGGCCACGACGGCCAGAACATCCAGCCCATAGTCGCTGTTGTAGTGGTAACTGCTGCCGGAAAAGTCATAGATGATCGGCGTCAGGGTGGCCGTGCCGGCCGAGAGGATCAGGACCTTGTAGAGCATGGTGATGTTGCCACCGGCCTTGCCGCCCGTGTAATTCGGCGGCCCCTTGCAACTGCGGTAGGTCCCCTGGGGAGGAGTCGGCCCGATATTCGGGTCCCAGCCGCAGGCATCGGCATAGACGGCGTTGTTGGTGGCGTTGGGGGGGGTCGTATAGGTGACCGTAACAGCCAGGGTTTGGAACAGGATGTTGGGAAAGTCCACCGACGTGACCAGTTGCCCGTAGCCGTTGGTGGCCGTTTGCGCGGTGACGGTGTAAAAGTAGGTTTGCCCGACGGTAACCTGGGTTGGGCCGGTAAATGAGATTACCTCGTTCCGGTTCTGCGAAATCAGGTGCTCCACGTACAGTTCGCGGTTGGTCGGCGTGCTCACCGTTCCCAAACCGTCGGCGGTAGCCTCGATGTGGTAGAGCTGGGTGGTGTCGTAGGCAGCCGACGTGCGGCTGATCAGGACGTTGTAGTAGAAATCGGCGCAGTTGGCAGGGGTCGGGCCGGTGTTCCCCGGCGGGTGAGAGGTGGGACCGGGGGGCAGGGCAGAGAGGGTAAGAGTAGAAGACCCTTGCAGGCTGATATACGGGTTTATAGCCCCATCCCGCACAAACGTGGTCGTCACATTGGTGGCGGTTTCATCGCCGACATTGCAGACGCGGGCCCCCACCTGGAAGATGTTGGGCCCTGCGTTGACATTGTTGCTGTCCAGCCCGATCGTGTTCCAGGTGATCGGCTGGATGGTGAGCACGGGGGCAGCATAAAGGGGCCGTGGCCCCAGCGTCAGGGAGGCCAGGGCGGCCAGAAAAATCAGCATATTCACAATTCGAGACCGACTCATCGTTTACCTCCTCAGGGGGGCAGAGACGCCCCTCCTGCTGCCAGCATTATACCAGGCAGACCTTACAAATCACATTACAAAGACCACCGGGCTTTCGAAGCAGAAGGCTGCTCCTGCCGGGTCTGTGACCTGGCGGCCCCCCGCTGAGCAATGAAGACGCCCAAAAGCGCAAGTAGGGCAACTGCTCGCAGTTGCCCTACAAACGCACCAGCCTTGCGCCCCCCACGGGCGGGGGTCACAGACCCCCGCTGAGCAAAGGATCCCCACGCCCCCTGTTGGAAACAGAGGGCGGTGGAGAAAATTCCGCCTGGCCCTCACCCCTCCCCCTGTCCAAAGCGGTATTGAAAAAGCTGGGTGATCAGAGCTTCGTCGTCGGCCAGGGCAGCGATGCAATTGCGA
>DAOTYI010000297.1:0-10144 GCA_034434895.1 Anaerolineae bacterium
GTGCGGGTGAGCGGGCGGGGGGTCGGCGTGGGCGAGGGTTTGGGCGTGACGGTCGCCGCCGGCTGGTTGAGATCCGGCCACAGGCCCACCGCATCAAGATAGACCTCATCCAGGCCGTAACTTGAGGGGTGGTTGACCCACACAAAAACGGTCATCCTGGGCCCCGTCGCCCTGGCCGAGACGGTCAGATCGGGCCATTTGTCTCCACCTGCCTCGATCCGGCTCCACACCACCGACGGGGCCAAAGGGTCGGTGCCGCCGCCGGGATCCAGGCCCAGGCGGCGTTCCATGTCCCCACACACCTCCTCGCCACATCTGGCCGCCGCCCAGCCGATATCGGTCTGATAGACGACCCCCGGTGTGACAGAGACCTGCTGGTAGATGCCGGCTGTGAAAGGCACCCCATCGGTCACCAGCCACAAGGCAGGAGCTCCCCAAAAGGTGTCCTGCCCCTGCCTGAAATCGGGGGACCCGTTCAAGATAAAGAACCACCATCCCTCCGGGACCCGCAATTGCTTGCCCTGCCACGACTGTTCCGTGAAGGTGTCAAAACCGCAATTGTAGGTCAGGTTGCCCGGTTCAGTACAGGGGTTCCTGGCACCTGCCCCAACAGGCCCAACCGGCCATATCAGGGGGATCGAAAGTAACAATCCGAGACAAACAATGATGCACGTTCTCATGCTCTGTGATCCCAGGTCCGATAACCTGTAGCACAGGCTCAAGCCTGTGCTACACCCTGATAGTAGAGTCTACTCACAATAAGGAATTGCACCACAAAGGCCCAAAGACACCAAGAAATTTCCCTAAATCTTTGAGTCTTGGTGTCTTGGTGGTTAAAATTTTTTGATGAGTTTAGGGCAATTGGCTTGTTGTGCATGAACCCTAGTATAATGGAGGGGCAGAAAAATGTCAAAGCAGTGGAGGTGACAGGCAGTTCCATAAATTCCCAACCGGTGCATTTGGGGCTCGATCCAAACTGTGTTATACTGGACGCCATGTGCAACTTTGGAGGCGCAACATGCCCGACAAAACGCTGAAGCAGTTCCAGGCCGAGGTGGATGCCTGGATACAGGCTGTGGGTGGAGGGTACTGGACACCCCACGCCAACCTGGCCCGCATCGCCGAAGAGGTAGGGGAACTGGCCCGCCTGATCAACCATCTGTACGGCCCCAAACCCAAGAAGGCAGGCGAAGCAGCCCAGGAGTTGGGAGAAGAGCTGGCCGACATCCTCTTTGCCCTCATCTGCCTGGCCAATTCCGAGGGGATCGACCTGGCCGACAGCCTGCAACGGGTGTTGGACAAGGTGTGGCAGCGTGACCGAAACCGCTATCAGGGGTAGGCGAAGACAGCGCCTCCGCCACCGGTCTGCCTTCACCCCATTGCTCGGCGGGGGTCTGGGACCTCCGCCTGTGGGGGGCCGCCGGGTCACAAACCCGGCGGGAGCAGCTCCGTTCTTCTGCTTCGAAACCCCCTTTGTCCACCTGTTTGTCTTTCTGCTGCCTCTGTGTTATAATGTCCGCGCCCGGCCATTCAGACTCCAAGGATCGGAGGAAAGGAGACCTGTAGATGGAAAGACGGTTTACAGCTTTGCACATCATTGCGACGATCCTCAAGATTCTGGCCTGGATATCCCTCATTTTCGGCTTCCTTGGCGGTGTCGCACTGCTCATTCTGGGCTTCACCCTGTCTGAACCATTGGGCTTTACCGGCCTGAAGATCGGCGGCCCTCTGGCAGGCATCGCTGCATTCATTATGATACTGGTCATCACCATCATCTACTTTCTGTTCCTGTATGCCGGCGCCGAGTTTATCAGCCTTCTCCTCTCTGTCGAAGAGAACACACGCCGTACCGCCTACTTCAGTCAACAAGGATATGTCTTGCAACAACCCGGCTACCCGCCCCGGCCGTTGCCCGGCGAGTATCCCGAATAGCAGGAGTTCCGCACTCAAATCAAAGGGAGGTAGTTATGGAAAGCGATCTTCGCCACCGACTGAGGATCTCTGAGGAGCGGCTCTCGGAGATCAATGCCCTGCTTCTGGACCCCCACACGCAGGTTATCAACGATTTTCTGGCCGTCGTCGAAAAGTATGGCACGCCGGAGGAGATCAATCGCCGGGCAGCAGAGGCACGCCGGCTCGACAACCTGCTGGCCCGCCTGCGGGAGATCCACTCCCCCTACCTGGCCGATCTGGAGTGGCTCAGCGAGCAGCGCGATCGGGGGGCGTTCATCAGCGTGGCCGATTACCGGCGCCAGGTGCTGGGCGACAGGGCCGATACCATGACCTTCAAAGATGACCTGGCCGTCACCCTGGAGATCAGTGCCCTGCAATATTTCCCCTTCCTCATCACCGAAGCCAGACAGGCCATTGCCCGGCGCGAGTTGATGCCCGGCCGCTATATCCGGGTGCGCAAGATGAAAGAGCAGGAGGCCGACAACGGCGACATCCTGGCCGTGGCGGCGGCCATGCAGATCATCGGCGCCAGTTATGTCGAGACCTTGGACACCAAAGGGACCGATGGCTCCAACATCCATCTGGGCGGCCCGGCGACGATCACCGGCTACTTTGGCGGCGTGGGCCAGCCCAACCACTACCCCCTCAAGTGGCTCGATGAATTTTTGTACTACTATACCAACTATGGCATCAGACAGGTGCTCAACATCAACCCCGGCACGGTCCTGCTGGGCTATTTCCTGCACAAGCTGGGGGTGGACATCGAGTTCAAGATTTCGGTCTTTATGGGCAACGACAACCCCTACGCCGCGCTGTGGACCCTGATCGGGGCCCGGCTCTTTGGCCGCGACGATGGCAGCACGTCGCTTATCGGCTTCAACTGGAGCAACTCGGTGAACAACCAGACGATCGAGCTGACGGCCCAGGTGCGCAGGGCGCTTGGCCTGGAAGAGTTTGTCCGCTTTGAGCACCATATCACCGAGACCTGGAAGAGCATTGTCCGCCAGCCCTACGACCGCACCGCCGAGCTGGTGGAGCTGGCCGATCATGTGGCCAACATCTCGGCCAAACATGAGGGCGGCATCCCGGAGGTTGACTCGGCCCGTGAGCACCCCTCTGACATTCTGGACTATTTCCGCGACAAGGCCGAGATCATCGCCTCAGGCGATTGGGCGGCGCTGGAGCGCAACTATCTGGACAAGCATGACGCGGTAAACCGCACCGCCCGAGCCCTGACGGAACACGGCCTGTCGTTTATCGCCGCGCCAAATTTGCATCTATGACAGGAATGAAGCCGATCCGTTTCTCTCAACACGCTCTCGATCCGGTGCGACTGCGCGGTGCAACTGGACAGGTCAGAAAACCACCCCCCGGTGTCAGCATCCTAAGGCAGGAACAATCTCAACGGAGAGTGGATAATGGCTGATAAACCGTTCCGGCCAGGCGGCGTCAATCCCGCCCTGGTCACCCCCTTTGCCAGAGATCAGGCGGTGGACGAGGCAGCCTTTCGCGCCCTGATCCGCCACCTGTTGCCCCACGTGGACGGGTTGGTCCCCTGCGGCACCACCGGCGAGTTCAACTACCTGACCCCGGATGAAAACCAAAGGTTGGTGCAGATTGCCGTAGAGGAGGCCCAGGGCAAGCCGGTCATCGCCGGGACCGGTGCCGCCGGCACCAAACTGGCCCTGGAGCTGGCTCGCCGGGCCCAGGAGGTCGGAGCCACGGCCTGCCTCATCGTCTGCCCCTACTTCCTTCACCCCTCTGACAAGGGCATCTATCAGCACTACTACACCATCGCCCGGGCGCTGCCCGACATGCCCATCATCCTGTACAACATCCCTCAGGTGGTGGATGCCTATCTGCCCCGCCGCGTCGTCGAGGACCTGGCCGACATCCCCAACATCGTCGGCCTGAAGGACTCGTCGGGCAACCTGACCTATACCATGGAGATTCTGGAATATGCCGGCGACCGGATCAATGTCCTGATCGGCCATGACGAGGTGGTGCTCAACGCGCTGGCCGGCGGCGCACATGGCATGATCCTGGCCTCGGCCCAGGTCTATCCAGAGGTGTGGCAACAGGTGTTGGCGGCTGTGCAGCGCGGTGACCTGGAGACGGCCCGCGCCCTCCAGCGCCAGGTGCAGAAGCTGTCGCGTATCTTTTGTCGTTACGGCGGCGGAGTGGCCGTCAAGCAGGCGCTCAAAATGATGGGCCTGGATGTCGGCATCCCGCGCAGCCCACTCAAGAGCGTCGGCGGAGCCTTGATCCATGAGGACCGGGCCGAGATTCAGCTTGAGCTTGAAAAGTTGGGCAAGGTTCAGGTATCGGGTATCCGGTATCAGGTGCCGGGTGGGCTGCTGGAAGAGCGGTTCGGCGAGTTGGGGCTGGATGCGGAGACGATCCGCAGCAGCGGGATGCGGCTCGGAACGGGCAGCGCCGGAGAGGTGGGCACAGTCGAATGGGTCCAGATCGATCTGCTATGTGGGGCCAAAGATGGGCCGGCGGGCGAGGCATGGGCCTATCAACTCACCTATCCCCGCCACGGCTTCGAGGCGCTGACCACCATCCTGGAACCCAACCTGACGGTGCGGCCCAGCACGCTCATCGTGCCGACCTGCGAGCTGAAGGACCTGCGTCAGGCAAACATGATCTACGGGCCGGTGCAGAACGCCGTGGCCAAAGCGATTGTGGACAGACTGGCTGAGGGTGTCATCCCTGAGACAGCCATGCATAGCGAAGTGATGTTCGTCCAGGCCACAGTCCACCCCCAGGCGCTGGACCGGCGGGTGCTGCACCACAACGCCTACCAGGCGACCTGTGCGGCGATTGACCAGGCGTTCGGGCAACCAGGGGACAAATGACAGGAACTGCGAAAGGATGGGTGAAGCAGTGAAAGAGGCGTTTCCTGAGGGAGGTGGGACGATGGCTACGATAGCTCAAAGATGGGTAGAACAAGGGCTGCAACAAGGACGGCAAGAAGGGCTACAGCAAGGGCTACAGCAAGGGCTGCGGCGAGGACTGTTGGATGGCATCGAACTGGACCTGGAACTCTATCAGTAGAGGCGAGATGTATGTCGAAAAAACAAGACTGGTTCAAGGGCATCTTTCCCGCCCTGGTCACCCCGTTCACGCCCGACGACCGGGTGGATGAGGCCACCTACCGCGAGCTGATCCGCTTCCTGCTGCCCCACGTGAACGGCGTGGTGCCCTGTGGCACGACCGGCGAGTTCAGCTCCCTGACGCTGGAAGAAAAAAAGCAGGTCATCGCCATCTGCCTGGATGAGGTGGGGGGGCGGGTGCCGGTGCTGGCCGGGACCGGCTGCCAGAGCACGCGGGAGACGGTCGAGTTGACCGCCTGGGCACGGGATGCAGGGGCCACCGGGGCGCTGGTCGTCGCTCCCTACTTCCTCAAGCCGGCCTTCAACGAGATATTCGACCACTACCGGGAAGTGGATAAGGTGGGCCTGCCGCTGGTGCTGTACAACATCCCCCAGTGCGCCGGCACCCACTATCAATGGTGGACGGCTGAGGGGATGGGCCTGGCTTTCGACCATGTGATCGGCATGAAGGATTCGTCAGGCGACATGCCGTTCTTTATGGCCGCGTTGGAAAAGCTGCGGGGGACCATCGGCCTGTTCTGCGGCCACGACGAGATCGCGGCCGCCGCGATGCTGGCCGGCGCCGATGGGGCCATCCTGGCCTCGGCCAACCTGATCCCCGACATCTGGCAGGAGATCTATCAGGCGGCGCAATGCGGCCAGGTCGAATTTGTGCGCCGGCGGGCCAAAGAGATCCAGATCCTCACCCGGCTGGTGGTGCGCAAGGGAGGTCCCCAGGCGGTCAAAGAGGGGCTGCGCATGATCGGCCTGCCGCGCATGAGCAACGTCCGCCTGCCGATGATCCAGGGGGGTGAGTTCGAGCGGGAGGATTACGAAGACCTGCGCACTCAACTTGAAAACCTGGGCAAGATCGGCACCCGGACCGTGACCCTGGGCGGCAGAGAGGTCGAGTATGCCCTGCCTGCTGACATCCCACCCCGGTTCGAGGACCTGACGCTCTGCGTCGGCGAGGGCTTTGCCGGACCACCCTTTTCTGAAATCGCGCACATTGACCTGTTGCTGGGGTGGAAGAGCGGACCGGTTGGCAAAGCGATTGACAGGGCCAGAAACGAGCCACGACCCGGCCACGAGCTGGCGGTCCTCAGCGAACGGCCGCTGACCCTGCTGGTGCCGACGGTCACAGTGCGGACGGCCAGGGCCCGGCAGTTAGTCTATGAAGAGGCGGCAGCCGGCATCAGGCTGGCGCTGGAACATGCCATTGCCCGGCACAACCTGCCGGAAGCCCTCCTGGACGACCTGTGTCTGATCGCCAATGTATTCGTCCACCCGGCAGCCAGCATCCGGCAGCGGGTCAAGATCAACAACTACAAGGCCATGCGCGGAGCCATCCGCAAGGCGTTGGAGGGGCGGCCCACACTCGGCGAGCTGATCGCCGAAAAGGAGGCGGCGCGGCATCCATTCCGCTATGCACCGTAGACAAACATACGCCGCTGCCGGCGGCGTGGTGGTAGATGCCGCCGGCGAGCGCGTCCTGGTCTTGTTGCGCCCCGGCCGCCTGGGGCCGGACGGGCAACCGGAGGTACGATTGCCCAAGGGCCACATCGAGTCGGGTGAAAGCCGCGAGCAAACTGCCTTGCGCGAAGTGCAGGAAGAGGCCGGACTGTCGGGGCTGACGATCCTGGCCGACCTGGGCCAGCAGACGGTCGAGTTTGACTGGCAGGACAGTCATATCATCCGCGATGAATCCTATTTTCTGATGGCCCTGGCGGGGGATGAAGACACTCTCTGCCCCGAAAAGCAGTTCGAACGCCGGTGGTTGACCTGGGAAGAGGCACTGGCGCGGCTCACGTTCGAGGCCGAACGGGAATGGGTCCGGAAGGCCCGGCAGGCGTGGCAGAAACGCCTTCTCTGAAAAGTCTATTCCCTGGTGGTCTTCAGACCGGCCCTACAGAATGTCGCCGATGAGCACACCGAGCAGACCGACGATCACCCCCAGGTGAAGAAGCAGGTTCCCATCGGTAAACAGAAACAGCACAAAGCCGACCTGTCCGGTGGCCGGTACCAAAGCATAGATCACGCAGCGCACGATAAAGTTCAGGATCACCAGGGCCACACCGATGAGAACCGGCAGGCCACGGACCATCGCCAATTTATCGAGAAAACGACTCATGCTGCATCCAACCCCCTTCGCCCTCCGGCCTCAGAGCCAGTCTGAAACGCTCACCACAAAGACACAAGGCCATAAAGGAACACGAAGGAAACGGATAAAAAACCGCATGGTGCCCTTGGTGTCCTTTGTGTCTTGGTGGTTTTCAGACAAGCTCTCAGTAGATGGAAATTTGTGCCCCCTGGCGGTCTGGGTCCGCCGAGAAATGCGGGTTGCTGTACCCGTAGGACAACTGCTCGCAGTTGTCCTACAATGAGCAACGCATCTTCGGGCGGACCGTTTCACCTCAGGCCGGTGTGGAACCCAAGGCCGCCGGTCGCATGCTGCCCAGCGAAGGATCGAGCTCGACCGCCCGGTTCAGATCCCGGCTGGCCTTATCATATTCCCCCTTGCTGCCATAGGCCAGGCCCCGATTGTAGTAGGCGATGGCCAGGTTGGGGGCCAGGACGATAGCCCGATCCAGGTCACGGATGGCCAGCTCATACTCGCCCAACTTTTCGTAGGCCGAGCCCCGGTCGGCCAGGGCCGAGGCCAGGCCCGGATCGAGCTCCAGCGCCTGATCCAGGTCTTCAATCGCCCGACGGTACTCCCTCATGGCAGCGCGTGCTTTGCCCCGGGCATGGAAGGCGGCCGCATTCTTGGGTTGAAGTTCAATAACCTGGCTGTAATCGGCAATAGCCTGCCAATGCTTCTCCAGCGCCAGATAGGTATTGCCCCGCGCCATGTACGCCGGCGCAAAGGCCGGGTTCAGTTCAATGGCCCGGTTAAAGTCACTCAGGGCCTCTTCATACATCTCCAGTTGGTGTCGCACCCGGCCCCGGTGATAGAACGGCTCATAGCGCTGCGGAGCCAGCATACAGCTCCGATCCAGGTCGTTCAATGCCCACTGCGAATCGCCCAGGAAGGCACGGGCAACACCCCGGGCCGCATAGGCTCCGGCGTGACTGCTGTTGAACTCTATGACCCGGTTCTGGTCCTGGAACGCCTTGTCATACTCCCCTAATTCGGCATAGAGCAACCCTCGGCGATAATAGCCTTCTACAAAGCTTGAATCCAGACGCAGGGCTTTGCTATAATCCTCCAGAGCACGCTTACTTTCGCCCAGATGCTCCCGCAGCAGGCCGCGATAGAGATAAGCCCACGGTGTTTCGGCCAGCTTCAGGGCACGTTCCAGGTCCTGCACGGCCAACTGGTGACGGCCCAGAGCGTGATTGACGACGGCCCGATCGATCATCGCTTCCGGGTCATTGGGCGCCGCTTCAGCCGCCCGGTCATAGTGGGTCAGGGCCCGCTCATACTGGCCCAGATAGTAACAGGCCCGGCCCAGCCGGAGCAACTCACCTGCCCGCTGTTGCAACTGCAAAGAGCTTTGACCTCTCCTGACCGAAGCAGAACCGACCAGCTCAATCCGCTCCAGTTGAGAAACGATCTGTCGCCATTCTCCCCGCACGGCAGGCAGCAGCTCGGGCGCATCGAGGATCGTCAGCGTGCTC
Organism: Anaerolineae bacterium; assembly: GCA_034434895.1. Lineage (GTDB taxonomy): Bacteria > Chloroflexota > Anaerolineae > JAAYZQ01 > JAAYZQ01 > DAOTXL01. Next base: position 8,673 of record DAOTYI010000297.1, read on the forward strand.
AGCGACACGCCGCTGCGCCGTTGTAGTTCTTCAAACTGAGCCCACAGGCGGGTTTTCTCCTCGCGGATCAGGTCCTCACGCAGCTCCAGTTCTGAGAGCAGACCACGGCGCTCCTCTTTGAGCTGGCTGATCTCCTGGTTCAACACTGCTACCTCTTTGGCCTGTAACCGCTCCAGCCGCTGCCATTGACGCTCGAAAGCGCTGCTCTGCCTCCCCAGGCTCAGCGCCCACACCAGTTCGATCAACCCCACCAGCAAGAGGGTGGCCACCGGCCCCCACCGCCCGATATTCAGGTCAATGACCAGATAGTAAATCCACGCCTCGACAAACGCCGGATGAGGCAGCCATCCCCGCCACCAGGGCCAAAAGACAACCGCCACCACGACGAGTCCAACGATGACCAGCAGGGAAAGCCAGAACCTCCATCTTCCTTTTCGCATCGGCATTGCCTCCTCGCTTTGTTCACCGCAGAGACGCAGATATCGGTTTTCTCCGCAACCTCAGCGCTTCGGCGGCGAGTTCAGACCGTGAACCATCGCTGTCGGATCAGAGCTTGTCTGAAAACCAGCAAGGCCCAAAGGGCACCAAAGGCACCACGCGGTTTTTATTCGTTTCCTTCGTGTTCCTTTGTGGCCTTTGTGGTAAGCTTTTCAGACCGGCTCTCAGACTAAATAAGGCCGGAGATGCTCCAGCCAGCGACGGGGCAGGTAGCCCTCCAGGATCGTTCCCTGTTCGTTATGCGTTGCCTTGATCACGCTACCCCGCTCATGGAAAAGGGCAGCCACATCCCCCCGGGTGTATGGCACCTGGACCTTAATATAGAGCAACCCTTCGGCCAGAACCTGCTCTACCCGCTCCAGGAGGTCCGGCAGGCCCAGCCCCTGGGCAGCCGAAATCGCCACGCTGTTGGGGAATTCGGCCAGCCAGCCTTCCGTCACCGTCGGATCGGGCAGCCGGTCAATCTTGTTCAGAGCGACAAGAACAGGCCGGTCCACCACCCCCAGGTCGGCCAGTGTCTCCATCACCGTTTCACTCTGCAACAGAGCGTTGGGATGGGTGATGTCCACGACATGGAGGATCAGGTCCGCTTCGTGGATCTCCTCCAGGGTGGCCCGGAAGGCGGCGATCAGCTCCGTCGGCAGCTTTTGGATAAAGCCCACTGTATCGGAAAAGATCACCTCCCGGCCGCCAGGCAGGGCCACCCGGCGCGAAGTCGGGTCCAGGGTGGCAAACAGCCGGTCCTCGGCCAACACATCGGCGCCGGACAGGGCATTGAGCAGGGTTGACTTGCCGGCGTTGGTATAGCCCACAATCGCCACCACCGGCACCGCCATCCGCGCCCGATGGCGACGGTGCAGCCGACGATGTCGGCGCACCTCTTCCAGTTCCTGGCGGATGTGGGCGATGCGCCGGCCGATCTCCCGCCGGTCCACCTCAAGCTGTGTCTCGCCAGGTCCCCGCAGGCCCACACC
>DAOTYI010000298.1:0-3312 GCA_034434895.1 Anaerolineae bacterium
GGGGGTAGGGGTGAGGTCGAGTCGAACATGGTCAAGCAAATCAAAAAGGGGCAAAGTTTGGACTCTGCCCCTTGCCCCCGCCCGGCGGCCTCAGGCCTTCTTTTTGCCGATCATCTCTGCCCGTTTTTCCAGGCGGCGCATGAACCGATCCACCTGGCCGGCCGTATCCACGATCCGCTGTTCACCGGTAAAGAAGGGATGGCAGGCGGAACAAACGTCGGTGTGGATCACCTTTTCGGTGGCCCCGGTGGTCCAGGTGTTGCCACAGGCGCAGATGACCTTCGCGTCTGGATAGTAGGTGGGATGGATACCGCGTTTCATGATCTGCCCCCCTATGCCGAAACCTGCTCTGAATAGACGCTCACCTGTTTGCGCCCGCCCCGGATGACCTCAAACCTGACATAGCCATCAATCGTGGCGAACAGGGTGTAATCCCGACCCAGGCCCACATTTTCACCCGGCTTGAAGCGGGTGCCCCGCTGCCGGACCAGGATGCTGCCGGCGGTCACCTTTTCGCCATCGAACCGTTTGACGCCCAATCGCTTGCCCTGGCTATCGCGCCCGTTGCGGGTGCTGCCTCCTCCCTTTTTGTGTGCCATCTCTCCCCAACCTTTCTTTCAGGCCACGATCTCGTCAATGCGCAACCGGGTCAGGTGCTGCCGGTGCCCCTTTTTGCGGCGGTAGCGGTTTTTGTTGTGGTACTTGAACACAACCACCTTGCGGCCTTTTGCCTGGCGGGTCACCGTGGCCCTGACGCGGGCCGCCGGCACCAGCGGCCGGCCGATCTGGACGCCGGAACTCCCGGTCACCAGCAACACCTCGTCCAGTTCGATCTGCTGACCTGTTTCATGAGGCAACTTTTCGACCTCGATCGAATCGCCGGGGCTGACCCGGTACTGTTTGCCTCCCGTCTTGATGACTGCGTACATGAGGGCTTTCCTCCCACTTTGACCTCAACAGGCGGGGGGCCTGCTCCAGGCCCCGCCGCCATGCTTGCAAAGGCGGATTATACCACTGCCTGGCTATTTGTCAAACTCAACGCGGCGGTTGGTCCAGGTTCCTCCGCTCGCCGGGGGTCTGTGGCCATACGATCCGATCTGAAAAGCTTACCACCAAGGACACAAAGGAACACGAAGGAAACGAACAAAAGCCGCATGGTGCCCTTGGTGTCCTTCGCGTCTTGGTGGTTTTCAGACAAGCTCTCAGGGGCCTGCGGCCAGGCATCCACCGGCGTGGACGCCTCCGTTCGCGCAGGCGGACGGCCAGGGGCAGAGCGCCGCTCTGCCCCTACCGATGCGATTTCCAATCGCCCGCGCCGTAACTTGATGCCAATGGGGTCTGTGGCCTCCAGCCCGTTGGCGGGCGAGGTCGCAGGCCCCGCCGGAGCAACACGACCACTGCCCGGCTATTTGAGGTTCCCCCGCTCGCCGGGGGTCGCAGACCCCCGGCCCGTTGGCGGCGAGGTCGCAGGCTCCGCCGGACTGCCCGGCTATTTGTCAAACTCAAAGTGGAGGCAGGTCCGGGTGATGGTGTGAGGGGCCAGCGACAGGCCCAGGGCATCGAGCAGCTCGTCGGGGCGGCCGGCCCCTTGCGGGCTGGCCTGCAGGCGCATCTCCACCACCTGCTCCCCCTCTCCTGCCGCTTTGACGGTGACCTCCAGGATGAGAGGCCGGAGATCGTAGCTCTGCCATCGGCCCTTGTGCTGGCGGCGGCGAGGCAGGGTGGTGGACTCCAGCAACTGCTGCACGCGGGCCTGGATGGCTTCAACCGGCTCCAGGCTGCGGACCACCGCCCGATAGTCGGCGGCGCGCAACTGCGACTGGAGGGAGGGCGCTCGCAGGGCGACCTCTTCGGCGGCCAGCAGGTCCAGGCCAGGGGGCAGCACAGGCCGCAGCCGGGATACCAGCCCGGCCGGAGACAGCGGCCTGTTCAGCCATACATCCAGCAGCTCCGCCTGACCGGTCACGCCCACCGGCAGCCCGGCGGCGATCTGAAAGCGCGGCCGGGGGTTGAACCCCTGGCTGTAGGCCAGGGGCAGTCCCGCCCGGCGGAAGGCTCGCTCCCACGTCCGGGCCAGGTCCAGATGAGAGAGATATTTCAACGGCTCGCCTTTGGCGAATTTGATCCTCATTCGATACAGATCATCGGTCATTCGCCATGGCTTCTCCTGCCTTCAGCGGCGGACAACCCCACGCCTCATCGGCCACCCCGAGCCGCTCCTGGCGGAAAGCGGTCAGGATGCCGCAGGCCGCGCACTGTTGGCGGCAGTCAGGCCGGGTCTCGCCCCGCAAGGCAGCCTGGTAATCGCGGACCAGGTACTCCTTTGTCACCCCGACATCCAGATGGTCCCACGGGAACCGTTCCTCCAGGGGGCGGGGGCGCCGGGCGTAAAAGTCGGGGGAGAGCCCGGTTTCGCGGAACGCCTGCCGCCAGGCTTCGGCCTGAAACTGGTCACTCCAGCCGTCAAAGCGGGCTCCCAGTTGCCAGGCGCGGTAGAGGGTTGCCCCCAGCCGCCGGTCGCCCCGCGACAGCACCGCCTCCAGCAGCGTCTCTGCATAGCGGTTCCAGCTCAGCTTCAGCCCTGGGCCACGGAGGTGGTCCTGCAAATATTCCTGCTGTGCCCGGACCTCGGCCTCGTCGGCCAGGGGCAGCCACTGGAAGGGGGTGTGAGGCTTGGGCACCAGCGTCGAAACGGTGATGTTCACCTGAGCCTTGCGGCCGAGGGTCCGCTGCCCCACCGCCCGCACCCGCCGCGCCAGGTCGGCGATGGCCGCCACATCCTCCAGCGTCTGGGTGGGATGGCCGATCATAAAGTAGAGCTTGATCGTCTTCCAGCCCCGGCTGTAAGCCTCCTCGGCCACGGCCAGGAGCTCCTGGTCGGCGATCGGCTTGTTGATCACCCGCCGCAACCGTTCGCTGGCCGCCTCCGGCGCAAAGGTCAGGCTGGAACGCCGCCCGGCTGCCTGCAACTGCTCCATCAGCGCCACCGAGACCGACTCCAGGCGCAGGCTGGGCAGCGAAATGGACAGCGGTTGTTCTCCGTACCGGGTGACCAGCTCCCGCACCAGCCTCTCGATCGGGCCGTAATCGCTGGCGCTGAGCGACAGCAGCGCGATCTCTTCAAAGCCGGTGTTGGCCAGGATCTCTTCCACGGCAGCCAGGACCTCGTCCGGCGGCCGCTGGCGCACCGGGCGGTAGACCATCCCGGCGTGGCAGAAGCGGCAACCGCGCCCACAGCCGCGCTGGATCTCAATCGCCGCCCGGTTGTGGACGATGTCCAGATAGGGGACCAGGGGGCGGACCGGTGGGGGC
>DAOTYI010000299.1:0-18973 GCA_034434895.1 Anaerolineae bacterium
GGGGGTAGGGGGGAGGTCGAATCGAACATTGTCGAGCTAGAAGGGCAGGGTGTCCTCTTCGTAGCCCTCCGGTGGCGGTTCGCCGATGGGCGGCCCGCCGGCGCCTTCTTCCCGGCCACCCAACATCTTGACCGTTCTGGCCGTGATCTCATAGTTGGCCGCCCGGACGGTGCCGTCACTGGCCGTATAGGTGCGTGGCCACTGCTGCCCATCCCGGGCATCGCCCGTGACCTCCCCTTCGACAAAGACCTGCATTCCCTTGTGCACATACTGGTTCACGGTCTCGGCCAACTGCCGCCAGCAGGTCACACGCCACCAGGTGGTCAGCTCCCAATATTTGCCGTTAAACGAATCTTTCCAGCCGGTTGGGCAGGGGCGTTCGCTGCCGTCAGACAATGTTTTGCTCAGCCGAGAGGTGGTTGCCACGCTCAGCGAAGTGACAGGGATGCCGTCGGGGGTGTAACGCATCTGTGGGTCCTGGCCCACTCGTCCGATGAGTGTCACACGGTGAAACATGGTCTTGCTCCTTTCTCATGAATTGAGGTGCGCTCCACAGCGCCACAGAGGTTTTACAACCACCATCTTACCGCAAGATGGGCAAAATGTCAAGCAGGGGACTGTTCCCGTTCAGGGTAGCCCCCCTGTCGCAACCAGGCCATAATCTGGTCAGGCAGGGTCTGGCGATTGGCAGGGGTGACCTCGACCAGGGTCACGTCGGAGCGCGCCTTGAGGGCATCCACCCACGGTTGCGGTCCGGCCATTACCGTGGCCAGCAGCGGTTTGGGGCCGTCCAGGGCTGCCTGCACCGCTTCACGGAACGCAGCCGACAGGAGTTCCATCTTGCCGATTTCGTCAACCACCACAACAGCCACATCAGGGTGGCGCAGCGCCCGGTGGATGGCTTCCACCCCTATCTGTTCCAGGTCCTGGAGGTGAACCCCATATCTACCGACGCGGTAAGGGCCGGCGATGTTCACCCCGGCGAGCGTGCCCTGCGGCCCATCCAGGGCCACCAGGCGAAATCCGGTCCGTTGTCCCTGCTCCCGGACCTCGGCAGTGTAAAAGCCGCCGGCCTTCCTGCCCAGCCGGGAGATGACCTCTCGGATGACGGTGGTCTTGCCCACGCCCGGTCGCCCGGTCAACAACAACGCCCGGCCCACCCTCTCGCCCCCTGCTTCCTGCTTCCTGCCTCCTTAAATGACCCCCAGCTCGCGGCCCACCTTCTCGAACGCAGCCAGGCCGATCTCCAGGTCCTGGCGGCTGTGGGCGGCGGTATTCATCACCCGGATGCGGGCCTGCCCACGGGGCACGGTGGGGAAGCCGATAGACATGGCAAACACGCCGTTTTCAAACAGCCGCCGCGAGAATTCTTTGGCCAGCGGTGCTTCGCCCAGCATCACCGGGACGATGGGGGTCTGGCTGCGGCCGATGTCAAAGCCGAGCTGGACCATGCCTTTTTTGAAATACTCGGTATTGGCCCACAGCTTTTCCACCAGTTCGGAGCTTTCTTCCAGCAGGTCCACCGCCGCCAGGCAGGCCGCCGTGTCGGCCGGCGTCACCGCGCTGGAGAAGAGGAAGGGCCGTGCCTTTTGTCGCAAATAGTCCACCACCACCTTTTTCCCGGCGATGACCCCCCCCACCACGCCAAAGGCCTTGCTCAGCGTGCCGATCTCCACGTCGAACTTGCCCTGCAGGCCAAAGTGGTGCACGATCCCCTTGCCGCCGCCCAACACCCCTTCGCCGTGGGCGTCGTCCACCATGGTCATCACCCCATACTTTTCGGCCACCTCGTACAGCTCCGGCAGCGGGGCGATGTCACCATCCATGCTGAACACGCCGTCGGTCACCAGCAGCCCCCGCCGGAACTTGGGCAGGTTCTCCCTGATCACCCGCTCGGCATCGCGGGCATCGCAATGCTCGTAGACGATGATCCTGGCCCCCGACAGCCGTGCTCCGTCAATGATGCTGGCATGGTTCAGCCGGTCGGAAAAGATCACATCCTGCACGCCGGTCGCCTTGTCCACGCCCACCAGCGGCGGGATGGCCGCCTGGTTGGCGCAGAAGCCGCTCTGCACATAGAGCGCATCCTCCACCCCCTTGAACTGGGCCAGGCGCTTTTCCAGTTGGATGTGCAGTTCCTGTGTCCCGGCGATGGAGCGCACCGCCGCCGGCCCCACCCCCCACTCCTCAATGGCCTTTTTGGCGGCCTCCTTCATCCTGGGATGGTTGGCCAGCCCCAGGTAGTTGTTGGTACAAAAGTTGAGCACCCGCCGGCCGTCCACGATCATCCAGGCATCGGCCGGTGAACCCATGACCCGCAGGGTGATAAACAGGCCCGATTCCTGCAGGCCGGCTACCTCTTCTCGAATAAAATCAAACTTGTCCGCCATCTCGACCCCCTTTCTCATCTGGTTTGAGCAGGGCAACTGCTCGCAGTTGCCCTACATTTAGCCTTTCTCTAAATTCAAGATCCCCGCCCAGTCCACAACCCCGATCCAGTTGGGGCGGATGCTCCCATCGTCGGCATAGCGCGGCCCCCGCGGGGCGCTGACCCCCGGCAGGCCGATCTCCTCAGCCTTTTTTCTCACACTGCCCAGGACCTTATCAGCCCACGACGGCGGCAGCCAGTAACGGGTACCCCACGACCCCAAAAAGCCATCGGTCCACGGCTCGCTGTTCAGATCGATCCACTGCCGCCAGTCGGCCGGTTCGATGGTCAGCCCGTCGCCGGTGGCATAGTCCACCAGACCGTAGACTTTCATCAGGTCATACTCCCGACGCTGCGGGTAGGTGGCATGGGAGCCGCCGGCGACGTAGGCGACCGGGTGGGTGCCGTCCAGGGTCATGTCGGGATGGCCCCACGGTTTGGTCAGGCGCGAGTGGTGGCCCACGCAGGTCAGGTAGGCCGGAGGCTCCTGCAGATTGCCGGAGGAATCGGCCCGGAAAAAGAGGTAAAGCCCCTCCCAGTCCCCTTCGTGGTCATTCAGTCCGCCAAAAGAGGTAGCCCAATCGTTGTAGCCGTAGAAGAACCAGTATTGCAGGCAAAAATAATCGCGGTCGCGGTTGAGGCGATAGTAGCAGGTATAGTTCGGCCGGGCAGGCTGGCTGCGCGCATAGTTTTCGGCGGCGGCCTGCTGGATTTCAGGGGGCAGGCTCAGGCGCGGCAGGTCCCGGCTCGAACGCCGGCCCCGGGCCAGCAGGCCCATCACCAGGTCGTTCCACCAGAACAGTTGAGCTGCCCCCCGTGTCTTGTCGCTGAGCCACCGGTAAGCGATCCGGGCCAGTTCCTCCTGCCAGTGCCACGTTTTATACGACAGGTCGGTCAACGCCCCCAGGAGATCTGTTCCCCACCGGGCCAGGACATCCTGATCGGCCAGAGAGGGTGGCACCGACTGGAGATAGACATCTGGTCGGTAGCGATAGGCCCGCACCAGGTCAGGAAGCGTGACCTGTCCCTGTCCGACGAGTGGGAGATCGATCCCTTTCTGGCGGAGGGTGCAATAGCCGACGAAATCGTCCACGGCCATGGGGTAGAACTGTTCTCCCCGGGCAAAACACAGAATCGGGACATACTTTTCGTGCAGGACCTCGGTCATGAGCTTTGCTCCGCCTCAACTACACCCCTCCTGAGGATACAACCGTCCCTCGGCATGACGGCGGGTCAGCTTCTCCAGCATATCGGCGGTCATGGCCGCCAGATCATAGGCCGGCTGCCAGCCCCACTCCTGGCGGGCGGCGCTGTCATCAATGGAGCGCGGCCACGAGTCGGCAATCGCCTGCCGAAAATCGGGCTCGTAGGTCACCTCAAAGTCGGGGATATGCTTTTTGATCTCGGCGGCCAGCTCCCCGGCTGAAAAGCTCATGGCCGCCAGGTTAAAGTCGGCATGGTGCTTCAGCCGCGAAAAGTCGGCTTCCATCAGCTCAATGGTGGCCTTGATGCAGTCGGGCATGTACATCATCGGCAGGATGGTATCCTCTCGCACAAAGCAGGTGTAGCGTCGGTTGGCCACCGCTTCGTAAAAGATGGCGACCGCATAGTCGGTGGTGCCACCCCCTGGCAGCGTTTCGGCGCTGATAATGCCCGGATAGCGCACCCCGCGCACATCCACCCCAAACCGTCGCACATAATAGTTGCACAGCAACTCGCCGGTGACTTTGGTGACGCCGTACATCGTTGTCGGCCGCAAGACAGTCTCCTGAGGGGTGTGGTCACGGGGGGTCTCCGGGCCAAACGCGGCGATCGAACTGGGGCAGAACACCCGGGTCAGCCCTCGCTCGCGGGCCACTTCCAGGACGTTATACAGGCCGTGAATGTTCACCTCCCAGCACAAATGCGGCTTTTGCTCCCCCACTGCCGACAGGATGGCCGCCATGTGGTAGATGGTGTCAATCTGGTACTTTTCAACCACCGCCTCCAGGGTTTCACGGCGGGTGACATCAATAAATTCAAAAGGGCCACCTTCGCACAGGACAGCACCCGGTTTGGTCCTGTGCCCGGTGGCCACTACATTCTCCGCGCCGTAGCGCCGACGCAGCTCAACGGTTAGCTCTGAACCGATCTGGCCGACCGCACCGGTCACCAGAATCCTCTTCATTTCTCCTCTTTCTGCCATAGAAAGACTGTCCTCCCTGTCGTTGGATAGGTAAGGCAAGTATATCACACCCCCCCCGTTTCGTCAAAACGGTTTCCACGGCAAGTGTCCGACAAACGGAACGGAAAAAGGTGGGGCGGCCCCCCACTGACGGGGGTCACAGACCCCCGCCGAGCAATGAAGATGCCGAAAAGCGCAAGTAGGGCAACTGCTCGCAGTTGCCCTACAAACGCACCAGCCTTGCGGCCCTCCACTGACGGGGGTCACAGACCCTCGCCGAGCAATGGGATGCCCCCCGCCCATGCTCTGCTTCGAACACCCTTCAGGAAAACAGATTTGCGGCTCTCCGCACTTCTTGCTATAATCGGCACAGCATACAGGCCGCGATGAGACGAGGAAGGCGATGAACAATTACGGCACCCTGGCCCGACGGGCTCCGCTCCTGCTGCTCTTCCTCTTGGCTTTTGCCCTGCGCCTCTATCGCCTGCCCGACAGCAATATCTGGTGGGACGAGGGGTGGAGTGTGTGGTTGGGTCGGCTGTCCCCAGCCCGGATCGCCTACCTCACCGCCCTGGATGAACACCCCCCCCTGCACTACTGGCTGCTGGCCGGATGGAACCGGCTGGCGGGTGAGACGGCCTTTGCGGTGCGCTTCTCCACCCTCTTTTTCGCCCTGCTGACTGTGGCCCTGCTCTATCGCCTGGGCAAGAGGATCGCCGGACCGATGACCGGGCTGCTCGCCGCTTTCCTGTTGACCATTGCCCGCTTTCATGTCGAATGGTCCCAGGAGATCAAGATGTACGCCCTGGCTTCATTCTTCACCCTGGCCTCATTTCTCTGTCTGGTGCGGGCGTTAGAGGGAGGGCAGCGGCGATGGTGGGGGGGCTATGTCCTCTCGGCCGCCATGGCCCTCTACAGCAACTACCTTTCTCTGACCATCATCATCGGCCAGAACCTGTTCCTCCTCCTGTGGGTCCTGGCCGACCGTCGCGCCCGCCGCACCCTCCTGCCCTGGTCTCTGGCCCAGATCGCCGTCGGGGCGCTCTTTCTCCCCTGGTTTCTCTACACCCTCCGTCCCGAACACCTCACCTGGCAGGCAGCGCCGCCCTTCGATCTGGGTCTGTTCTTGAGGGTGTGGGCCACCGTGCTGGCCCTGGGCATCCCGGCCCATATCGAACGGTACGCCATCCCGACGGCCATCATCCTGGCCCTGGCTGCCTGTGGCCTGCTTCCGTTGTTGCACCGAGAGCAGGCTGACCGCCGCAACAGCATGCTGCTGTGGTGCTCTTTGCTCACCCCTCCCCTGCTGATCTACCTCCTCTCCCTGCCCAAAGTGACCTCGCTCTATGCGGCCAAGGTCGAAGCCCGCTACTTTCTTGTCTCCCTGCCGATCTTTGTGCTCCTGCTGGCCTGGGGGGTGCGGGAGATCGGCCGCCGTTCTGTCCTGCTGGCTGTGGCCGGGCTGGCCTTTGTGATCGCCGCCTCAACCCTCTCCCTGGCCGGCTACTACGGCCAACGGCACCTGCGCGACGACTTTCAGAGCCTGACAGCCACCCTCAACGCCCACGTCCGCCCGGACGAGGCGGTGATCCTGCACACCGATGCCGAGTGGCCAGCCTTTGTCTATTCCTATCGCGGGCCGGCTCCCTGGTACGGGGTGCCCAACGGTCGGCAGATCACCCCCGGCGAAGCCAGACGCTTTGTGGACCCCCTGCTGCGCGACCACCGGGCCATCTGGCTGGTGGTCACCCCGGACGCCATGGCCATTGACCCCCGCCGCCTGATCGAGAAGCGGCTGGGCCGCAGTTTGAAAAAGGTCGCCGACCTGAGCTATACCCCGCGCCGCCTGGTGCTCTATGCCGACAGGGAGCGCGACCTTTCCATTGTACCTGCCGACAACCGGCACATCCAGCATCCCCTGGCCGTCAGAGCCTTCCCCGGCATCATGCTGCTGGGCTATGACCTGGCCCTGAGCGAGTACCGGACCGGTGAAGTCATCCGCCCGGCCTTCTACTGGGAGGGGAGTGGACAGGTCCGCCCCCAGGTGGCTCTGGTCAACAGCCGGGGCGAGGTGGTGAGGAAGGAGGAGGGCAGGGCGCAAGAGCTGATCCCTGGCGCGGTGATCCGGACCCGCCATGAGCTGCCGCTCACCTCGGCCATTCCCGGCGGGCGCTATACGTTGCGTCTCGACCTCGGCACCGATTCCCTCCCCCTGCGCTCCATCCGGGTGATCAACACCGCCCGCACGGCCGATGCCGATATCCAGCACCCGCTCGTCGCCGATCTGGGCGATTCGGTTCGTCTTCTGGGATACAACCTGGAGGCTGCTGCCTGCAACCCCGGCCAGACCGTTCGTCTGACCCTGTACTGGCAGGCGCGAAAGGAGATGAACACCGGCTACGTGGTCTTTGTCCACCTGGTGGGACCTCACAACCCGGCGACCGGCAATCCCCTGTGGGGACAGGAGGATGTTCCGCCGCAACACGGAGAGCGGCCCACCACCGGCTGGTCACCCGGTGAAGTGGTGGCCGATCCTCACCAGGTGCAGATCGCGGCGGCTGCGCCGCCTGGCGAGTATGAACTCCAGATCGGGATGTACGATCCGGCCACCGGGCGGCGGCTGCCGGTGTACGATGCCCGGGGCCGACCGGCGGGCGACCGGGTCACGTTGCAGACCGTGCGCGTCGGGGCCGGCCCATAGCCTCAGAAGGGCGCAAAGCCCATCGCCATCTGGAACTGGTCCATCAAAAAGTTATATTCGCCTTCCAGCAGGCGCAGGTGCCCTCGCTCCATCTCGGCCAGATCGCGGAACATGCGCCGGCCGTTGACATCGTCGGTCTGGGCGGCAGCGTGGGTGTAAAAGTCTGCGGCATCCTTTTCAATCAGATAGGCCACCCGCAGCGCCGACAGGTCAGAGGTGTAGGCCACCACATTCTGCTTCACCCGTTCCCGGGAAAAGATGGGGGCGCCGCCCGGCGGTTCCAGGCTCACCCCCCGGTATTCGGCCCATTCGCCGCTCTGTTCGAGCATGGCTTTGGTGTTGCGCAACAGCTCCAGGTGCATAATCTCGTCCTGGGCCAGGCGCTCGAACATGCGCCGGGCCTGGGGGTCGTCGGTCCGTTCGGCGAATTTCTGATAGAAGTTGTGGCCATCAATCTCGGTCTGAATGGCCATTTGCAGGGCGGTCAGGGTCGCATCCAGTTCAGGCATCCTTTTCCTCCAGGAGCACCTCTTCTTCGCCGTCGGCGCGCAGGTCGAGAAGCCAGTTGTGCATGGCCCCCGCTTCAATCTTGGCCTGGACCCGTTTGTGCCCTTCGGCGCTCAGGCGTTTTTCCAGTTCGGCGCGGCCGGCCTCGGTATCCAGGTCGAGGTCGGGCCAGCGAGCGGCGATGGCCTCCCTGGTCGTCCAGATGCAGTAGCGGAAAAGCCGCTCGTCCCCCTTGAACAGGCGCAGGAAATATTGAAACCGATCACCCGGCTCCGGCTTGAACCCCTCGTCTACGGTATAGCCCTGGTACTGCCATGTCGGGCCACGGCCCCGGCGTTCATAACCGACCATGGCCTGGGCCTGGGCCAGCAGTTCATTTGGATCGGCGGTGGGACGGGCGCACAGGGTGCCCAGACAGATATAGGCCACGGGGGCCGGGGTGGCGGGATACCCCAGGCGGGCCAGGCGAGCCTGCTCCCACACCGGGTCTACGGCCTGGACCGTCTTATTGGGGGCATAGGCGCGGCGGGCGGCGCGGAGCAGTTCGGGACGGACAGGGTCCTCGTTTTCGCCCACCACAGTGATCAGCAGTGGCCGCCGCAAGAAGCGATCCACAGCCAGGGCGTAGCGGGCGGCCTCGAAACCCAGATGGCGATAGAAAGGCAGCAGGGCCTCCAGCGTCTGCCGGGCCAACTGCTGGTGTTCCTGCCGACCGGTCAGGCGATACAGGCGCAGGTGGGCCTCCGCAGCCAACACATTCTCGTCAAACGGTTTTTCCCGGCGGCGAAGACGGCCAACCGCTTCCGGGGCAGCGGGGGTGTCAAAGTAGCGGCCATCGCCGTCGCGCAGGGCCCTGTCGGCAAAGCGCAGCAGCAGCTCAGCCCGTTGGAGGTACAGTTCACGGCCCAGGTGCTCGCAGGCATCAAGCCAGGCAGTGGCCATCCTCACCTGGTCAGACAGCAGGCCCGGCATGTGCGGTTGGGTGTCAAAGTAGTGGTGCATCCCCAGGCCCTCTCGATAGCCTCTGGCCCAGACAAATTCCAGAGCCCGGACTGCCAGCTCGGCGTAGCGGGGGTCGTTCAACACGGCACTGGCCAGCAGAAAGGCCGAGGCGGCAACCGCGTTCCGCTCGACATAGGCGGTTTTGTCCACATAGGGAGCCGCCCGCCCCGCCCGGCCCTGGGCGTCCAGAGCGTAATAGGCCGGGTCGGCTTCCTGACTGCTGTAGAAATAACCTCGCTCCCGGTCCCAGAGGGTGGTCTCCATGTAGGCCAGGGTGCTCCGGGCCACCTCCAGATAGGCTGGCCGGCCGGTGGCCTGGTAGGCCCGCAGGTAGAGGCCGAGCAGTTGCGCCTGGTCGCCGAGCATCTTTTCGGTGTGGGGTGCGCTCCAATCGGCGGCTGTGGCATAGCGGAAAAAGCCGCCGCCGATGTGATCGTGGAGGCCCCCCTGGGCCATGGCGGTCAGCGAGCGGTGGACCACCTGTTCCAACGCTTCATCGCCGCTGCGATGGGCCACGGCCAGGGCGAACTCCAGCACGTCGGCGTGGTGGAACCTGGGGACCGGGCCAAAACCACCATGTTGGGGGTCAAAGGCGGCCACGACCGCCTGGGCTACCTCTTCGACCAGTTCCGGGCTCAGCTCACCGACCGCGGCGGGGCGTTCTTCCAATCCGGCCAGCAGCGCGCCCGGCCGCAGGCCGATGGTTGGCGTGGGCGGCGCCATCTCACCGGTATAGCGGGCCTTGACCCGGCGCAAGGCCCGCAACATCTCCTCGGCGGTCAAAAAGTTGTGGCTTTCCAACACCTCGCCGTCGGCGTCGAGAAAGGCGGTAGTCGGCCACCCCCCCCGATTGTAGCGGCTGTCCACGTCGGGGCGCCTGTCCACATCCACCAGGATGGGGATGACCGTCTCGTTAATGGCTTCGATGACCTGGGGATCGGCCAGGGTGGTCCGTTCCATCAGGTGGCAGGGTTCGCACCAGGGGGCGGTGAGGTACACCATCACCGGCAGGTCCAGTTCTCTGGCCAGGCGGAACGAGTCCTCGTCCCACTCGTACCAGGTGATGGGCAGACGCTCTTTGGCCAGCTCCAGGTCAGGTTCGAAGAGGCGGCGGTATTCGGCCTCCAACAGGGCGTGATGCTGCTGCTCCTGCTGGGCCAGCATCTCAAAGAGGGAGCGGGTGCTGTTGTCGGTGGCGGCCTGAGCCATGCGCCGATAGAACTCCTGAGCGTCTCGTTCCCGCTGCATGGCCAGCCGCCAGGCCTCAGGGATTTCGTTCAGTGCTTTCATGGGCCTTTCCTCAGTCCAAGGTGCCGCCTGCTTCCAGCCGCAGGCCCTCCCGGTCCAGCAGGACAAGCTTCCGCCGGCCGGAACTCACCAGACCTCGCCGCCGAAAGTCCTGCAAGGTCTTGCTGATCGTCTCGCGCCAGGTGCCCAGCATATCTGCCAGTTCCTGGTGTGTGGCCTGTACCACTCCCCTGGGATCATCGCCGCCCAATTCCAGCAGGAGCGCCGCCAGACGGGCAGAGATGGTGCTGTAGGCCACCTGCTCCAACCGGTTCTCGGCCTCCAGCACCCGCTGGCCGATGGCCTGCATCAGCCCAAAGCCAAACAGCGCGTTGGTGGATGAGAGTTCCAGGGCACGCTGGCTGGGCATGACCCAGATGGTACACGGCTCCAGGGCCACGGCGCAGCTATTCGGCCCCTCCTCACCGAGCAGCGATTCCTCACCAAAGATCATCCCCGGCCCGAGTGTGGCAACGACAAAGCGACGGCCATCGCGCGTGGTGCGGTAGAGCTGCACCCGGCCGCTGACCACCAGGAACAGAGATCGGGTCAACTCCTCCGCTTCGCCCACCGTCTGGCCCGCCTGAAAGGAGCGAACCTGCAGCGATTCCCCTACCGCTTCACTTTGCTGGGCCAGACGGCTAAAGATGCTGGTCACATTTCTGTCCCTTGCATTCATGCCATGACCTCTCCCGCCAGATCGATGGGCCATCGCGTGGGAGATCCTGACCTCACCACTCTATTCCGCATTCCGCATTCCGCATTCCGCATTCCGCATTCCGCATTCCTCTCACCCGGCCAGCTTCTTTTCCAACCGGGCATACTCGCCTTCCAGGAACTGGGCGTGAAAGGCCTCTTCGTCCCGCAGGCGGGCAAAGAAGGCTTTCAGCTCTTCATCCTCGGCCAGGTCCACGGCCAGTTGATATTTGGCCTGCGCGGCCTGTTCTTCCATGGACATAATTTTGA
The DNA here is from genome assembly GCA_034434895.1 of Anaerolineae bacterium. Taxonomy (GTDB): domain Bacteria; phylum Chloroflexota; class Anaerolineae; order JAAYZQ01; family JAAYZQ01; genus DAOTXL01. Next base: position 11,056 of record DAOTYI010000299.1, read on the forward strand.
TAAAGCCCAGCCAATCCATCTTTTCCTCCTTGTGATCGGTTTGGGTGCAGGTGTGGCCTTGAGGCCTGCACACGCCTCATTATAGCCGACCTCTATTAGAGCGCCATTAAGAAACCCAGGGTGGGGGTTAAAACCCTGTTAGAGTTCTGTAACCTCGCTTACGTCCGCTTGCGGTTCTGGGGTCAAAGGCACCTTCATGATCTCGGCCAGCACCGCTGTGGCGTAGCAGCCGGGGGGCAGCCAGAAGCGCAGCAGCACCCCGTCGTCATATTCCAGTTCCGGCTCGTGGAGCGGAAAGCGCAAGGCCCGCCGCGCCCCTCTGGCCTGGAGGCCGTGGCCTGCGCGGAAATCGTCCAGCGTCAGGCCCTCGGCCTGCAACACCGCCCGTTCCAGCTCCCCCTGCTGTCCGCTCGCCTGCATCATCTTGTAGCCAAAGAGCGGCCCGGTCGGGCTGATCTCAAAGCGCCCGGCGCGGGGTTGCTCGGCGGCTTCATCCTCCACACGGAAGATCGAGTGGCCGGGGTGCCTGATCGCCAGATCGCCGACAAAGACGCGATCCAGGGTAGATAGCCGGGCGTCGAGCACCCGGTTGAACAGCGCCGACTGGTAGGCCGACAGGAAAAAAAGCTTCAGCGATTTGGGCACAGCGGCATACGCCTGCTGGAAATCGCCGGCGGTGCGGATCAGCACCTGCAACGAACGGCGTTCATCGGCCATGCTGTGCGGCAATAGATGCAGCGCCTGCGGCCATTCTCCGGCGTCGAACCGCGCCCGGGCCTCCTGGACCCTCTGGCTCTCGTTGGGATGCGGCCGGCCCAGAAAAGCCCGCACAAAGCCGGCCACATCGTTCCTCACCACCGCTTTTCCCAGGTCGGCAGAATCGCCCCGCAGGCCAAAGCGCTGCGGCCCGTAGCGGTTGGGCACACCGCGCCGCACCAACACATCCAGGATCGCCCGGCAGGCCGGCAGGGCCGCACGGTCCACCTGCCTGATGCGGATGGTGAACCGATTGCCGCGCAGGTGGCCGATCTTGAGCTTGTTGCGGTGCCGCTCAGCCCACAATACCTCCAGGTTCGGCAGGTTGAGGGCGGTCACCGCCTCAGGCGGCACCCCCTCTACCGACAGCATCTGGCAGGTGATGGCCTGGGCATCCTTGAGGCCGGCATGACCGATGCGGCCCGGCGATACCCCCAGCGCCCGGGCGATGGCGGCGATCGCCTCGAAGGTCGAAAGGCCAACCTTGCGGATCTCGAAAAAGGTATGCTCCCCTTCGCCAACCGGCAGGTAGAGGGGCAGCTCTTCCACCACAAAGTCTTCGACCCGCTCCTTGATGGTCCCACCGATGCCCGGCAGGTCGTCGGTCAGATACCGTTCCTCCTGGGTCATCCCTCAGTTCCGGGACAAAAGCCCGCTAAACCCCCCTTCCCACTGCTCTCGTTGGGTCTGGATGATATAGTTCAGGATCAACTGCTCACGGCGCAGGATGGACCACTCGGCCCGGAGCAGGTGGGCCACCGTGTCCTGACTCAACAGTTGCTGCTTTTGGAGCACGGGCAACTGCAGGGCAATGGCCACCAGCAGCGCCAGCGCCGATGGTTCTGTGGGGATCTCGTCAATGGCCATCTTGTGGCCCTGAGCCTGGGCCAGCAGGACCAGGTACTGGTGGAAGAGGGCGCGCAGCGGGTTGACCAGGCCCTGATCCTCCGCCTGATCCTGAACCAGCGGCCACGGTTCGGCACGGCTCACCAGGTATGGCTGCTCTGCGTGCACGGTGAGCACGCGGAATCGCTCATGGCCGATGACCACGATGTTGATCTGCCCGTCGGACAGGTAACTCACCCCGGCGATCAGGGCCGAGGTGCCGATCTCATACAGCCGCCTCTCTGTGGGATGGATCAGGACCACGCCAAAGGGCCGCTCCTCCAGCAGGCAACGGTTGACCATCAGTTTGTACCGCTCTTCAAAGATGCGCAGGGGCAGGATCATGCCGGGGAACAGCACCGTATGGAGCGGGAAAAGCGGCAGGTCGGTCCAGATGCTCATGGTGGGCCCCCCTGGCGCAGCGTCAGGGAGAGCGGCCCGGCCGGGAGCTGGATCGTCTCCTTCACGGCAGCCGAAGGCAGGTGGATGACCGAAATGGTCTGCGAAGTCAGATTGGCAACATACAGCCACTGGCCGTCGGCACTGACGGTCAGGGCCACCGGCCGGGCCCCCACGGCCAGCAGGGTCGGCGGTTCCGATCCGATCGGATCCAGGATATAGAGGGTGCCCAGCGCTTCGCTCAGGGCATACACCTCTCGTTTGGCAGGCGAGGCGGCCAGGGCCGAGATGCCGGCCGGGACCTCTCTGCTAAAGACGATGCCGAGATCGGTTTGAACGGTAGTCAGCAGGCCATACGGCTCGCCACCTGGGAAGAAGCCTTGCAGGGTGACAGTGCTTGTCGGTGCTGCTGGCGTATGGAAGAGATAGCCGGAATGGAGAATGGACAGATAGCGCCCGTCGCCCGACAGGATGCCCGTCCCCCGAGAGCGGCGTGGACCGGTCGGCAAGTCGTACATCCTCCACTCCCGCAGGATGGCGTCGTCGAGCTTCCATGCCCGGCACTCGGCCGCGCACAGGACATAGATGTCTGTCCCGTCCGGCCTCCACCGAAGCCGCTCCTCCAGATTCACGCTGGTCAGCAGCCGGTCGGCCAACCGGTTACCGGTCTGAGCATCCAGGATGAGCAGGTGAACCAGCTCTGGCATGGCCGAGGCGTGACCGGTGGGCAGGCCGGTGATCACCAGGTGCTGGCCGTCGGCGCTCAGGTCCAGGCTTTCGATGCTCCCGCTCACTTCCATCCGTGCCAGCAGCCTGCCATCCTGACTATCCAGGAGGTAGCCCTGGTCGCCGGCGACGGCGTAGAGCAGTTCCTTGTCGGGATGGGCGAGCAGGTGGCGCACCGGTGCCTGGGGCGGGGCCGGCAGGGCAAAGGTCTGCACGATCAACAGGCTGGCGGTATCAATCACGGCAATCCGGGCTTCATTCAAACCGACAAACAGCCGTGCGGCGGCGTGGAGAGAGAGGAACAGCGTGACGGCCGTTTCCCTGCTGGCCGGCACCTCCACCTGAGGCTCACAGGCCAGATCGTACCCCACCTGTTGAACGCAGAGCCGGTAGGCAGGTCTGGGCGGCAATCCGTGAAAGCGGACCATGCCCCTCTCGTCGGTGAGGGCGGTGGGCAGGGCCTGTTCGCCAGGCGCCTGGGCCCACACCCTGGCTCCGGCCAGAGGCTCTCCCGTTTCGGCATCTACAACCTGAACGAGCAGCACAGTCGGCGATGGCGCTGTCACATAGAGCAGGATCAGGGCAAGCAACATCAGCCCGGCTGCAACCAGAAGCAAGACCAGCGGTTTTCGCTGTTTCACTTTTTTCTCCCACATGGGTCGCCAGGTCCAACACCTGAATCACTCACAATTATACACCAGGAGCCGGAAAAAGGGAAAAGACCTTCCCGGTCTAACCACCATGTGTCGGTTGCGGCCAGGGCAACGCTGTGGTATACTTGGGGCAGGAGGGGGAATTGTTCGAGATTCCGCCGCGCAAGAAACCAGCCGACGACAACGGCTATTTTGAGGAACTGACCAGGGCGATCTTCCAAGCCGGCTTCAGTTGGCGGGTGATCCGGGACAAGTGGCCCAACTTTCAAACGGCCTTTGAAGGCTTTGACATCGCCACCGTGGCAGGCTATGGGGAACCTGACGTCGAGCGACTGCTGGCCGATCCGGGGATCGTGCGCAACCGGCGCAAGATCGAGGCGACGATCCACAACGCCCGGGTCATGTGGGACCTGATACAGCAACACGGCTCGTTCCATGCCTATCTGCGCAGCCTTGACGGCCTGGACTATGCCGGGCGGCGCCGAGAGCTCAGCCGACGCTTTCACCACCTGGGCCCGACCGGCGTGTTTGTCTTTCTGTGGTGTGTGGAGGAAGAGGTGCCGGTCTGGGAAGAGCGCATGAAATAGGGAGCGAGAGACGATGTTCGTCCGCATTGGAGCCGGCGAGTGTGCCATCATTGTGTTGCTGTTGCTGGTCGTGGTGATCGGCCTCGCCCTGAGCGTTCGCCTGCGGCGGTAGCAGGGCAAGGGGAGCCGGAACACCGGCAGTCAGTGACTGACCGCCGGTCAGTAATGGCTCTCCGAATTTTGCAAAATCACGAGGGTGTGGTATAATCTTCTCATGGCGGAGTCAATGGAGCTCCAAAGATTGAGAGGGATCTGCCGTGAAGGGCCTTCTTGTCAGTCAAGAGCACAGTCCGTGCTGCTGCCCTGAAAGAAGGTATGGCCTTGGTGAGAAAGCACAAATTTTTGCCGCCCAACCCGGCCCTGTCGGGTCGCCTGGGCGGCTTTTGTGATCGGCGATTGTTGAGTACCTTGACCATGTTAGCTCGACACTGTCAGATTCGACCCCTCCCCTACCCTCTGGCCCCCTTCCGGTTGGGGGATGGGGTGAGGTCAGATTGAACATCGTCGAGCTGCCGGGAGTAACAGATGAGCGAGAACGGAAAACCACCTGCTGCTCTGGTCATCGGCGCAGGGATTGCGGGCATCCAGGCCGCACTGGATATCGCCGAGGCCGGCTTTCCCGTGTACCTGGTGGAGCGGCAGCCGAGTGTAGGCGGCCATATGGCCCAATTGGACAAGACCTTCCCTACCCTCGACTGCTCGGCCTGTATTCTGACCCCCAAGATGGTGGATGTGGCCAGTCACCCCAACATCGAGCTGTTGACCTGGAGCGAGGTGTTGGGCATGGAGGGAGAGGCAGGGGCGTTCCGGGCACGGGTGCGCAAGAAGGCCCGCTATGTGGACCTGTCCAGATGCACCGGCTGCGGCGACTGCGCCAAGGTTTGCCCGGTGGTCGTGCCCAACGAGTTTGATATGGAGATGGCCGACCGCCATGCCGTCTATGTCCCCTTTCCCCAGGCCGTGCCGAACAAATACACCATTGACAAACGCGGCTGGCCGCCCTGCAAGGATGCCTGCCCGGCCCACATTGATGTTCAGGGCTATGTGGCCCTGATCGGCCAGGGCAGGTTTGCCGAAGCGCTGGCCCTCATCCGACGGACCATCCCCTTTCCCGGCGTGATCGGCCGGGTGTGCAATCACCCCTGCGAGACAGCCTGCAACCGTGGCCGGTACGACCAACCGATTGCCATCTGTGCCCTGAAACGCTTTGTCGCCGATTGGGAAATCAGGGAATCAGGGAATCAGGAAGCGGGGAGCGTGGAATCGGCCTCCCACCCCCCGGTTTCCGATCCCCGATCCCTGATCCCCGCTGCCCGTCGTGTCGCGGTGATCGGCGCCGGGCCGGCCGGGCTGACCGCTGCCCACGATCTGGCGCTCCGGGGCTATGCCGTCACCGTGTTCGAGGCATTGCCGGTGGCCGGCGGGATGCTGGCTGTGGGCATCCCCGACTATCGCCTGCCCCGGCCTGTGCTCGAAGCCGAGATCGCCTCCATCCAGGCGGCAGGGGTGGAGATCAGGCTGAACACACCGGTCGGCGGCCCTGGTGGACCTTCTCTCGATGATCTGCGCCGCGAGTATGATGCGCTGTTGATCAGTGTGGGGGCTCACCGGGAACTGGAACTCCGGATCGAAGGTGAGGAGCTGGAGGGGGTCGTCCCGGGCGTGCTGTTCTTGCGCGAGCTGCACTTGAAGCAGCACACCCTGCAACTTGCCGGCAAAAAGGTGATAGTCGTTGGTGGGGGGAACGTGGCGATTGATGCTGCCCGCTCGGCGTTGCGCCTGGGGGCCGGGTCGGTGACCCTCGTCTATCGCCGCTCCCGGGCCGAGATGCCGGCCAGCTCCTGGGAGGTGGAGGATGCTGAGGAGGAAGGGGTCCGGTTCCACTTCCTGGCCAATCCGATCCGCATCCTGGGCCAGAATGGCCAGGTGGTCGGGGTCGAATGTATCCGCATGGAACTCGGTGAACCGGATGCCAGCGGCCGCCGCCGGCCCATCCCGATCCCCGGCTCTGAGTTTATGCTGGAAGCAGACCTGGTCATCCCGGCCATCGGTCAGACGCCAGACCTGACCTTCCTGGGGGACGGGACCTTGTCGGTTACACGTCGGGGTACTCTGGCCGCCGACCCGGTGACGCTGGCGACCGATGTGCCGGGCATTTTTGCCGGTGGCGATGCCGTCAGTGGGCCGGCCACAGCCATCGAAGCGATTGCGGCCGGCAAACGGGCCGCCGAGAGCATCCACCGCTATCTGCAAGGCGAGGCGCTGGCCCGGCCAGAACGGGGACTGCCGGTTGTGTCCTACGAGGAGGTGGACCTGCGCCGGGCGCGCAAGGAGGCGCGCGCCTCCATGCCCAAACTGGCTGCCGAAACACGCAGAACCGATTTTGCCGAGGTGGAGCTGGGCTTCAGCGAAGAACAGGCCATCGCCGAAGCGCGGCGCTGTCTCAACTGTGCCGTCTGCTCCGAATGCCGCCAGTGCGTCACCGCCTGCCAGGCCAGGGCCATTGACCACGACATGCAGGATGAAATTGTGGACCTGGAGGTGGGGGCCATTGTCGTCGCCACCGGCTTTGACCTGTTCGACGCCGCTCGTGAACCTGAGTTCGGCTATGGCCGCTACCCCAACGTGATCACCGGCCTGCAGTTCGAGCGGCTGTCCTCGGCTTCGGGGCCAACGGCCGGCAAGATCAGGCTGAATGGCATGGAGCCGAAGGACATTGTGTTCATCCATTGCGTCGGTTCGCGGCATAGGCAGGTGGATGTAGACTACTGTTCTCGCGTCTGTTGCATGTACACCGCCAAACAGGCCCATCTGGCCCACGATAAGGTGCCAGGGGCCAGGATCACGGTCTTTTATATGGACGTGCGGGCCTTTGGCAAGGGCTTTGAGGAGTTCTACGACCGGGTGCGGGCGGAAGGGATCACCTATCGGCGGGGCAACCCCTCGGAGATTTTCAAGCGGGGCGACAGGCTGATCGTCCGCGCCGAGGATACGCTGCTGGGCCAGACGGTCGAGGTGCCGGCCGACCTGGTGGTGCTGGCCACCGGCGTCCGGCCCCGCGCCGACGCTGACCGGGTGGCGGAGATGCTGGGCCTGGAGCTGGGTGATGACGGCTTTTTCGCCGAGCTTCACCCGGAGCTGCGACCGGTGGACACCAAACGGCGGGGCATCTTTCTGGCCGGGAACTGCCAGTCGCCCAAAGACATCCCCGACACCGTGGCCCAGGCCAAAGCCGCAGCCGCCGGGGCGATTGTGGAGCTGTCGCGGCTGAAGCGGGAGCAGGGTTGATTTGGCTCTGCGTCCTGGTGTATAGAGAACAATCGAACGATGACAGTCCGTTTTCATTCACATGCCCGGGAGCGTATGGTCGAGCGGGGCGCGACCGAGGACGAAGTCAGAGTCACGGTTGAGCAGGGCGAGCGATTTCCAGCCAGGTTCGGGCGTACCGGCTTTCGGCGCAATTTCCCGTTCGACGACGAGTGGCGCGGCCGGCACTATGGAACCAAGCAAGTGGAAGCCTTTGCCGTTCGGGAAGGTCCGGATTGGCTGGTGATCTCGGTCATCACCCGCTATTTCTGAGGGGTAGGAAGGGGAGTGGTGCGATGAAACTGAGCTACGATCCGCGCTACAACATCGCGTATTTGCGTTTTCAGGAGAAACGGGCCGAAGTGGAGGCTATACGACTCAGCGACGAGTTGGTGGTGGACATGGCCCCCGACGGCACGATCTATGGTATCGAGTTGTTGAACGCCAACGAGCAGCTATGGCGCGAGGACGCGGGCCGGTTCCTGGTGGTCAACGAGGCGACAGGACAGCAGGCCGAATTGTCGCTGGCTGTCGGTTGAAAGATGAGCCGATCCTGCGTTGTAGTGCTGGTGGCCCAGGCCAAAGCCGCAGCCGCCGGGGCGATTG
>DAOTYI010000300.1:0-7604 GCA_034434895.1 Anaerolineae bacterium
GGGGGTAACGAGGGGGTCGGCGATGCCAACAGCAAGGGGGGAGGCTCAGGCCGAAGGGTCTGAAACAACATCAGGCCGATGAGGGTCAGGGCGATCAGGATAAAGAACAGGATCCCTTTGTAGCGCTCCAGCCATCCTTCCATCATCTACCCTTGAAACAGGCAGCCCAACCTACTTTTTCTGCGAGCAGAGATCAAGCCCTTCCCAGGCGGGCATGGCATTGGGATCAAGCTCGATAGCCTTTAGCAGCCAGGGGCGCGCCTCATCACACCGGTCCAGATAGACATAGGACAGGCCGAGCTCATAGTAGTACTCCAGCTCGACAGACCCCAGCTCCAGTGCTGTTTTGTAGGCCGCGATGGCATCTTCATAGTTGCGAAGGATATAGTTGGTCAGCCCCAGATGGCCAAAGGCCGGCGCGTAGGTTGAGTCCACCTCCGTTGCTTTTTCAAAGACGACTCTGGCGCGCTGATAGTCCCCGGAGCGGAAATAGGCCCAGCCCAGTTGATCGAGGGCGTAGGCACTGCGCGGGTCCACGACGGTAGCTTTCTCATAAGCTGCCAGGGCATCCTTGTAGCGGTTATAGCTCATGTGAATGCGGCCCTGGTCAATGTAAGGTTGAGCCAGCCGGGGATGGAGCTGCGAAGCGCGCTGATATTCTGCCACAGCCTCCCGATACCGGCGCTGCTTTTCCAGAGCATAACCCAGGTCGCGGTGGGCAAAGACGCTGCTATCGTCCAGGCTCACGGCCAGGCGTGCCGTTTCCACCGCCTGACTCACCTGCCTCAGGTCGGCATAGACCTCGGCCAGGTAGGCGTGGGCCTCGGCATAACCTGGATCGAGGTCGGTGGCGCTCAGGCAGGAACTCAACGCCTCCTGGAGTTTGGCCTGGTCCCCCTCTGCATCCCAATCCAGGGCCATGCACAGAGCAGCCAGCGCCGGGGCGCTGTCGGGGGCCAGGCCCACCGCCTGCCGTGCCTTTTCTACCGCCTCGGTTGTCCGTTGGCGGAGGGTTAACAGGTAGGCCCACCAGACATACGGAGTCGGATTGGCGGGTTCCAGAGCGGCCGCCTGGCTATATTGGGCGATGGCTCCGTCCAGGTCCCCCTGCAGGTATAGCTCGTGAGCCTCCGCCATGATATCGGCCGCCGTGGGCGTCGGCGTGGGGGTCGGGCCGATCTGAATGGGTTGAACCAGATCGCGCCGCCAACCCAGAATGTACACTCCTGTAGCCACAAGCACCAGCAGAAAAAGGACCCGGACAGGCGAGGATCGTCTCTTTCTGGGCGGTCGGATGTACATGATCAACTCCCGTTGAATCCATTATAGCATGGTCAGACAGAGATGGCAACTCTGTGCGACAGGCTGGGGCTCATCCTCGTACGCATATCTCCCCCACCTGGTAGATACGCCCGATTGCAGTTATCAATGCCCTGTGTTATACTGCACACAATCATCGTTTGTGGGGCGACGAAAGGCCAGGGACGAGAGACCGATGATCAAGGCCGAAATGCCTCCTGTTTCCTGCCCTCTGCCTCCCTCGACCGGAGTGCTGATCCGTCCCGCCCGCCTGGACGATGCAGAGGCGCTACAACGCCATTGCTGTCCCGACGCCTCGGTAGACGATGTCCGGGACTATCTGGCCTGGTGCCTGCGCCAGGCCAGGAAAGGCCGGCTCGTCCGGCTGGTGGCCGAGGTCGAGGGCCAGGCCGTGGGCAATGTCCAGTTGACCGTGTGGGGGCGGGAGGGGGAGATCGGCAGTCTGGTGGTGGCAGAAGCCTTTCGCCGGCAGGGGTTGGCCCGCCGACTGCTGACAGAGTTGATCGGCGAGGCACGGCGGCGCGGCCTGGAAGCATTGGAGATGTGCGCTGCCGGGCAGGAGGCGGCCATCCTGGCTTTCTATCAGCAGCTCGGGTTTCAGCCGGTGCCGGACACAAAAAAAAGGCTTTCTCGCTCTATTTCCCCCGGTCCGGTTGTTCACCTGCGCATGGAGCTATGCGGCCCGTAGAGCGAGAAAGCCCTTGACAGAGGCGGGCACGATGATGGCTGATAACAATTCTGGCTACGGTGCAGGTCTATGATGCAGCAATGGGCTACGATGAGACTTGGATGTAGGTCGGCGAAGCGGCGATGGACTCCCACGGAACAACGCTGCAGCTCTGATCCCCGTACCGCCCCTGTCTTTAGCAGTAAGTGACAAATTTGCATCACTTCTGCTATACTTACTGTATCACATTTCATGAAGGGTGTAAACTAGGAAAATGGTACTAATTGGCACCCGGTGGGGAGGGGGAACCGGTCGGAAGTCTGTCCCGTTCCACAAACAGATACTCGCGCCGGCCCAGGGTCACCCGCACATTCCGGCCGTGGAGCCATTCGACCGGCCGGGCCTGTTCGTCATAGCGGTAGCCAGAGGCCTTCCAGGAAAGCCGCAGGTTCACGGTCACCGGCTCCGGCCCCAGGTGGTAGTAGAGGGCAAAGCGGTCGCTCAGCAGGCGGTAGCCGGGCTGTGGGGCAGGCAGGTCTAATACCTGACGCCAAAAGTCGGCCAGGAGTTCGTGCCGCTTATCTTCAAAGAGCACCGCCACCCCCTTTAGCGCGATATAGAGCCTTCCGCGCCGTTCCACCAACCCGTCATACAGCAGTTCAGATGAAGCCCCGGCGGCCCGGGCCAGAGCCGCCCCCACGCCCGGGGAGGCCACCACCCGGCCGCCGCGCCTCAGCAGATCGCCCAGCAGGGTCAGATCGGTCCCGGTGAGATAGTCGGCGGTGGATGAAAGCACCACCACCGTCCGCACGGCATCCAGCTTCCATCCTTCCAGGCTGTCCACGAGCGCCGCATTCACCCCCTCCCTGGCCAGAATGGCCAGCCGCTCAAGGGGTTGCACCCCGGCGCGGATCGCCTCTCGCGTGGCGCCGATCTGCCGGTGGGTCACAGCCGGCGGCGCCAGGATGAGGACCGGGGGTTGCGAGGGGGGTGCGGCCATCAACCGCCTCAACATGGGCAGCGTCTCCGATACCCGGCTGAACATCATCTCCGGGTCATAGGCGGTCTGGTGGGTGTCATTGTACAGCCCCTGCTCTTTGACGTTATAGTTCCAGTAGACGATGCCCCGCAGGTCGCCCCCTCCCTGCCGCACCAACAGCGCCAGCTCAAGTCCGTTGGCCACTGCGTCCGAAACGCTGCCGGGATCGGGGCTGGCCTGGCTCAAACCCCAACTGTTGGCCGCCGCCCACAGCCACACCGGTTTGCCGTAGCGCGCCGAATAGAGGCCCAGCGAGCGGGCCAGCAGGAACAGGCCCACCAGGTCGCCGTCGTTCAGGGCCACGTTGGGCAGGCCGTCGTGGGGATAGGCATCGAAGGTGATGACGAAATTGTCCGGCGTCTCGCGGAATAACGCCTCCACGTCGGGCAGGGTGAAGGTTTTGCGCGCCTGACCGCCATCAAAGGAGATGGTGACAGGCAGGCCGGGGTGGATTTTGGCCCATAGCCCGGCGCTCCAGGCCGCATATTCGACCACATAGCGCGCCTGGAATTCGCCCAGGAGCCGCTGGCGTTCCGGGTCGTCCCCAACCTCAGCAAAGCCAAAGCCGTGCCGCCGTCGGAACTCGGCTTCGGCGTGGGCCGAATAGTCGCCGCCGATCGGTTCATCGGCCAGGTTGAGCATAAGCAGCAGGTCGGCGTAGGGCCGGACAAATTCAGCCTCCAGCCAGCGGTAGTAGGCTTCGATGTCGTGGCGGTAGGCGGGCGCATAAAACGAGGCGCTGACCCCTCCGCCAAAGATGTCCAGCGGGCGACCGTCGGCGTCGCGGCGCAGGTCGGCCGGGTGCTCCTCGTTCCAGCGGCGGCCCATCTGTATCTGATAGCCGACCGGCAGCACAACCCGGACGCCCACGGCGCGGCAGGCCTCCAGCATCCGGCGTTGGGCGGCGACGATGGCGGCTGCGTCGGCATGGCGAGGGTCGGTGGGGTCGGTGTAGGCCTGATACACGGCGTAGGACAGCCCCGGCTCGACTTTGGCCGCATCCACCTCACCGGGGTTGTTGTGGCCGATCCAGACGACATTGGCGCCGTGCGTGACCAGGCGCCGCACGATGGCCTCCATCTCGGCAGCCGAGGCTTCGGGGTAGGCTTCGACCGCCCAGCCGGCGTAGAGAGCAGGGGGAGTGGGGGAAGGGACCGGCGCGGTGGTGCGGACACAGGTTCCAGGCCAGATGGCGGTCAGGAAGAGCAGGAGAATGCAGAATGCGGAATGGGGAATGTGGAATGCGGAATGGGGAATGTGGAATGCGGAATGGGGAATGTGGAATGCGGAATGTGGAATGCGGAATGCGGAATGTGGAATGCGGAATGCGGAATGTGGAATGCGGAATGGGGAATGTGGAATGCGGAATGTGGAATGCATCTCTTCCGATTCGCTCAGAGTCATCCTCCCGTCGGTTTCAGAAGCTGCGGGAGGATCACCGGTGTGTGCTCCATCTCTGACGATACTTTACAACCGGCCTCCCATTTTGTCAAATTGGTCAGCAGCAGAGTGGCAGTTGACATTCTGGCCGGGCTGTGGTATAATGTTTACCAATCAGGTAAAGGTTCAGGTCTTTGGAAGTGGCCGGCATGGGGGGCCTGATAGAGAAAAATACCGTTCCTGGAGTTTTGCGATGTTCCGCATTCACCATAAAACCGATTACGCCGTTCGCGTCCTGCTGGCCCTGGCCCGTCGAGAGCCGGGCACGTTGGTACCGACAAGGGTGATCCAGCAGGAGATGCTGATCCCTCGACAGATAGCGCTCCAGGTGATCGCTGCTCTGGCGCGCGGCGGCTTTATTGAGACTGTCCAGGGCCGCCACGGGGGCATCCGCCTGGCCCGCCCGGCATCCCAGATCAGCCTTCGGGAGGTTGTCTCTTTCTTTGAAGGCTCCCTGAGCCCTTCCGAATGTCTGGAGAACCCCCTGGCCTGTCCTTTTGAGGAATCCTGCCCGGTCCGGCGGCGGTGGGCCGGTCTCCGAACGCTGATCCTCCAGGAACTGGAACAAACAACCTTTGCCAGGTTAGCCGCAGAAGCGGGCCCTTTGCCGGCCGGCCCGGCAGATTGAAAGGAGGTGGTAGAAACAGCTCTGTCCAGTTTGGCTATCTCACCCTTGTGCTCAGACACCATGTATGACTAAGGAGGAGGTACGATGGAAACAGTTGCTCTGGCACGGTGGCAATTCGCCATCACTACGATCTATCACTGGTTCTTTGTCCCGCTCACCCTGGGGCTCTCCCTCCTCATCGCCATTCTGGAGACCCGGTATGTGCGCAGCGGGGATGAGCGATTCAAGCGCCTCGCCCGGTTCCTGGGCCCCATCCTGATGATCAACTTTGCTATGGGGGTGGTCACCGGCATCGTCCAGGAGTTCCATTTCGGCCTGAACTGGTCCGAATACAGCCGCTTTATGGGCGACATCTTTGGCGCCCCGCTGGCTATAGAAGCCCTCCTGGCCTTCTACCTGGAGTCCACCTTCCTGGGCGTCTGGTTCTTCGGCTGGGACAAACTCTCCAAAAAGGCCCACCTGGTCACAGCCTGGTTGTTCGCCCTGGGGTCCAACATCTCGGCCTACTGGATTCTGACGGCCAACTCTTTCATGCAACATCCCCGGGGCTTTCAGATGGAGGGAGGCCGGGCTCTGATGGCAGATTTCTTCGCCCTCATCACCAACCCCAACATCTTCTACCAGTTTACCCATGTCCTCACCGCCGGGATCGCCCTGGCCGGCTTTGTGGTGCTGGCCTTCAGCGCCTGGCGCCTGTTGCGCGGGCAGGAGGCCGATCTGTTCCGTGTCGCCTTTCGCTGGGCGGCGGTGTATGCGCTGATCGGCTCCCTGCTGGTGGGGGTGATCGGACATTTCCAGGGGCAGTTTCTCATGAAGGCCCAACCTCTCAAGATGGCGGCCGCCGAGGCGCTGTGGGAGACCGGACAACCGGCTGCCTTCCCGATCATCGCTTTCCCGAACCAGCAAACCCGCAGCAATGGCCTGGAGATCCGCATCCCCGCCCTGGTCTCTTTCCTGGCCTACAACGATTTCACGGCCCGAGTGGAGGGGATCAACGATCTGGAGAAACAGGCCATCGCGCACTATGGCCCCGGTAATTACATCCCCCCGGTCGCGCTGAACTTCTGGTCTTTTCGCCTCATGTTTGGCGCGGGCCTGTTGATGGTCCTGCTGGCCATCCTGGCGGTGGCTTCCCGGCAGCCGGAACGCAGACCTGGGCTGCTGAAGGTCCTGCTGTGGGCCCCGATCCTTCCCTACCTGTCCTCTACTGCCGGCTGGATTATGGCCGAAACCGGCCGCTGGCCCTGGATCGTCTTTGGGTTGCTCAAGATTGAGGACGCCATCTCGCCGAACGTCCCGGCCGGCAGCATCGCCTTCTCGCTGGCGATTCTGACCGTGCTCTACCTGGTGCTGGCCATCATCGCTCTGAAGCTGGCCTTGCGCCAGGGTACCCAGGGCAGTGCGGCCGAACCGGCGGCTGAAGCTTATTAGGAGGAGGGACCATGAACACCCTGTGGTTTATCCTGGTCACTATTCTGTTCATCGGGTTTTTCACCCTGGAGGGATTTGACTACGGAGTGGGCATCCTGCTCCCCTTCCTGGGAAAGAAGGATGTGGAACGGCGGATCATCATCAACACCATCGGCCCGTTTTGGGACAGCAACCAGGTGTGGATGATCACCGCCGGCGGGGCGATCTTTGCCTCCTTCCCTCAGGTGTACGCCACCCTCTTCAGCGGAGCCTATCTGGCCCTGATCCTGATGCTGGTGGGGCTGATCCTGCGCGGCGTGTCCTTTGAGTTCCGCAGCAGGTCGGACAGCTCCCGCTGGCGCAACACCTGGGACTGGCTTCTCTTCCTCGGCTCGTTGATTCCGGCGGTGCTGTGGGGGGCTGTGGTGGGGAACCTGATGCGCGGTCTGGCCATTGACGACAAGATGACCTACTGGGGCGGCCTGTTGCCCCTGCTCAACCCCTTTGCCCTTCTGGCCGGTGTCACCTTTGTTGCCCTGTTTGCGATGTACGGGGCAAACCTGCTCATCCTGCGCACCACCGGCCAGGTGGAAAAGCGGGCGAAGGCCCTGGCGCCCCGGCTCTGGCTGGTGGCCACCCTGCTCACCGTGATCCTGGTCATCTGGACTTTCCTGGCCACCGACATCCTCACCAAGCCGGGCATCAACGGCCTCATCCCGGCCATCCTGGCCGCCATCTCTCTGCTGCTGGTGGGCCTGTTCCAGCGGCAGGGGCGCTATGGTTGGGCTCTGGTCTGCAGTGCGCTGACCTTTGTCCTGGCGACGGTGATGGTCTTTGCCGGCCTCTATCCGCGCATTCTCATCTCCACCCTGAACCCCGATTACAGCCTGACCATCTACAATGCGGCCTCCTCGCCGTACACCCTGCGGGTCATGACCATCGTGGCGGTGATCTTTGTCCCCGTTGTGCTGGCCTACCTGTTCTGGACCTACAAGACCTTTAGCAAACGGATCGGAGAGAAGGACCTGGGGTACTGAGCCTGCTACCGACGGCGCGCCTGAGGGAGCAAGGGGGAGACCCCTTGCTCCCTTTTTGTGCTC
>DAOTYI010000301.1:0-9096 GCA_034434895.1 Anaerolineae bacterium
ACAGCCCCAGGCCCCAGCCCCCGGTCACCGGCAAGATGAAATCGCCCGAATATGGCATGCAGGCTTTCCTGTGGTGGCGGCCAGAAACCGCCGACCGCGACCTGCAGTTGATCCAGCAGGCCGGCTTTGGCTGGGTGAAACAGACCTTCGCCTGGCGCGACATCGAGGGGGCAGGCAAGGGCCGGTTCGACTGGAGCCGGACCGACCGCATCCTCAACCAGGTGCAAAAGTATGGCCTGCGCATCATCGTCCGGGTGGATGGTCAGCCGAAATGGGCCGGCGGCGGCTATCCCACGGTCGGCCCGCCCAACAACCTGCAAGACTATGCCGACTTTTTGAAGGCAATGGCCACCCGCTACAAGGGGCGTATCCACGCCTATCAGATCTGGAACGAACCCAACCTGGCCCGCGAGTGGGGCAATAAAGCCCCCAACCCGGCGGCTTATACCAGGATGCTCAAGCTGGCCTACAACGCCATCAAGAGCGCAGACCCCAACGCCCTGGTGGTCACCGCCGGCCTGGCCCCAACCACCCGCTGGGATAGCGTGGCCATGCCCGACACCGAGTTCGTCAAAGGGATGTACGACGCCGGGGCCAGAGGCTATTTCGATGCGCTGGGTGTCCACGCCGCCGGCTACAAAGCTCCGCCGGAGATGGACCCCGGTCAGGTGGCCAACGACCCGAACTACTACAACAAGGGGGATGCCAACTGCCCCGGCTCACGCTGCCGCATCTACTGCTTCCGCCATGTGGAAGACCTGCGCAATATTATGGTCAACCGTGGGGATGGAGAGAAGCAGATCGTCGTTCTGGAGTTCGGTTGGACCAGCGACCCCCGGGCCAACTCACCCTATCACTGGCACGCGGTCAGCGAGGACCAGAAGGGTGATTACCTGGTGCGGGCCTATCAGTACGCCAAAGCCCACTGGTCGCCCTGGATCGGCCTGATGTCGCTCATCTACATGCCCAATCCAGATTGGACGCAGGGCGACGAACAGTACTGGTGGAGCGTCATCGAACCGGCCTATCCGGAGCTGCATCTGCTGCCGGCCTATGTAATGCTCAAGAATATGCCCAAGTAGGAGCGAGAGCGATTTCGACGGAGCGTTTCTGGTACCCCTTTACGGCGACAACGGTCATCGCCCGGCAGGTGGTGCCGCTGTTGCTGTTCACGTTGGGCAGCGGCCTGTTCCTGTGGGCCGGTCGTGAGTACTGGTTCTGGAAACGGCCCTGGGTTGTGCTGCCTGCAGCCGCTCTAGGGGTTCTGGTCTGGCTGGCAGCCGGCTACTTTTTCACCCTGCTGCCGGAGGTCAGGGCCGGCGACCAGGGGCTTTCTGTGCGCCGCCTGGGACTCTTCTGGCGGCAGTTCCCCTGGCAGGAGGTGGCCGGTGTGCGCCTGACAGCGCAAATAGACCTGTTGGGCTGGGTCGAGTCGCTCTACACCGTGTATGTGTGGCGGGCGGTAGCCGGCCGGCATGGCCGGGTGCGGCGTGCATGGCACCGGCGGCAGGTACGCGCTTTCCGCTTTTCGGGACACATCCGCAACTGTGAGCGGTTGCTGGCACTCATCGAAGAACGGGCCGGATCGTCGCTTTTTGACCTCTGAGAGCCTGTCTGAAAACCAGGGGCACCATGCGGTTTTTTATCCGTTTTCTCCGTGTTCCTTTGTGTCTTTGTGCCTTCGTGGCAGGTAAACCACAAAGGACACGAAGGACACGAAGGATTATTTTGGAACCTGCCCTTGCAGGCCCTTTGTGTCCTTTGTGTCCTTGGTGGTAAGCTTTTCAGACCGGCTCTGACAGATACGATTGGAGATTGGGAGTTGGAAGCAAAGAACGAATTGAATTACGGCGGGCAGGCGGTGATGGAGGGGGTGATGATGCGCGGCTCCCGGACCATGGCTGTGGCCGTGCGCCAGCCGGACGGCCATATCCTCCTCCACAGCGAGCCGCTGGACCCCAGGATCTACCTGAGCCGGCTGAGCAAGATCCCGTTCCTGCGCGCCTTGACCGGACTGTGGGACGTGCTGGTGCTGGGCATCCGCACCCTGTTCTACTCGGCCCAGGTGGCCCTGGGGCCGGAGGAGAATGTCCAGTTCAGCGGCCCTATCGCCTGGGGCACGGTGGCTGTCTCATTCGCCGTGGGCATTGGCCTGTTCTTCGTCGGCCCGTTGCTCCTGGTGGGGTTGATAGACCGCTATCTCACCTCCGACTTGCTGAGCAACGTGATCGAGGGTCTGATCCGCCTGGCCATCTTTGTCGCCTATCTCTGGCTCATCGGCCTGGTGCCGGAAATCCGGCGGGTGTTCGCCTATCATGGCGCCGAGCACAAGACGATCAACGCCTATGAAGCGGGCGCCCGGCTGACCCCTGAGGAGGTGGCCCGCTACTCGACAGCGCATTATCGGTGTGGCACAGCCTTTCTATTGTCGGTGCTGGTCATTTCCATTCTGATTTTTGCCCTGCTGGGCCGCCCACCGATGCTCCTGCGCCTTCTATCGCGCATCCTGCTTATTCCGGTGGTGGCTGGCGTGGCCTACGAATATATCAGGTTCACCAACCGCTACCGCCGCAGCCCCCTCATCCGCGCCCTCGCCGCGCCGAACCTGGCTCTGCAAAGGCTGACCACCCGCCAGCCGGAACCGGAGATGCTGGAGGTGGCCATCGCCGCTCTGACGCGCGTGTTGGAAACCGAGAACCAGAGGTCGAGCGCCTGACCGACGTTCAAAGTTGCCGAACGGCTCTGGACCATGTTATAATAGTCACACCGGACCTGACAGGAATGGCTGATGAGGTAATGCCTGGAGGCTGAACCATGACGCAAAAGGCAGTTCCTTCGACCACGCTGCAGAAAGCACGCCGGATCAATGCCCTGGGCCTGCAGCAGTATGAGCGGTGGGAGATAGAAGAAGCCATCAGATCGTTCAACGAGGCGATTCGGCTCCATGCCGAAGAGCCGGAGTTCCATCTCAACCTGGCGCGGGCGCTGGCCCGCTACGGCGATTTTGACGCAGCCAGACGAGCTCTGGGCTCCTACATCCGCTTTGAACCGGACAAGGAGCTGGCCGAGCGGTTTGAACAGCTTTTTGGCGAAGGGATGGACGAGGTCGAAAGCCTGGTCACCCGCCAGATGAGCAAAAAGGGACTGCCGCTGGAGGTGATCGGCGCAGCGGTGCAGATGTGGCTGGAATACCGCATCTGTGTCGGACGCCGTCCCCTGGTCATCCGCAAGCCGGAAACGTGGGCTTCGGCCCTGGACTATACCGTCCGCAAGGTCAACTTTTTGGAGTTGAGCCAGCGGGAGATTTCAGACCTGTATGGTGTCAGCCCCTCGACGGTGCGGGCCTATCACAACGACCTGGTTCAGGTGCTGGATATCATGCCCTGCGACTATCGCTACTTTCGCGGCGAGGAGAATCCGCTGGACAAACTGGTCGAAGCAGCGGCCATGCTGGAGGAGCTGGAAGAGCGCTTCCGTCGGCCATAGCCTGTGAGAACTGGATGCTGAGTGGGGGAGACGGGGTGGCATGGCGCCACATCGAGAGCCCCCACTTTCTGTTTCAACTCCCATATCGAGGAAAGGGGCAGAAAATGACAGAAACTGGACACAATGTTCGCGCTGAGGCCCTGCTGGATTTTTGTGTCCGTGTGTTCGAAAAGATGGGCGTGGCCCACGAGGATGCCTGGATCACCGCCGATGTGCTGGTCCGCGCCAACCTGCGGGGCATTGACTCCCACGGTGTGGCCCGTCTGGCCCGCTATGTCAACGGCCTGCGCGACGGGGTGATGGTCGCCCGACCGGTGGAAACGGTCGTGGCTGAGACACCGACCACGGCCACCCTTGATGCCGGCGCCGGGTTGGGGCAGCCGGTCAGCTATCGGGCCATGCAGAAAGCGATCGAAAAGGCACGGCAATATGGCTGCGGCTTTGTCGCCGTGCGCAACAGCAACCACTATGGCATTGCCGGCTACTATGCCATGATGGCCCTGGAGCAGGAGATGATCGGCCTCTCGACCACCAACGCCGATGTGCTGGTGGTACCCACCTTCGGCCGCGACTCAATGTACGGCACCAATCCGATTGCCCTGGCCGTGCCGGCCGGGCAGGAGCGGCCGTTCGTCCTGGATATGGCCACCAGCACCGTGCCGCGCGGCAAGCTGGAGGTGTATCATCGCCAGGAAAAGCCGATCCCCCTGGGTTGGGCCACCGACGAGCGGGGCCTCCCCACCACCGATCCCGGCCGCGTGCTGGACAATTTCGCCAAACGGGCCGGCGGCGGCCTGCTGCCCTTGGGTGGCGCCGGGGAGGAGTTCAGCGGCCACAAGGGCTATGGCCTTGGGATACTGGTGGAAATCCTGTCGGCAGTGCTGCCCGGTGCGGCCTACCTGACCGATGTCTATCCCAGGGACGCCAGCGGCAGGCCGTTGCCGGCCAACCTGGGCCACTTTTTCGGGGCCTGGCGGCTGGATGCTTTCCGCGAACCGGAGGCGTTCAAAGCCGACATGGACGACCTGATCCGGCGGCTCAAAGGGGGTCGCCTGGCCGAGGGTGCGACCCGCATCTACATCCACGGCGAAAAAGAGTTCGAGGAGGCCGAACGCCGCCATCGGGAGGGCATCCCGCTGGGCGCCAGAGTCGAAGCCAGCCTGAAGCAGATCGCCGCCGACCTGGGGGTGGAGTACGACCTGTAAGGAGGAGAGTAGATGTTCGAGCGAGTAACGATTAATCCGAATATCTTGCACGGCGAACCCTGCATCCGTGGGATGCGGATTCCGGTCCATCTGGTGGTGAGCCTGGTGGCGGCCGGGATGACCACGCCGGAGATCATCCAGGAGTACCCGGACCTGGAACCACAAGACATCCGCGCCGCTCTGGACTATGCTGCGTACGTCACACGGGAGCAAGTCATTCCGCTGGAAATGGTGGGAGAGCCGGCCTGATGCTCGCTTTTCTGGCCGACATGCCGGTCCCTCAGAGTGCGGTCAAGATGGCACAGGACCTGGGCTACGATGCGCGGCATGTCCGGGAATACGGGATGCGACGGGCCACCGATCCGGCCATTTTGCAGCGGGCGGCGGTGGAGAAGCGGATCATCCTGACGATGGATCTGGGGTTTTCCAGGGACGTTGCTGTAACCGGCGTCGAGTGTCATGGGCTCATCGTGTTCCGGCTGGGGAATGTAACAGCCGATGAGGTTACATTGGCATTTCGGCGGGTTCTGACCGGTTTCAGTGAGGAAGAGATCGCGGGCTACATCATTGTCGTCGAGCCAGGCCGGATCCGGCGGCGAGCGTTACCCCTCAGGGTGGACGAGTAAATAGTCAATATCCAATTGATATTGGATATTAGATGTTGGATATTGTTAGTTGGAGGAGATATGGCAAGACTACACGAGTATCAAGGTAAGGAACTGCTCAAGCAGTTCAAGATCCCCGTCCCCAAGGGCGGTGTGGCGCGCACCGCAGAAGAGGCACGCCGCCTGGCCGGGGAGATCGGGGGCGAGACCATGGTCAAGGCCCAGGCCTGGGTGACGGGCCGGGCGGGGTTGGGCGGCATCAAGAAAGCCAGCAATCCCGATCAGGCCGAGGAGGCAGCCCGCCAGATGCTGGGCATGAAGATCAAGAACTTTACCGTGGAGCAGGTGCTGGTCGAAGAAAGGCTGGAAATCGCCCGCGAATTCTACGCCGGGGTGATCATTGACGACGCCGCCCGGCAGCCGGTGGTCCTGTTTTCCAGTGTGGGAGGCACCGGCATCGAAGAGATCGCCGCCGCCCATCCCGACAAAGTGGCGCGGATGCATGTAGATGTGGGCACGGGGTTGCTGGACTTTCAGGCGCGGGACCTGGTGCGCCGCACCGGGATCGGCGGACAGTTGCAGGTGGACCTGGGCAATGTGCTGGTGGGCCTGTACACCCTGGCCCAGCAGTATGACGCCCGCGCCGCCGAGATCAACCCCCTGGTGCAACTGGTCGACGGCAAACTGATGGCCGCCGACTGTCGCGTCACCGTGGACGACTATGGCGTCTTTCGCCACAAAGATCTGGGCATCGAGATCGCCCGCGAGTACGACCGCCCGCCAACCAGGCTAGAAAAGATCGCCTATCAGGTCGAAGCAAACGACTATCGCGGCACCTTCTATTTCATCCAGATGGCCGAAGGCTTCAAGCGGGGTGAGGGATATGTCGGCTTTCACGGCGCCGGCGGCGGCGGCTCGATGATGAGCATGGATGCCATCATGCGCCAGGGCTATAAGCTGGCGACCTTTGTGGACACCAGCGGCAATCCGCCGGCCAGCAAGGTCTACCGCGCGGCCAGGATTGTCCTGGCCACCGGGCCGATTGACGGCTACTTTGGCTCCGGTTCGGGCGTGGCCAGCCAGGAGCAGTTCCACTCAGCGCGGGGGTTCGTCAAAGCCTTCCTGGAAGCGCAGATTGACGTGCCGGTGGTCATCCGCCTGGGCGGCAATGCCGAGGACAAGGCGGTCGAGATCCTGGAATGGCTCAACGGCTGCGTGCCGGCGCCGGTGGAAGGCTACAAGAAGGACGATCCGCCCGACTTTTGCGCCGCGCGGCTCCATGCCCTGATCCAGGAGGGGAAGCGCGTGCCGGTGACACGACCGCAGCGCCCCCCTGTAGCGCCGACGCCCGACCTGCGCCTCTACCAGTTCCAGACGGTCACCGGGGGGACGGTCACCTATAACCACAGCTTCTGCGCTGTGTGTGAGAGCAAGGTGTGCGTCCAGGAATGCGCCGGCAAAATCCTGACGCTGAACGAAGCCGGGCTGCCGGTGCTCAACATCACGCCGGAGGAGGCGAAAAAGGGCCGCTGCTCCGAGTGCCTGGCCTGCGAGGTGGATTGCTACTTCAAAGGTGCTGGCGGCGGGCAGATCGTGCTGCCGATTCCGGGGCTGGACGATTTGCGATTGTAGATTTACGATTTACGATTTACGATTTACGATTTACGATTTACGATTTACGATTTACGATTTACGATTTACGATTTACGATTTTAGATTGGAGGAATACGTATGAAACGGTTGGTACTGGTTGTGTTGATCCTGGGCGCGCTGTTTCTGACCGCTTGCGGCAAAGAGGAGCCGGCACCCACCCCTACGACCTTTGAATCGCCGTTGGGCGTACCCAACCCGGCGTCGGTGTTTTGCACGGAAAAGGGCTACCGACTGGAGATCCGCACTGCGGCCGACGGCAGTCAGACCGGCTATTGTATCTTTCCCGACGGCAGCGAGTGCGAGGAATGGGCCTTCTATCGGGGGGAGTGCACTGCGCCGTAGAGCTATCCGTAGCAGCGCGGGATTCCTTCCCCCACTACCCGGAAGCAGACCTGTCAAGCGAGGAGTAGATTCAAATGTCCATCCTGATAGACCAGACCAAACGGGTTCTCGTCCAGGGCATCACCGGGCGCGAGGGGATGGCCCGGACGAAACTGATGCGTGAATATGGCACCAACGTCGTCGCCGGCGTCACGCCGGGCAAGGGCAATCAGACGGTCGAAGGGGTGCCGGTGTTCGATACCGTCCAGGAGGCGTGGGAGCAGGTCGGGCCGATTGACGTGTCGGTGCTGTTTATCCCCGCGCCCATCGTCAAACCGGCGGCGCTGGAGGCGATTGCCGCCGGGGTCAAGTTGCTGGTCATCGTCCCCGACCGCGTGCCGATCTGGGACGTGTTGGCCATCGCCAAAGCGGCCAAAGAGGCCGGCGCCCACTTTGTCGGCCCCAACACCCTGGGGGTGCTCAGCCCGGACAAGGGGGTGCTGGGCATGATCGGCGGCCGGGCTGCTTCGGCCAGGGCCTGGTTCTTCCCCGGCCCGGTGGGCATCAGCTCGCGCAGCGGCGGCATGACCTCCAGTATGGCCTATTACCTGGGTCGGGCCGGCATTGGCGCCACCACCCTGGTCCACGTCGGCGGCGATGCGGTGGTCGGCCTGCCCCATCCCGATGTCGTCCGGCTCTTCCAGCAGGACCCCGAGACCAAAGCCATCGTCCTGTTCGGGGAAATCGGCGGCACGCAGGAGGAACGGGTGGCCGACCTGATCGAGGCCGGCGAGGTGACCAAGCCGGTCATCGCCTACATCGGCGGCAAGGCGGCCAAAAGCGGCACCCGCTTTTCCCACGCCGGGGCGATCATCGAGGGCAATCGCGGCACCTACGAAGGCAAGGTGGATCGCCTGCGCTCGGTCGGCGCGACGGTGGTGGAAGCCTTTGGCGACCTGCCGGCAGCGACAAAAGAGGTGCTGGCGCGGCTGGGGGTGTAGGGGATCGGGTATCAGATACCAGATATTGGCAATATCCAATATCTAATATCAACATGCGGGAGTTAGAGCCGGTCCTGGCTGCCTGGTGCGCCATCACGGCCTGGACGTGGAGGAGGCCATTGCCCGGCTGCGGGCTGTCAGGCCGACGGCCCTGAGTGCGCCGGGCCACGAGGCCACAGCCCGGCGCTTTGCGGAGAAGAAAACAAGGCCAACACTGAAATGAATGTGGAGGCCATTGTCAGCCGCGTAATCGGAGGAGAAACGATGAATCAAATAGATCGACTTCCCGATGCCTATCGCAGAGACATTATCAAGGCGACCAGAATACTCTCGGAGGCCGGATGTAGCCGGGTATTTCTTTTTGGCTCACTCGTCAATGGAGAGTTCCGAGATGGCTCGGACATTGACCTGGCGATTCGTGGGTGTCCCACAGGGCAGTTTTCCCGTCTGTGAGGGAGACTTTTGCTGGAGCTAGATCACGCTGTAGATCTGGTAAACCTGGATAGGCAAAACGCTTTTGGAGACTATTTGGAAAAGGAAGGAGAGCTGGTCCAGGTTGGCTGTACTGATTCAAATCACAAGACCCACAGCCAACCGGCTACCGGTCCTGACACCAGAAACCACAATACGATTGGCTGATTACCTTGCCATTTCTATCGGCACTCTTATTCGTTCTTTTTGACCTGGGAGGAACTGGAAAGACTGGTGACGTCGTTGGATGACGTATGGGCTCAGATCAAACAGGAGCTTCGGCAGTTCTTGAATACATTATCAACGGAGGGAAAGGCATAATGGCTGAAGAAACCTGGAAAACCGCAATCACCA
>DAOTYI010000302.1:0-12645 GCA_034434895.1 Anaerolineae bacterium
CCACCTGCGTGGACGCCTCCGTCCGCGCAGGCGGACGGCCGGGTAGCCGAAGGCATTGCCTTCGGCTACCCGGTGCGATTTCCAATCGCCCGCGCCTTAACTTGATGCCAATGGGTATCGGTTCGACCTCACCCCTACCCCCTGACCCTCTTCCCCTCTCCGCCACGGAGAGGGGAAGAGGGTTGGGGTAAGGTCCACTTTTGTCTCCCCGGCGTTGTCTGCGGTAAGGTGCTAACTTGCAGCCGCGGCGGCCGCAGCACCGGCCTCCTGCTGGCGCACATGGACCAGGTAGTAGGCCAGAACCACCAGATCGGCGTCTATGGTGCCGGTGACGGTCAGGATGGCGCTCTGTTTCAGAAAGCCACGCGGCCGGATCTCAAGCACTCTGTTTCCGTCGGCGTCAATCAGAAACCAGCCCCGCCTGAAAAAACCTTCCGGCTTCAGGGTGTAGGTCTGTCCGCCGAACTCAATGGCCCAATCACGGCTGAACAACCCACACCCGGCGGCTGTGCCCTGCACCCTGTCCCCTTCCACCAGCTCATACCTGCTCCTCAACCGGCTTGCCTGTTGTATCTGCAACTGGCGTCCTGTCGGCGCGCAGAAGGTTGACTGTCGGCTAAAGGCCGGAATGGTAAGCTCTCCCAGAGGGCCGGCCTCGGTCTCGAAAAAGTGATGGGTGGTGAAGAAACCGGAAACCCTGACCTCGATCTGGCTGACCGTCCATCTTTCTTGTGACATTGCGATCCCTCTCTTTCAGTCAATGACCAATGGCCGATCTGTTCATCCTGCCCATCCGCTGTTCCTGGCCCACGCCTTGCGATCCAGGAGCAGCAGGCCGACCACAACGGAGGCCCACAGGAGGATGCCATAGATCCCAACGCCGAAGGACCAGACCCGATCGTCCGGCATGTAGACGGCTACCATCAGGAACGAGAGGACCTGGTTGTTCAGAGCATGGAGGAAAGCTGCCAGCCACACACTGCCCGATTTCAACACGGCATACCCCAGGAAAAAGCCCAGGACGATGCAGTAGAGCAGCATCAGAAACGAACCCAGCACCGGCTGGCCGGGGTAGTTATGGCCCATCAGGATGATCGGGGTGTGCCACAGGCCCCAGATCACGCCCACCAGGAGGATGCCTGGCACTTTGCCGATCTTGATCAGCTCGCCTTGCAGGTAGCCCCGCCAGCCATACTCCTCGCCCAGGGCAATGAGCCAGCCCAACAGTGGTCCCAAGATGACTGCCTGGAAGCCGATGAGCAGGGACAATGCCCAGTCGGGGATCATGTCCAACCCCTGGGCCTGGCCGCCGGCCGCCTGTGTCAGCATCTCGCGGATGTTCGCGGCGTGGCCCAACCCCAGCAGGGCATTGAGTGCCGTCATGATACCGTAGAGGACGATGAGGGCCAGGCCAAAGAGCAGGTAGTGCCACACCTTGCCCCCACTCAGCCCTGCTCGTTTGAACGCCTCCTGACCCGAAGCCAGGCGCAGGCCCACGGCCAGGAGAAGGCCCGCGATCAGCACAAGCTGTATCATCAGGTTGGCAATGGCCTGAAAGAGCTGATCCGGCACCAGCAGAACGCCCACGGCGACCAACACGAACAAGGCGACGAAAGCCAGGTAGAAGTAGAAAAACCAGCGCGGCAGTTCCTTCAAGTGGTAGAGAGGGCTGTCCTTGAACACCAGGAGTTGCAGGACCATCGCCACGGTTGCCGGGATCAGCATCTGCATCTGGAGCAGGACCCCGGTGGCGGTGTTCTCCCCGTAACCGGTGGTCAGGTGCAGCACCAGGTTGAGCAGATAGGTCAGGCTGAAGGTCAGGCCCAGGAAGATGGAAACCTGCTTCCACTGCACTGTTTCCTGCCTCATTTGAACATGCCTCTACTGTCCCTGGGATTCCGCTGGCTTGCCCAGGGCGGCCATGCCCATGATCCCACCCAGGTTCATGGTATCCACTGCACTGGAGGGGACGATGATCATCGCTCCCTTTTCTTTCAGACCCTCGAACAACATGTTCATGGCCCGCAGGTGGAGCGCCGTCGGGTTGTCGGCATAGGCGGCACTGGCCCGGCGGAAACTCTCGGCGATCTGCTCTTCACTCTCACCCAGGATGACCCGCGCCTGGCGCTCCCGTTCAGCCTGCGCCTGGCGGCTCATGGCATCTTCCAGAGCTTCGGGGATGACCACGTCTCGAATTTCCACACTCTGCACCGAAACCCCCCAGGGTGTGGTCCGGGCGTCAATGATCTTTTGCAACTCGGCGTCCATCCTGGCCCGACCTACCAGGATGTCGGCCAGGTCCATCTGGCCGATGATCTCGCGCAATGCCGTCTGGGCGGCCCAGGCAATGGCCGTGCGATAGTCTTCCACCTCCAGGGCAGCCTTTTCTGCATCCCAGACCATCCAGAACAGGACAGCATCCACATCTACCGGCACGGTATCTTTGGTCAGGGTCCGTTCGGCATTAAAGGGAGTGACCATGACCCGGTGATCGATCCAGCGCGGGATTGTGTCCACAATGGGGATGATCCAGAACCGGCCTGGCCCCTTCAGGCCGATGAACTTGCCGAAGCGCAGGACGACAGCCTTTTCCCACTGGTCGGCGATCTTGAGGGCAAACAGGACATAGAGCGCTGCCAGACTACCGATCACCTGGATCAGCACCACCCATCCGCTGCTGACCTTCAGCACGCTGTCCATGACCACACCCAGGGCGATGGTGAAGGCCAGGATGAGGAAGGAGGCCAGCAACGCGACACCGTTGACCGCCTTGACCTGATGCCTGACCTCCCCTTGCGGTTGGACACGGGGTCGTGCTTCTCTCTGTTGTCCTCTGGTGACCATCAGTGACATTTTCTTACCTCCTTTATATTCTCGCGGTCTGCGCCGCTTCATCTAACTGCTCCTCGACGACGGTTGCGATCTCGTCGCGGCTGTAGCCCAGAACAAGGGCGTTATGGATGGCCTGGCCGATCATGCTGCGCAATTTGTCTATCCGCAGTTTCTGGATCTGATCCTCGCTCAGCCGCGAAGCGATAAAAGTGCCCCGTCCCTGCTGGGTCGAGATCACCCCTTCCTGGTCCAGGATCATGTACGCCCGCCCCACAGTGTTGTAGTTGATGCGCAGGTCAGCGGCCAGTTGGCGCATCGTCGGCAGTTGCTGGCCGGGCTGAAGCTGCCCGCTGCTCACCATCTGCTTGATGCGGTCCACCAGTTGCATGTAGATCGGCACACCACTCTCAAAATCAATCTGGATCTCCATACGGCCTGGTCTCAAAATTGTTTCAATCCTTCTAGGACAATTATATGAATTTGGGGCCGGTTGTCAAGTCGGAACCCTGTCAGGAACCTGACAGGCGGTTGACAACCTTTGGCAATCGGCGACTTTCCTGGTACAATAGGGACCTGAGGGGCGACTTGTTGCAAACGGCACCGGGTTGATCTCCTCCCTGTGCCCCGACGCGGCAGTGGAGAGGTGGAAATCTTGGGCCTGGGTGGTTTATTCCCTGTTTGGTTCCGGCCGGGCCGGATCAGGAGTTGAGGACATGGGGAAGAAAGAAAGTCGCAGAGGGCAGGGCAGGGTTCTGGTCGTTGAGGATGACCTGACCCTGCTGGAAACCCTGGAATACAACCTGGCCGGTGAGGGCTACCAGGTCCTCACCGCCACCGATGGCCTGGCTGCCCTGGAGGTTGCCCGCCAGAAGCAGCCGGACCTGATCGTGTTGGACCTGATGCTCCCCAGGCTGGACGGCTTTGAAGTGTGTCGTATCCTGCGCCGCGAGACGAATGTGCCGATCCTGATGCTCACTGCCCGCGCCGATGAGGTAGACCGGGTGGTGGGCCTGGAGCTGGGGGCCGACGATTATCTCACCAAACCTTTCTCCATGCGCGAGTTCCTGGCTCGTGTCAAAGCGCTATTGCGCCGGGTGCGCCTGATCCGCCAGGAGATGGCCAGCGAAAAGGATGAGGCCG
This sequence comes from Anaerolineae bacterium, assembly GCA_034434895.1. Lineage (GTDB taxonomy): Bacteria > Chloroflexota > Anaerolineae > JAAYZQ01 > JAAYZQ01 > DAOTXL01. Next base: position 3,973 of record DAOTYI010000302.1, read on the forward strand.
GCTCAGAACAGATGGTCTTTGACGACCTGGTGATTGACCTGAACCGCCGCCAGGTAGTGGTCCGAGGCAGGACCTTGCATCTGAAACCGCAAGAATTCGAGTTGCTGGTCTTTCTGGCCCGCCACCGAGGTATCGCTCTGTCCCGTGACCTGTTGTTGGAACGGGTGTGGGGCTGGGACTATGCGGGGGGTAGCCGCACCGTGGATGTGCACGTGCGCTGGCTGCGGGAAAAGATCGAGGCCGATCCGGCCAACCCGGAGCGCATTGTCACCGTGCGGGGTGTTGGCTACTGTTTTGAAGGGTAACCCATGTTTTGCAAACTGCGTTGGCGCATCGCCCTGCCCTATGTAGCCCTGATCCTGGTCGCCACGTTAGGGCTGACCGTGCATATCTCGGACCAGGTGCGCCAGGTGCGCCTGGCCGACCTGGAGGCTCAACTGCTGGCCGATGCTCGCCTGTTGGCCGATGGGGCTGCACCTCTCCTGCAAGAAAAGGCCGACCCCCAGGTTCTGGATGGGTTGGCCCGGCGCTGGGCTGCGGCGCTGGAGGCCCGGGTGACGGTCATCGGTGCCGATGGGGTGGTCCTGGGCGAATCCCATGAAGACCGGACGCAGATGGATAATCACCTGCTCCGGCCCGAAATCCGGCAGGCATTGAAAGCCGGACAGGGGAGCAGCATACGCCCCAGCGCCACCTTGGGCTACGAGATGATGTATGTCGCCGTGTCGATCCGGGACGGGCCGGGGCAGGTCTTGGGTGTCATGCGGGTCGCCCTGCCCGTGGCCGAGATCGAGGCCAATGTGAACCGCCTGCGGCGGAGCATCGCGTTGGCCGGCCTGGCAACGGCTCTGGCAGCGACGCTGTTGGCTGTGTTCCTGGCCGGGCGCATGACCGAACCGCTGCGCCAGTTGACCGCCGTCGCCGGGCGTCTGGCTGCTGGTGATCTCAATGCCCGCCTTTTTCTCTCCCGCCGTGACGAAGTGGGCCGGCTTACGGCTGCCTTCAACCATATGGCTGACCGGCTCCGCGAGCAGATGACCAGCCTGGCCGAGGAACGAGGGCGACTGACCACCGTGTTGGACCACATGGCCGACGGCGTGCTGATCACCGACAGAGAGGGTCAGGTGCGGTTGATCAACGCCGCTGCGGCCCGTCTGCTGAATACCGACGAGCAGCAGGCAGTAGGGTGCTCATTTGCCCAGGTAGCGCCCCATTATCCCCTGATCGAACTGTGGAAAAGATGCCGCGAGCAGGGCGGAGAGCAGACCGATACCGTCGAGATCAGCCGTCACGGCCTCTTTTTGCAGGCCATCGTCACCCCCTTTGCAGAGGCTGAGGCCCAGGGCTACCTGATCATCCTGCAGGACCTGACCCGCATCCGCCGCCTGGAAACGGTGCGTCGCGATTTCATCAGCAACATCTCCCACGAACTGCGCACCCCTCTGGCCGGACTCAAAGCCCTGGTGGATACCCTGCGCGGTGGGGCGATCAAAAACCCGCCGGCAGCCAGACGGTTCCTGAAGCGTATGGACGCTGAGGTAGATGCCCTGACCCAGATGGTGGAGGAACTGTTGGAACTGTCACGCATCGAATCAGGGCAGGCGCCGCTACGCCTGGCCCCGACGCCGGTGGCCGAGGTGGTGATCCCGCCGGTCGATCGCCTGCGCCCCCAGGCTGAGCGGGCCGGCCTGGAGCTGACGATTTTGCTGCCGTCTGACCTGCCCCCTGTCCTGGCCGATGTCGAACGGGCGCGGCAGGTGCTGACCAATCTGGTGCACAATGCGATCAAGTTCACGCCGTCGGGAGGATACGTCACCGTGGCCGCCCAGACCGCTGGGGAGGAGATGCTCTTCTCGGTGCAGGACACCGGAGTCGGTATCGCTGCTGAAGACCTGCCGCGCATCTTTGAGCGGTTCTACAAGGCTGACCGGGCGCGGAGCGGCGGGGGTACCGGCCTGGGGCTGGCCATTGCCAAACATATCGTCCAGGGCCACGGCGGGCGCATCTGGGCAGAGAGTGTCGAAGGCCAGGGCAGCACCTTCTATTTCACCCTGCTCCTGGCCGTTGAGCGGTAAAGGGGGATTGTTAACAATCTCTTAGCCAATTGTTAACCTGCTGTTGACCATCTGTTAAACGGAGCGTGGTATACTCCCTCCGGCAGGCGAGAGGCCTGCTAAAATCGAACGTCGAATGGAGGCAAGTATACCATGCGCCCTGTGTTGTTTGCCGGTTTGATCATCCTGGCCCTGCTGTTGGCAGGTTGTGGAGCCACACCTGAGCCAACCAAGGCCCCTGTTATCGTGCCGACCCAGGCCCCGACCGCCGAACCGACCAAGGCCCCCGCCGGCCTGTCGGGCAGGCTGTCGCTGGCCGGTTCCACAACGGTCCAGCCGCTGGCCGAGAAGCTGGCCGAGGAGTTCATGAAATTGAACCCCGGCCTGACCATTGAGGTCCAGGGCGGGGGGTCCAGTGTGGGCGTCACCTCGGCCGGTGAGGGGACGGTGGATATCGGCATGGCCTCGCGGGCCGTCAAGGATTCCGAGTTGGCCAAGTTCCCCGACCTGCAGGTCTTTACCATCGCTCGCGACGGCATTGCCATCGTCACCAACCCCGGCATCCAGCTGCCCGGCCTGAGTGTGGAGCAGGTGCGGAGCATCTTTGCCGGCGAGATTACCAACTTTGCCGAGGTGGGTGGTCCCGACGCGCCGATCACCGTCATCTCCCGCGAGGAGGGATCGGGCACCCGCGCTGCTTTTGAAGAGTTGGTGATGGAGTACAAGGATGCCGCCGGCGAGAAGCAGACCAAGCTGATCACCGACAAGGCACTGTTGCAGCAATCCAACGGCCAGGTGCGGACGGCGGTGGCCACCACGCCCAACACCATCGCGTATCTGTCCTTCGGCTTCCTGGACAGCAGCGTCGCCCCGGTGACCATTGATGGTGTGGCTCCCACGGTGGATAACGTCAGAAACGGCAAATACCCCATCTCCCGGCCTCTGAATATGCTGACCAAAGGGGCACCCAATCCCCTGGCCCAGGCCTTTCTCGATTATATTCTGAGCAATGCCGGGCAGGAGATCGTTGCCGAGGATTATGTTCGCGTCAAGTAGGCCAGGCAGGTGAAAAAAGTAGCTCAGAGCGGGCCGTGCTTCTCGGCGGTCACAGACCGCCGAGAAGCATAAAGCCCGGTGATGAAAAAAGTGGCTCAAAGCGGGTCCTGTTTCTCGGCGGTCACAGACCGCCGAGAAGCATAAAGCCCGGCGGTGAAAAACTCAAAGTGGGCTTGTCACAGGCATGGCTGAACAACAACCCGGTTCTACGCCCATAGTTCCGATCACTGAGGAGGGGGGGCGCCCCTCCATTGTGACTGCGATGGCTGTCCTCTGGACCGTGGGGGCCCTGGCCGTTGCCGCTCTGCTCTGGTTCCGACATCCTGAGACGGTGAGCCCGATCGTGACCCTGTTGGCCGTCCTCCTCGTGGCCGGGCTGGGGTTGCTGGTGGGCTGGGGGCTGTGGACCCTCAAAAACTGGGCACGTGTGGCCACCATCGGCATCCTGGGCCTGGCGGGTCTGTACTTCGCCACCCTCGTCCTGTTCGATGTCCTGGGCCAGATCTTTGGTGGTGAACAGGTCATGTCCCCGGTGGAGATCCTGAAGGCCTTGGGACCGGGCCTGTTGCGCATCCTGGCCACCGGAGCGGTGCCTCTGGCCCTCATCTATGGCCTGATCCGCACCGGGGCGGCCTTTCAGGAGACGACCCGTGAGCGAAAGGCCGTGGACCGCTCGGTCTGGTATCTGCTCAGCGCTGCGGCGTTGAGCACCATCATCATTGTCCTGTTGATCATTCTGTTCACCGGCAGGGAAGCGTGGGAGGCGATGACCGCTGTGGGCGTCCTGGAGATGGTCCTGGGCGGGGTGTGGCGGCCAGGTTCGATCATCGGCACCGGCAGCGCGCAGTTCGGCATGTTGCCGATGATCGCCGGTTCGGTGCTGAGCACCTTTGGGGCTATGGCCCTGGGCCTGCCTTTGTCGCTGGGGGCGGCCATCCTGTTGACCGAGGTGGCCCCGGCCTGGGTGCGTGAACTCCTCCAGCCGGCCATCGAGCTGCTGGCCGGCATCCCCTCGGTGGTCTATGGCCTGTTTGGCATGGTTGTCCTGGCCCCCCTGATCCGCAGGATTCCGGTTCAGGGCAACACCGGCTTTGGACTGCTCAACGCCTCGGTGATCCTGGCCATTATGATCCTGCCCACCGTGACCAATGTCGTCCGCGATGCCATCTGCGCCGTGCCCGCCTCCTATAGGGAAGGTTCGCTGGCCCTGGGGGCAACCCACTGGCAGACGATCTACCAGGTGGTGCTGCCTGCTGCCCGGTCGGGCATTGTGGCAGCCATCATCCTGGGCATCGGCCGCGCTCTGGGTGAGACGATGGCCCTGATCATGGTCATCGGCAACTCCATCGCCCTGCCCAGGCCGCTCAACGACAATCCCCTGACCCTCTTTCTGGCGACGGCCCGGACCCTGACCGGCAACATTGCTGTTGAGATCAACTATGCCACCGGCGTCCATCGCAGTGCCCTGTTCTTCAGCGGCGTCCTGCTCTTTTTCATGGTCCTGGCGATCAACAGCCTGGCGCGTTATCTGATGAGAGAAAGGTTAGCTTCATGAGCAGCAGAGAACTGTCTACCCCGCTGGTAAGGGCAAGAAGGGAGGGAGTTGCCATTCGCCTGGGCATCGAGAACCTGGCCCGGCGCAGGCTGAGCCAGAAGGTGGCCTTTGGCTTCTTCTGGCTGGCCGGCCTGCTGGTTGTGGCTGCCTTGCTGTGGATCATCGGCTATGTTCTGGTTGAGGGCTTGCAGGTCCTCAACCTGGAGTTTCTGACCACCCGACCCAGGGGGGGCGTTTCAGGCGAGGGGGGCATCTCTACGACGATCGTCACCACCCTGTATCTGGTGCTGTTCACCCTGTTTCTGGCCACGCCGTTGGGGGTCGGGGCGGCTGTGTACCTGACCGAATATGCCGCCGATGCTGCCCGGCGGAACCGGCTGCTGGCCCGCCTCATCCAGGTCGCCCGCAGCGGGGTGGAGATCCTGGCCGGCGTGCCGTCCATCATCTACGGTCTGTTCGGCTTTGCCCTCTTTGTGGTGGCGATGAACCGGTTTACCGGTGGCTTTTCCATCCTGTCGGCCAGCCTGGCCGGGGCGTGCATGGTCCTGCCGGTCATCATTCGCACCTCGGAGGAGGCGTTGCTGGCCGTGCCCCAGAGCTATCGTGAGGGCAGTCTGGCCCTGGGTGCAACCAGGTGGCAGACCATCATCCAGGTAGTTCTGCCCGCTGCCCTGCCGGGCATCGTCACCGGCCTGATCTTGAGCGTGGGCCGCATCGTGGCCGAGACGGCCATCTTCTGGGTGACCATCGGTGGCAGCTACCGCCTGCCGACCGGCCTCCGATCGGCGGGACGGCCCATGGCCCTGCATGTCTACATGCTGGCGACCGAGACCCGGGCCTTTGACAAGGCGATGGGCACGGCGGCCATCCTGATCCTGACGATTGTCATCCTCAACCTGATCATCAATCTCACCAGCCGCACTTTCTCCAGGCGGATGATGGGGAGAGGCCGATGATGAACAACGTCAAACTCCAGGTGCGGAATTTTCACTTTTTCTACGGTGATTTTCAGGCGCTGCGCGACATCACCGTGGATATCCCCCGCCATCAGATCACCTCGATCATTGGGCCTTCCGGCTGTGGCAAGAGCACCTTTCTGCGCGCCTTCAACCGCATGAACGACCTGATCCCCGGCACCCGTGCCGAAGGGCAGATCTTGATGGATGACCAGGACCTGTACAGCATTGATGTGGTGGAGCTGCGCAAGCGGGTGGGCATGGTCTTTCAGCGGCCCAACCCTTTCCCCAAGACGATCTTTGACAATGTAGCCTATGGCCCCCGCTGCCACGGTCTGCGCGACAGGGCCCGCCTGACCGAGATTGTGGAGCGCAGCCTGCGCCAGGCGGCGTTGTGGGATGAAGTGAAGGATAGCCTGGACAAATCGGGCCTGGCCCTGTCGGGTGGGCAGCAGCAACGGCTGTGCATTGCCCGCGCCCTGGCCGTCGAACCGGAGGTGATCCTGATGGACGAGCCGGCCTCGGCCCTGGACCCGGTGGCCACCCTCAAGATCGAGGAACTGCTCCAGACGTTGAAGCAGCGCTATACCATCATCATTGTCACCCACAACATGCAGCAGGCTGCCCGCGCTTCTGATTACACCATCTTTTTCAACATGGCTGAGGACCGGGCCGGCTGCCTGGTGGAGCATGGACCGACGAAGGAGATTTTCACCAACCCCAAGGAAAAGATGACGGAAGATTATATCACCGGTCGTTTCGGATAGGAACAAAGGTCGGGGCGATGAAAAGGAGAGTTCTGTTCCTGTGTACCGGCAACTCCTGCCGCAGCCAGATGGCGGAGGGGTTGGTCAACCACTATCTGGGCGACAGGTGGCAGGCCGATTCGGCGGGGATTGACCCGGCGGGGTATGTGCATCCACTGGCCGTCCAGGTCATGTCTGAGCTGGGGATTGACATCTCCGGGCAACGGTCCAAATCGGCCGCCGAGTTCTGGGGGCAGGAGTTCGATGTTGTGGTGACGGTCTGTGACGATGCCGCCGAGAACTGTCCGGTCTGGTTGGGAAAGGGGCGCAAGGCCCACATCGGCTTCCAGGACCCGGCCCGGGCCACCGGCAGCGATGAGGAACGCCTGGCCCTCTTTCGCCAGGTGCGCGATGAGATCCGCAACCGGCTGCTCAGCTTTCTGGTGGACCTGTAGGGGATGTTTGTGGCCCGTCGAATTCTGGACGAGGGGTTGGGTGAGGATGGGAGGTAGTTTTCTCTCCTGCCCAACCGGTTGAACAAAGAGGGGGCGAGGCATGGCCTCGCCCCCTTTCTGTGCCAGAGGGGTGTTATGCCACCTGCTGAGCCAGGTAGTTCTGGATGCCCATCTGGCCGATCTGGTCGAGCTGAGCCTCAAGCTCGTCCACATGCTCCTCTTCGTCTTTAAGAATGGAGACAAGGAGCTCACGGCTGCCATTGTCGCCCACCTCGAAAGCCTGGCGGATGCCTTTGTTGTAGGCGCTGACGGCATCCAGTTCCGCTTGCAGGTCGTTGCGGAGCTGGGCTTCCACCTCGGCGCCGATGTGCATCGGGTTCAGCTTGCTGACGATGGGCCTCCCTTCCAGGAAGAGGATGCGGGCGATCAGGCTTTCGGCGTGCTTCATTTCGTCCATGGCCCGCTTCTCGACCGATTCGTGGAGCCGTCCGTAGCCCCAGTTGGCGCACATCTCCGAGTGGACCATATACTGGCTGATGGCCGTCAGTTCGTCGGCCAACAGGGCGTTCAGCGTGTCAATCATCTGTTCGTTGCCTTTCATGGGTCTCTCCTTTCCTTCAATTGAGTGTTGGTCTCCTGCTGCGCCGCTGTTGCGGCCTGTTCATTTCGTACAGACATAGTATAACACAGAGTCGCTTTGCAATCAACCTGCCATTGCTGTCTGTCAAGGTCCTGTTTTGGCCGACAAGAGCGCGGCCCGTTCTTCATCAGACAGAAAGGCGACGGCCAGGGCATTGCGTTGCACCTGCCGGATCTGGCTGGCGGTCAGGCCGGCAGCGGGGGCAGCGACCTGGTACTCGTGACGCAGGTCAATGGCGCTGATGCCGGGGTCGTCGGTGTTGAGGGTCACCAGCAGGCCACGGTCCACAAACTGCCGGATGGGGTGGTCGGCATAAGCCGGCACGGTGCTGGTCTGCACGTTGCTGGTCAGCGACGATTCGATGCCGATGCGCCGTTCGGCCAGGTAGTCCAGCAGCTCCGGATCGTCCGCTGCGGCAACCGCGTGGCCGATGCGCGTTGCCCCCAGCTCGCGGACCGCCTGCCAGATGCTTTGTGGCCCGGCGGCCTCGCCGGCATGGACGGTGATCTGCCAGCCGGCATCCCGCGCCCGCTTGAAATGCTCAACGAACAGTTCGCCTGGCCAGCGGGCTTCGTCGCCCGCCAGGTCGAGGGCCACAATCCGCTCTCGTTGAGACAGGAGGGCTTTCAGCTCCCGCCAGCCGATCTCCGGCCCATAGGTGCGGCTGATGATGCCGATCAGCCCGACCGGCAGGCCAAGGTCCCGCACCGCTGCCTCGACGCCATCAACCACCGCCTCCACCACGCCGGCCGGGTCCAGGTGGTGTGGCTCGGCCATGAACCAGGGGCTGAAGCGTAATTCGACATAATCCAAACCCTCACGCCGGGCATCCTCGACATTCTCATAGGCCACCCGCCGGCAGGCGTCATAGTCGGCCAGCACGCCGGTCATCCACCGAAATTTGGCGATAAAGGCCATGACGCCGGGCAGGGCCATGTTGGGCGCAGGCGCAGGGCCGTCGGGATGGGGAGGGGCAACCTGCACATGGGGCCGCAGCCCTTCCAGGTCCCAGGCGGGCAGGGGCAGGTTGTGTTGCCGCCCCAGGTCGAGGATCGTTTCCAGGCGCACATTGCCATCCAGATGGCGGTGCAGGTCCAGCAAGGGCAAAGTCGGATCGATCATGCCTCTACTCCTGAAGAGCGATCACAAAGGGCACGAAGATAACTACCTCGACAATGTTAAATGAACATAAATGGCGGTCGGGGCGAACC
>DAOTYI010000303.1:0-15330 GCA_034434895.1 Anaerolineae bacterium
GGGATGGGGTGAGGTCCGCCTTTGGAGGTAGTTATAGTGATCGGGCAATTCCGTAACCAGGACCGGAGTAGCGGGGGTCGGGGGCCTGGTTCCAGCGGGAGAGCATTCCGCATGCAAAGGGGAGCGCAACCATGACTCAGAAACTTGGGTTGGAAGAAGCCCTGGAGATCGCCCTGGAGGCTGAACTGAAGGCCCAGGCGTTCTATGCGCAGGCGGCGGTTGAAGTGCAGGACCCACACGGGCGGGACCTGTTAGGACGGCTGGCGGCCTTTGAGGGGTATCATTATCAGAAGCTGGCCGAGCTGGCCCGCTCGCTGCGGGCTGACGGCCGTTTTATCGCCTACGAGCCGCGCACCATCGAGCAGTTTGCCCCGCTGGTCGGCGGTGGCGAGACGGGGGGGACGCTGCTGGCCGAGCTGAAGAATGAGGCCGGCATCCTGAGCAAAGCGATTGACAACGAAAAGATCGCCGGCGAGCGGTATCGGCTGCTGGCCGAAGAGACCGACGATCCGGCCGGGCGGGAGATGTTCAGGCACCTTGCCCAGGAGGAGACGATCCACCAGCGCATCCTGGAGGATGAATTTTTCAGCCTCAGCAACCGGGGGGTGTGGGGCTGGTCGGGGATGTATGGGGAGTAGGCGCGCCTATCCTGATTGTCATAAATGGGCTGACTCCGGGCTGCGGCCCTCCGGTCGGTCGTGCAGCACGTACCAGATGAATTTCCAGTTGCCGATCAGGTAGCGATGCCACAGACGGCGGGGCTCCATGGCCAGGCGCCACACCCATTCCAGGCCCCGATCCAGCATCCAACGAGGAGCACGTTTCAGACGGCCAGAAAGATAATCGAACAGAGCGCCGACGCCAATGCCCATCGCTGCTCCTGTGCCTGCCAGGTATTCGTGCAGCCAGCGCTCCTGGAGTGGATTTCCCATCCCCACCAGCAGCACGTCGGTTCGGGCCTGCCGGATGCGAGACACTACACTCTCATTTTCCTCAACCGGGAAATAACCGTGGTGGGTGCCTGCTATGTTGAGAAGGGGGTATTGCTTCTGAAGTGCCTGGGCAGCAGCCTGGGCCACGCCGGGACGGGCACCCAGCAGGAAAAATCGGTAGCCACGGTCCTGCACATTTCGGCACAGGTAAGGGATAAAGTCGGTACCGACCAGATTCTCGTGGAAGCGAACTCCCTGACGCCCGGCGGCCCATGATACCCCGGTGCCATCGTTGAGCACCAGAGAAGCGCTGTTGAGAATGGCCCGGTATCCGGGGTCCTCCCAGGCCAGGCGCAGGGCATGAGCATTGGCAAAAAACACCCGGTGGGCGCCCCCTTTCTGAATCAGGTGTTCGATGCATTGGACAGCCTCTTGGGCACTGAGGCAATCCAGTTCCACACCCAGAATTCTTACTTTTGACACCTGCTTACCTTTAGGCTCAGTCATGGTTGCTAACGGCAAGAATCTGGCACTTTAAACGCGATCAACGTTTCTGGCCACACCGTGACCCGCTGCCTGATCACCCGGGCTTCAGGGAAGAGGCGTTGCAACTGATGTTGCCACAGGGTGTTAATGTCCTCCCACTTCCCTTTCGGATACCAGCCTATAGCCATATGCCGGCTCAGAAACCGCTGAACGACCTTGGGTACAAACTGATAAAACGGCACCTTGAAGTGCAGTTCCAGGGGGAACCCCCTCCACGGGGTGGCCACAAAATACCCTTTGCCCACCCGCCGGATCTCGTCGGCCAGGCGTTGTTGTGCTCGACGACCGCCGACATGCTCGATCACGGCATTACACCAGATAATATCCACGCTGCCATCTTTGAAGGGCAACGCCAGACCATCCCCTCTGATCAGCCCTTTTTGCTGCCATCCTGGAGAGGTGCCGCACTTGAGGTCCACCAGGATCAGGCGCTCTGGATAGGGGTAGACTGAACGCAGGTATCGGCCGTTCCCGCCACCCAGGTCCATGACCAGGTCATCAGGCCGAGGTTGAAAATATCGCATGAAGGTCTCGAACTTTTTTTGCCTGGACGCCTGTTGCAGGCTAAAGAATCTTCGTGTGCCGACGCGCATCGTGCCCCCCTCAAGTCAGGCCACAGCCCTCAGGTCTGAATAGAGCGACAGGAACTGTTCTGTCATTCGCTCCACTGAATAGGCACGGGCTCTTTCAAAACAGGCCGGAGCCATGCGGCGTACAGAGGACGGGTCGGCAGCTACACGACAGAGGGTCTCAATCAGAGCGTTGATATCCCCCGGTGGCAACAGAAATCCGGTGATCCCCTCCTCAACGATTTCCGGGATGCCGCCGGCCAGGGTGGCAATGACCGGTTTGCCACAGGTATATGCTTCGGCGATGACAATGCCGAAAACTTCAGGCCAGACCGACGGCACGACCAGCAGATCGCTTTGGGCGAACAGGCGGTCCTTAGCCTCCCCAAAGAGGGGACCGTGAAAGGTGATCTGCGGGTGCCGGTCATACCTCTGTCTTAGAACCGGTTCCAGGGTGCCCCAGCCAGCGATGTCCAGATGCAGATCGGGAAAATGGACTGCACAACGCTCGAAAGCCGCACAGAGCAGGTCCACCCCTTTCACCGCCTCCAGGCGGCCCAGGTAGAGCAGGTGCATCCTGCCGTCCTGACAAACCGGTCGAGCCATCACCTCTCGTCGGCGTTGTGCCAGTTGCTCCAGGGTCAATCCGTGGGAGTTGGGGACCACCCGCCTGATAGCCTGGGGAAAGAACCGGCGTGCCGTGAGCATCTCCAGCGTGTAGTGGCTGGGGGCTGTGGCCGCGGCGATTCGCCGGGAAAACCAGGCGCGTAACCACTGGTAGGGGCGGAGAAACCAGGCCCCCTGCTGAACCCAGCGGCCCACCTGTCCGCTCAGCGTCCCTTCCGGGCTCATCAGCTCATAGTCACGACAGGTCTGCACCAGCGGGGCCCTGCCGGCCGCCGCCCAAACGGAAGGGGACAGGCCCCGCAACTTGTGCACATGAACGATGTCAGGTCGTTCCTGCGCCAGGATGTGGCGTACAGCCCAGAAAGCGTGCGGATTCCAGACATCCAGCAATTGCCACAACCCTTTCTTCCAGGCAGGTTGCCGGTCCTTCTCCCCGATCCAATACAGGTTCCGGGGGAAAAAACGATAGACCGTGACCTCGCCGCTGCGTTCCACCCCGGCCTGACCACGAGGGCAGGTGGTGATCACCACGACCTGGTGGCCCCATCTGGCCAGATCGTGCGCCAACAGTCGGACAGAGATCGCCGCCCCACCACCGATCTCCGGTTCAAAGAGGAAGGTGATCAGGGCTACTTTCATTTGCTCGCCGCCCTTCTGGGGGAAGCAAGCTTTCCCCCCAGACACCAGCCGAGGGCAGGTGCCCACTGCCGGATCCGCTGCCTGGCCCGGTCCCGCCGCGTCCCCCGCGCCAGCAACCACACACCGCTCCACAGAACCAGGCGCAGCAGATACCCCAGAGCCAGCATCAACCGCGTCAGGAGCGCCGGCAGGATACCATGATGGAGGCGCATGTAGCGCACACGGCTCCTGCTCCACTCAATTTTCATGGCATCCGACCGCTGGCCGGCGGAGCGGTTTTCCAGGTGGATCACCTGGGCATCGGGGTAAAACAGGACCCGCCAGCCGAGGCGCCAGAAGCGGTAGCACCAGTCAATGTCTTCCGCATACAGGAAATACCCTTCGTCCAGGGGGCCGACCTGTTGAATCGCCTCCCGGCGGGCCAGGAGGGCAGCCCCGACCATCCAATCTACCTCTCGTTTCTCGTCATGGGGCCAGTTCGCCAGCCGATAGCGCCCAAAAAGCGGACTGTGTGGAAAGAGGCGGAATAAAAGGGTTGCCTCGAAGAAGATATTGAGCAGGGAGGGATACTCATAACAGGATGACTGAACGACCCCCTCCTGGTCCAGGATCTGAGGGCCGACCAGGCCAACGTCGGGGTGACTATCCAGGCACTGCACCAGGATCTGGAGAGCATTGCCCACAATCCGGGTGTCAGGGTTCAACAGCATGGCATACCGCCCCCGGCCGATGGCCAACCCCTGATTGCAGGCTGCGGCGAAGCCCAGGTTGGCCCTGTTTTGTACCAGTTGGACGTGGGGAAAATCTCGTTTCACCATCTCTACACTGCCGTCATCCGAGGCATTATCCACCACGATGGCCTCAACGACCAGCGAATCGGCGGCCTGGAAGATGGACGCCAGGCAGTCTCGCAGGCAATCGCGCGTATTCCAGTTGACGATGATAATCGAAAGATCGATATCGCCGCTCTGAGTCATGGGGCATTGCCGTTCAGGGGCGACCTGTTCGCCCACGATTGGATCCAGCCTGTACTCCGGCCGATGATCTCTTCGACCTGGAGGATGTCCTGACGAAAGTATTGTTGCAAATAGGCCCTGGCCTCCTCTCCCATTCTGCCTTTGGGGCCGACATTCAGGTCCATCATGGTCGAATGGATTGCCTGACGCATCGCCGGTGGGAGAAGCCTGCGGGCCAGTGTTCGCAACGGAGTCTGTTTGATAAGAAGGTCGGCCACGAACCTGGAACGGGGATACCCCGAGCGATTATAAACCCTGATAGCTGTGGGAGAGAAGGTGGGATCAACCCCCAGAAAGCCGAACAGATCTCGCATGGCTTTCACCGGCTGCGCAAAGAATTCCTCTGCCAGGATGATCTTGACCTGCTGCCGGCCAAACAGTTCGATATATCTCCGGAGCCGGGCAGCGTACAGGGAGCTTTCGGCGTAGCGCCACATATCCCCCCAGCCGGCTGCGCGTCTTCCCTCCTCTGCCTGAAGTGCCTCATAAAACGGCAGCGTCTCCCGGTTGGCCCGAACCAGGTGCATGTATTGGGAAAAGGCCTTTTCGACCGGATCTCGCAGGATGGCAATGATTTTCACCGGTCCCAGTTCGGCCAGGATTGATTCGCTGACCTGGCAAAAGTAGAGATAAGAGGGCGACACCTCCGCTACAATCTTTTCGGTGGTAACACCCCGGAAGTGGCGCACATACTCCTCTTTCGTGCGGCAGACAGGGCGCAGGGCATTTTCGTCGCCAGGCCCCTGCACATTCTGGGCCAGCAGATTGTAGCTGAAGAAATGCAGTTCCTTCTGTCCGGGTAAAAAAACTTCGGGATGCTGCTTGAGGTAGTGATAGAGGGAAGTGGTTCCCGATTTGGGTGCGCCGATGACGACCGCGTTGGGAAGTCGAATCGGTTTTTCCATAGCCGGTCCCTATACCCCTTGCCTCCGATTTGCGCCCCGGCCCTCGTCCCTGCCTCTGCCGGATTCGTCGGCCAGCAACCCCAGATAAGCCGCTTCCAGGGAGTGCATGGCCCGTTCCCAGTCATAATGCTGGCGGACAAAAGCCCGGCCGTTTTCAGCGAATTGCTGCCACAGGCGCCGATCGGTCAACAGCTCTACCGTTTTGGCGGCAAACTCAGCCGGGGTGTCGGCCACACGGAGGTCTCGCTCCGGCTGTGCACCGAGCGTCTGATTCCCCAGCGAGGTGGTGACCACCGGCCTGCCGGCGGCCATGGCGTTCAGGATTTTGACAATGATGCCCCCGGCTGTCAACAGGGGGGCGACAAACACACTACACCGGGCAAAGTGGGGAACCAGGTCTTCTACATAACCGAGGACATGGATGCCCGATTTGCCATCCAAAGCTCTGACATCTGGCGGCGGTTTGCTGCCAATGACATAAAAACTGGCATCTGGCACCTGCCGGCGGATAAGCGGCCAGATCTCCCGCTGGAAATAGAGCACGGCGCTGTAGTTGCGCCACCCCTGCATCGCACCCAGAAAGAACAGGCTGTGGGGCTCCGACGGAGGCGAGTCCAGGGTTCCCAGCGTATCCAGCCCTTCGAACCAGGGCGGCAAGACCATCACCGGCAGGCCGGGGTGGCGGGCCAGGATCTGCCGACGGTCCTTGTCAGACCGGGTGAGGATCAGGTCCATGCGCCGGTACAGGTCGTCTTCGTAGGCCCGGCTGCGGAGCCACTCTGTGAAATAAAAGGCCCGGCCCCACCGCTTTTCGTGGGCAAGGCTGCGTTGTCTGGCCACGGAAGAGTAGACATCTACCTCATCCAGGACGAGTTTGGGACCCTGAACTCGTCGCAGGTAATGCGCCATCCAGATGCGCTCGGCATGGATGAGGTCAAAGGCGCGTCGCTGCAACAGCGTGTCCAGCTTGCGCCGGAACTCCCGCGACTGATGGCGGACGATCCGGTGTGGGTAGCGCAATAACAGCGGCGCACGGGCTATCTTGCTGCCCAGGGTGCGCACCGAAGAGACGGCCTCTACCTCCAGGCAGTAGCGACGCATGACCTCCACCTGCTTCATCTCCTCAGGGCGGGCGAAGGAGATGAGCGATACATCGTGCCGCTGGCTCAGCCATTCGATGTAGTGGAACAGGTCTGTGCCGCCCGAATGGTCCACCGTGGGATAGGGCAGCAGATCGGCGACGAAGAGGATACGCATGTTCCGACTTTATCCCGGGTCTAGATATCCCAGTCCTTCCAGACGACTGGTGATCTCGGCTGCATCCTCGTCGGAATAGGCGAAACTGCTTTCCTGCCGGAAGTCGTAAGGTTCGGCCCGGCGGTAGCAAGGTGGAAACGTCTCCAGGTGAGCCGGATCAAAACAGTTCCGCATGACCTGGCCGTCCATGTCATCGGGGATCTGCTCTTGCAGTAAGTACAGAATAGTTGGGGCTACGTCGGTAATGTGCGCCCCGTCAGTCACCGACCCGGCCCGGATACCGGGGCCGTGGACCAGAAACAAGCCATCAGGTCGATGAAAGCCCTGAGCATCCTCTGCCTGGTGGATAATCGGCCCACCGGCAGCAGAACCGCTGATGCCCAAATAGCGATAGTTGCGGGCACTGATCAGCAGATCGGCTGCCAGCCCTGTCCAGGGACCGTGGTAGATCTCTTCGCGTTGATATACCTGATCTATGAGCGGTTGGCCGTCGGTGGGGTGACGCAAGGCTCCCATCACCTTGAGCAAATGGGCCAGCATCTCTGAGCGGGTTTCTCCACCGGTTTGGGTACATAACCGGACACCCTGCTCCAGGGGGCTGGAGAAATAGGCCCATGTGCGGGTCCAGTCAATACGCCGCCGTGGTTGGGGGTTGAACAGCGAACGGTGCCGCGCCTTGTGCCACCGCCAATAGCGCAGAACGCCCTCCGGGATCAAGGGCCGCAGCCAGCCCTTCAGGCGGCTGACACCCAACGGCTTGAAGCACAGGACTCCGTGGCGGGCCAGCCAGGCGTTGAGATCGAAGTAACCATCCAGGGGGCCGAAACCGTGGTCGGACATCAGGCATAGATAATCCTTACCCCTCAGTCTGGCCCCCAGAACGCCCAGCATTTCGTCCATTTCCCGGTAGCAACGCAACGCTGCTTCGCGGATAACCTGGCCTTCTGGTTGGGCATAGTGCGTGCATCCTGGGTCGAGATATTTCCATAGCTTATGTTGAATGCGGTCGGGCAGGATGAACACGGCGATCAGCAGGTCCCATGGTTCATGGTCCAGCAAAAAATACAGGGCGTCCCGGCGTTGACGGAAAGCATGCAATACCTCAGCCAGGAAGCGCAGGGCATCCTCCTGAGTTTCTATATGGTAGCTCTGAGCTTCAATGTCAATCACATATTCACCGATTGCGTCCAGCAGGCGGCGACCCAATTCCGGTGGATAGATCCAATCCGCTTCCAGGCCCGGGGTCATCATCCCAGAGATTAAAAAACCGTTCACCAGCTGGGCCGGGTAGGTGACCGGGATATTGATACAGCCAACCCGCCTGCCTTGCCGGCTCAGGATGTGCCATAAAGTCGGCGCCCGGATGGAGTAGGAGTTGATGAGGGTCAGGGGAGCGCCTGCTACCTGAAACTGATGAAAGTCAAAAATGCCGTGCTTGCCCGGGTTCTTGCCTGTGGCAAAGGAGGTCCAGGCTGGCGGCGTGCTGGGTGGTATGGTAGATCGCAAGATCCCCCACGCTCCGGCCTTCATCAAGGCTTGCAGGTTAGGCAGGTAGCCTTCTTCGGCCCAAGGACGAAGCAGGTCCCAGGTGGCTCCATCCAACCCGATCACCAGAACTCGCCCTTCTGACTGGACGGCCTGACCGCCTGCCCCCCCGGTTTTCTGTCCCGGCTCCATCTCTGCTACCCTCCTCTGGAAGCTGCACGCTGCACCGTCCTGTGCAGCAGGGCTACATCCTCTTGGGGAAGGGCCCGGAGCAGAAACAGGAGCGCTCCATACAGACCGGTACCAACAGCCAGCAATACGATAAAATTTCCTTTTTTGAACAGAAACAGGAATAGGGCCAACAGTGCTGCGCACAGGGCTGGCCTGATCAATGACCAAAGTGTATCCCAGCCAGCAGCGCGGCAATGCACGGCCCAGCCGAAGGTGAGGACTGCCACCAGAGACCGGGCCAGGAGCATGGCCCAACTGGTGGCAATGTAGCTCCCGGTGGGAACCCACCAGAAGCCCAATCCCAGGTTGAGCGCAATACCCAAGAGCAGAAACCAGGGGATGACCTGTTGTTGATTGCGCACAAAGATCGAACGGCTGAGCACCTGAGTGATGCCCACCGGTACCAAAGCCCACAGCAGGATGCGCAAAGCCGACTCCACACCTGCATATTGATGGCCAAATACCACCTGACCCAACGGTTGAGCCAGCGCCGTACCCAGCACGGCAACGGGCAACATGGCGACGACCAGATAGCGCACCGACCTGGCAGTCAAAGTTTCCAGAACGGTGTGCTGCAGTTTGTCGGTGGACAGGCTGGACATCACCGGGAAGATGGCCGTAGCGTAACTGAAGATCAGGGTGAGCCCAAATTGGGCCAGCCGCGAAGCCGCGCGATACAGCCCCACTGCTGTCTCATCTTGTAGCTTAGATAGGAGGAGAAGGTCGCTGTTCAGCAGAATGGTACTCAAAATGCTGATCAAGATAAAGCTGATTGATTCGCGGGCCAGATGTAACCCCAGCTTAAAATTCATGTCTGTGCGTGACCAATGGCCAGGGATGGACAAATAGCGGTGGCCAAAATAGAAATAGAGTAGCACAACAAACAGTTCCACCGTCACAATCACCCAGGCCACCCCCAACAGGCTGGGTTTCCAGAGCAGAACTCCCAGGCCGAGACCCAACTGGATGGTGTAGGCGATTAAGGTCGTGTAGCTGATGTAGCGCATCTGTTCCAGACCCTGGCACAGGCTTTCCTGCACAAAGGAGATCGAATAGGGGACAAGCATCAACCCCACCACATAGATGGCCTGCATCGTCCGCCGGTCATAGTCCAACAGATGAGCGATGCCAATCAGTCCCACCCAGGCCACCAACGAGACCGGGACAGTCAGACTGGTGACACTGAAAAAGAAGCGGTTCACCAAACTGGGTTGGCGGGCAACCTCGCGCACCAGCAGGTTTTGTAGTCCCATGTTTGAAAAAGTGATAAAGATGGTTACCAACGACATGACCACACCGTAGCGACCGAAATCCTCGACTCCCAGTTTGCGGGCTACCAGGACAGCAAAGGCCATGGATAGAAACTGTCTGCCAAATTTGGCCAGGATCATAGCGACGGTGTTGACTGCAATACGTTTAGTAAGGCTCATATCCTCTTCTCTCTGAGAGCCGGTCTGAAAACCACTAAGGACACAAAGAATTTCTATTCATTCCTTCTCATTCTTTTGTCGTGTGCTTTCGTGGTAGATTTTTCAGACAGGCTCTGAGGCCGCTATCGTCGATCCACCATTTGTCGGAGACGAGACCATCAATCTGGTGTGGCATGGTAGCCGGCAACGCCCAGAGGAACCCGGCCAGGAACCAGAATAGTTGATAAATGGCATCAATACGATAGGCCCAACCCAACAGGCTGTGACTGAAAAAGGCGATGAACCCGGCCAGCAACCCACCCGCCAACCGGGCCTGAAGCCCGCTGCCAGGACGCCAGGTGCGCCAGGCACGCCATACCACCGCGCCCATGACCGCAGTGAAAGCGATGAACCCCAGGAATCCAGTCTCGGCGGCCATCAGGACGAATTCGTTGTGTACCGGCGCGATCCAGCGGCTGGAGATGCCGCTCACATCGAAATCGGGCAGCCGTTCAACAAAGTTGTTGAGACCAATGCCGATAAGCGGGTGGGCCTTGATCATCTCCCAGGCATCGAGCAGCAGGGCGAGGCGTGAATTTGTCGCCGCGGGGGAAGAGAGAAAGAGGCGGGAGGTGATCAGATCGCCAAAGAAGAGATAGATCAGGCCAAGGGTGCCGGCCAGGACTCCCAGGATTGCAAGCCGGGAACGCCATCTAAGCTGCCAACGCACATTCTGCAGCACGACCAGCACAATGCCAATGCCCAGCGCCACCCAACCGCCCCGCGAGAAGGTCAGAATCATGGCCACGCTCCCCAGGGCGAAAGCTGCGATGCCCCATCCGGTCAGCAGACGGTTGGGCCGGGCCAGGAAAAGGGTCAGGGCCAGGGGGAGCAACAGTTCCAGATAGCGGGCCAGGGTGTTCGAGGAACCAAACAGGCCGCCACTCCTGAAGAACCGTTCGCCCGCCAGAACGACCATCTCTTCCTCTTGAGCTTCACCGAAAACCGCAAGATTCAACAGCCCCCCTCTCTGCTGTTGGGCCAGAGCCAATGCCCCCTGGGCCAGGACCCCTATCAGCAGACAGATCACTACGTCCTGGATGTCGCGCTCCTGCCGCACATGATGCCGGACATAGAAAAACAGAAGCAACCCCTTGACCATGCGCAGCAACTCAAAGGCGGTCAACACCGGATACAAGGCATTGAGGAGAGAAACCGTGCTGAGCAAGATCAGGGTGGCTATCAGAAGGTCCATGCGGTTGATCCTGGGCATCGGTTGCCGACCCAACACTATCTCCATTGCCCAGATCAACAACAATGCCGCCAGCAGCAGGTCCATCAGAGAGACAACGACCGTAGCCGGCATTCCCCCGGTGTGGGGAGGGGCAGGGAACAGCCGGAAGTCAATCCGCCACGACAGGGACAGGACCAGGGTGATGAACAGCAGGCGCTCCTTATTCCTGACCAGGAGGAAGGCCAGGCCGGCCAGCAGGCCCAACACCAGGAACGCCGACCACCACTCTCCTGCTCGCCGGGCGATCCAGGTCACAGCCAGGCTGCCCGTGGCCGCAACCACCAATCCGGTGATATAGAGAAGGGTATGGTTGGTCAGCACCCTTTGCCGACCATGAGATCTGTTCGCCACGTCCATCGGCTCTGTCACTCGCCAGCTTCCATCCCGGATACTCTAACCCCCCGGTTCATTACTTCTCCGGAGTACGCAGTCTGGCCAGGTGTTCCGCCGCCTCGCGGCGGAATCGCGCCTCAGGCTGCAGGGTCAGCATATGCTCCCACATGGCAATGGCCTGCTCTGTGTCGCCCAGCGCCTCATAGGTCAGCGCCAACCCACGGTAGATGTGGGGATGCTCCAAGTCGGCCCGGGCGCTCTGGTAGGTGGCAAGGGCCTGGTCCCATTGCCCTTGGGCGCGATAAGCCTCGGCCAGGAGATAGCGATACCAGGGAAGATCGGGCCGCAAATTGATGGCTTCCTGAAAAGCTTCAGCCGCCTGGGCGGGTTGTCCCTGGGCCAGGTAGACCTGGCCTGACTGCGACCAGGCGTGGGCGCTGTCAGGCATGATGACCAGGGCTTGCCGGTAGGCTGCGACCGCCGCCGCCAGGTCCCCCTGCTTCCTGAACAAGCCCCCCAGTTCCAGGTATACCTGGCCTGCCTGGTGGTCAGTCATACCACTCAATGCCTGTTGGTAATGGTCAATGGCTTTTTCGGTCTCGCCGGCCAGCCGATAGACATCACCCAGCCGCCGCTGATACCAGAACTGCTCGCGATAGTCCGGGTTCAACGTAACAGCGCGGACATACTCGGTCAGGGCTTCGTCCGCTTGCTCGTTGGCGATGAAAGCGTCACCCTGCAACAGGTGATACCATCCCCGATCAGGTTGTATCTCGCTCGCCCAACCGGTGAGGTCTTGGGCCACATACGCCTGCCCCAACTGCAACCAGATGCTGCCGCCACTGGTTGTAGTGGCCACCCGCTCGTGGTCGGGTATTGACCCCGCGAAATCCTGTTTCTCAAAAACGATGGCCCCCAGGGCTGTGTAAAGCTGTTGCAGCCTGGTTTTTACCTCTGGCCGTTCCCCGTATGGCCTGAATTGTTGTATACACTTTTGGATGATACGGATGGCATCGTCCACCACAGAAACATGGAGCCGGCTATCTGCACTCCTTTGGACCACGATTAAATTTTCAAACGGCTTGACGATGAAATATTTTCCCAGGGATTTGCTCACCTGAGAGGGGTAGATGACCCACCACACCCCCCGATCGGCGTACGAGACCTTAGCGACGGCCCTGCCTGCCGAGGCCGAATTCAAATAGATCCATTCGACATTCTGGATATCATTGCCGAAATAGTACGATATTCCCAACTTCCCTACCGGCGCAGGAGTCTGGATGATCACGTCGCCTGGACGCACATTCTCTTTCAGGTAATGGATTGCCCCTTTCCAATCAATATAGTGGGCCGGAGTAGCATATTTTCCAAGGGAAAGGATATATATCCCTCCCACGATCACCGGTACAATGCCAGGGACCAGCCTCTGAAATCTGGAGTTGGAATACCTCGTCCCCACAACCCGCCCGAACCATTGGCCAATGGTCGTAGTTCCCCTGGCGACAAACAATAGATAAACCGGTAGAAGGTAAATAAAAAATCTCACGGCATAATATTGAGGACCGGGCCCGGTGATGAGAAAAAAGGCCAGGGGCACGGCAACCAACAACGCCGGCAAGAAGGCCAGTTCTTTCGAAGACAGAAGGCCAAGCAGAAACAAACCCACCAGGAGATAGTCAGCCGGCCTGTGGACACTGTTCAGGCTGTTCAGGACCTCCCCACAAAAATGGAGGAGCAGGAGAAGTGGAGCAGAACCAGGGGCCTGGACCGCTTTGCCGAGCGCAGCACGCAAAGCCGGGAACCTGGGGATATAGAAAATGCCGATAGCCGCCAGGAAGATGACCAACCCCAACAGATAGCCGCCAGCGCTTCTCCAGTTGTGTGTCCGCGCCCCACGATCCACTTGCCTTTTCCGCAGGAAAAACAGGCCAGCAAAGATGGCTTCACTGCTCAGGACAAAAAAGGCAGAATAGTGGTTATAAAGGTTTAGAATGGTCGAGAATGCGAAACCGAACCACGACTTTTTGTCGTTCTTTGTCAGGGCTCTATACAGGAACAACAGCGACAGGAGGGAAAAAAGCAGCAGGAGTGAATAGTATTTTGCCTCCTGGCTATGAAACCGGTAGAATGGAGAAAGAGACAGGAACAGGGCAGCGAGCAGCCCCTCTTGCATTCCGAACATCATCCTCCCCGTCTGATACAGGACCGGGATCGCCAGGATGCCTGCAACAGCCGAAGTGAGGCGGACAATGAACTCGCTTTTGTCGAACCAGGCGATGAGAAAATGATTGATCAGATTGGTCAGGACATGGGCCGGCTTTTTCAGCAGTTGGACGGCACTCATCTCCCAGCGCTGGGCAAGCACCAGCTCATCCTGATACAGGCTTCTTTCGCCGAGATCATGCATGACCAGGACCATAGCGACAAGGATCACGGCCAGCAGGGCAAACTCGAAGAACCCCTGGCGGAGCAACGCTTCTCTCCTCAATGTCGGTTTTCCCCGATCACCCGGTTGGCAGGTGCCAGGATGGGCCATATTACCCCGCATACCCCCACCCCCGCAACCTGTCTTGCACCTCGGCCAGCTCCTGCTCCGCCAGGCCCGGCTCCCCGCCCCCATCCCGGTACACGCTCGCCCGGCTGTAGACCACCGGCCGGGCCAACGGCGAGGCCGGTGCGAAGGCTTCGCTCAACACCCGCCCATCCAGCTCTTCAGGCACGGCTACCCCCAGAGCGTGCAGCAGGGTCGGGGCCAGGTCCAGGATGCTGGCCTCCTCCAGCCGCGTGCCCGGCCTGACCCCCGCCCCGGCCAGGATCAGCACCCCCTCCGGCCGGTGGTGGCCCGACAGGCCGGTGATCTCCTCGACCAGCCGGTTGGAACCAAAGTCGGCATGGCCGAAGGCCATATACTCCCACCCGCGCGGCTGGACAAGCAGATCGGGGGTGCGGGCCAGGTAGGGACCGCTGTAGATCTCCTCCCGACGATAGATCCGCTCCACCAGCGGCTCTCCCGTGCGCGGATCGCGCAACGCCAGCGCCTGAGCGGCGATCCACTCCCTCAACTCTTCATACTCCCGGCCCGGCTGCACGATGCCGTGAGGTCGGACACCGGCCAGATTGATATACACCTGACCAAAGCTGCCGATGCTGAACGCCTGGGTGCGCGACCAGTCCACATCGTCGAACGACAGGAACAGGCGGTTGACCAGGCTTGCCTTTTGCTGAAAGCGAACCTTCTGCCGCAGATGGCCCAGCCCCATCGCCCGGGCAATGCGGAACATGTGCAGCGGTGTGTAGCCCAACCGGAACAGCAACCGCTTGAAAGCTGTCCACGGGCGGCGCCTGAACTTGAGCAACCCCAGGCTGACCAGCCAGTTGTTGGTCAGGAAAAAGCTGTGCACCGGCCCAAAACCGTGGTCCGACATGACCACCACCAGGCTGTCCGGGCCGGCCTCGGCCACCAGGCGACCCACATCGGCGTCCACTTTGCGGTGAAAAGCCAGGATCCGTTCCCGCCAGGTTGCGGCCTCTGCCGGGTCATGGCGCGGATGGTGGGGGTCCAGGAGCCGCCAGGTCTCGTGCTGTACCATGTCGGTATCCCAATAGACGACGGCGAACAGGTCCCACGGCCTGCTGCGCATCAGGTACAGCGCGGCCTGGGTGCGGTTCTCCACACTGGCCGTCAGATCGTCCAGAAAGCGGTCCAGGCGGGCCGTAGAACGATAACGCTCGTCCGGCGCGAGCAAAAAATCGCCCAGCTCGGCCAGCAACTCCTGCTTCAACTCGGGCGGATAGGCCCACTCGCTATGGAGACCAGGGGCCAGGAAGCCGCTGATCATAAAGCCATCCACCGGCTCCGGTGGATAGGTGACCGGGATGCCCAGCAACCCCACTCTGTACCCGGCCTCGTTCAGCCAGTCCCACAACGCCCGCGCCCGGCGGCTGGCCGAGTTGATCATCGTCACCTTGTAGCTGTCGGCGCCGGGATAGACAAAGTCCACCACCCCATGTTTGCCGGGATTCACCCCGGTGATAAAAGAGTTCCACGACGAGGAGCTGATGGGCGGCAGCGTGGTCCGCAGCCGGC
>DAOTYI010000304.1:0-1892 GCA_034434895.1 Anaerolineae bacterium
GTCTTGCCGACAGGGGGTCAGGTCTTGAAATCATGGGCTCATGACGGATTGTTGACGGCTCCCCCCAGGGCCGGAAGACCCCCAAGGAGGAGCAGCCCTGAATGATCTTGAGCTTCATGTACTCCTTGTCCCGGTACCCGTAGGCGCGGCGGATGATGTTGCGGGCCTTCAGGTTGCTCCCCTCGATGTAGCCCAGGGAGACCGGCTTGTCGCAGTAGGCGAGGAGGCCCTCGAGATGCCTCTCCACCATCCGGGCGAACTTCTGGTACGGGGCCAGCCGGCTCCACTTGAGCTGCTCCACCCACTGGGCGAAGAATTTCCGAGCCCAGGTCTTCGACCGGTAGCTCCACAGGTGCCCGAAGCTCTCCTTGAGCAGGTGCGCCTTGAAGAGGCGGCGGTTGGCCCCGAGGAGCTGCGTCAAGGCCTCCCGGGCCTTCCCCCGGACATGGGCCAGGCGGGAGAGGAGGAGGAACTTCTTCCCACAGAGCAGCCCCTTCAGACTCTTCCCGGCCCGCTTGAACTCCTGTTTCCGCACGGTGTTGAGGGCCTCCAACAGGTGCCGGATGACATGGAACTTGTCGTAGAGAATCACCACCCCCGGGCAGTGCGCCTCAAAGCTCCGCCGGAAGGCCTTCCACATGTCCATGACGGCATGGGTGATCTGTCGCGCGCGCGGTCTCCCAAACCAGCGCCAGAACTTCTTCAGGTCCTGCTCCTTCCGCCCCTCGCCCACAAACAAGAGCTCGGCACCCCGCGGGCCATCCAGGGCATGCACCAAGTGCCAGTACGTTTGCCCCCGGCCCACCGCGATCTCGTCGATGCCCAGCGTGGTGATACCCTCCAGGGGCCGGGCCGCTTGGGCCGCCTGCAGGGCGCGCTTATCGAGGGTCTTCACCGTCCCCGGGTGGAGCCACAGGAGCAGCGCCACGGCCGAGTTTGTCAGGACCTTGCAGAGCTCCCCCACCAGGGCAGCGAGCTTCGTGGTGACCCGGGCGTAGGGGGCCGCCCAGGGGAGCCGCTCGGCCTTCAGCCCACAGGTGGGACAGGCCACCCGGTGCTTCTGGACCCGGAGGATGGTGACGTGCTGCCAGAGCAGCAGGTGCTGCAGTTCCTGGCTCCGCCAGGGCCGGGCCTCCGGGTAGGCCTGCCCGCAGCCCCCACAGGTGTAGGTCGGCTCTTCCCGTTCCAGCACCAGGACGGCCTCCGACCGGCCCTTGCGCCGCCGGAGGGCGGTCCCGGCGACATACCAGCCTGGTATTCCGAGCAAGGCTGTGAGATACTCGTCGCGTTGCCTCTGCGACATGGGGGGCCTCCTCTCTCCCGGTCAGGAGATCAGAGGGTGCCTCTCCTTCGTTGCAGAGGCAACTACTTTTAGGCCGTCAACAATCCGTCAAGAGCCCTTATTTTACAAATGTAATTAACCTCAATAATGCGCGAAACCGACCATTTTTGATGGAACTCTAGACGTGACAAGCGAATGGGCTATTTGCAAAATCGAAAAACTTGGGGTAGTCGCAGTCGCTCGATGGCGCGCGCTGCCTCCAGAAACTCTTTGCGGTAGTGGTAATCCTGCGGCAGCTTGATGACAGTCTGCTTGTGCTCGCGGACCAGCCGAGCCGGGAGCACCAGGAAATCGGTTCGGATGGTATCCAGCGTGGTCGTGAGGTAGGCCGGCGGCAGACAGAGCCGCTTGAACCAGTGGACGAGGTCTGCGGCCAATAGCAGGAGTTGGAAGAAGGCGACATTGGCCGTCCAGCTCTCCGTCGGGATCTTGCCCAACGGGTAGTCGTAGAGCAACTCCCGGATGTTCTTCTCGATGGTCGCCCGGGGATTGTAGAAGCGATAGACCCGCCAGGGGCTGAGGGCGAGGTTGGTGACGAACACGTGATAGA
>DAOTYI010000305.1:0-6061 GCA_034434895.1 Anaerolineae bacterium
CACCCCCGGGGCGGAGATGTTCGGCTTGGTGTAGGGGTCGTGCCCGAAGCAGGAAGGACCCCGGCTGGAGAAGTCGGCGATGTTGCGGCCAGAATTGTGCGCTGCCGAAGCGAACGACTCCTGATAGTCCCCTGGGCTGCCCAGGCTGTTACAGTTGTAGTTGTTGCCGGCGGAAAAGGCGGGGAAGATGCCCGCCGCCCGCCAGGCCTGCACCTTGGCCTGATACCAGGTGTTGCAGCCGCCGCCGCCCCAGGAGTTGTTGACGATATGCGGGCGGTTGGCCGGGTTGCCGTTGGGGGCCACGATCCAGTCGGCGCAGGCGTTCAGGGCGAAGTTGGAGCAGGAGTTGGTCTCGCAGCCCTTGCAGGCGATCCACTGGGCGTTGGGGGCCATGCCGACCTGATAGGTCAGGGAGGGGTCGTCGTCGCCGACCATGGTGCCCCATGGTGTGGGTGCCGTGGCCGTTGTTGTCGCAGACCGTGCCGCCGCAGACGTTGGAGGGGTCGTACCAGCAGGCGGGGTCGGTGGGGTTCCCGGGGCAGCGGTAGGCCTGGTCCAGGGCGGGGTGGTTCCATTGCACCCCGGTGTCAATGTTGGCCACAACGATGCCGTCGCCCTGCATGCCGAACTGGGTCCAAAAGTCGTCGGCCCCGGTGTCCACGATGCCCCAGTCCAGAGCCTGGGGGGCGGGTTCGGCCGGTTCCGAAGAGACGACGGGGTCGATGTAGTAGGTGCGGGTGGCGTAGATGAAGGCGACCTCGGGGAGGGCGGCCAGGGCGCTGGCCACCTGCAGGTTGCCGGCCCAGACATACAGCTCATTGCCGGCGATGAAGGTCTGGTACTTCAGGCCGTTGGCCTCCAGCAGGGCTTTGGCGTGGGCCTGGCTGCGCTCGGCCGTGGCCTTGAGGGTATTGTAGACAAACTCCCCCCGTTCTTTCCAGCCCATGCTGTAGGCCGGGGACAGGTCGGCCTGCTCGGCCATCACCACGATCATATCGGAAGTGCCCCCGGCTGCGAGCTGTTCAAGCAGGTCCGCTTCGATCCTGGCTGCCGCTGCTGTCTGCCCTGCGCCACCTTGGGCAAAGCTCAGGACCGGCAGCAGGCCAAGGAGCAACAGGACAGCAAAGAGATACACAAACGTTTTGCGCCAGTTCATGGTTCCCATCCTCCTTTTACAACGGTTCGCTCACCACAAGGAGATGGGTTGCCTGAAAGCTCGACTCCAGAGTTCCACTCCTTGCGGCTGGCGAAATAGATATCCTCTGGACCTGAAAACATGGAACGGCGTATGGCGATAGGCTCACCTCCTTTCAGTCAGGGAAAAAGAAAGCCGGACAGGAGCAGCTTTTCAGGGAAGCCCCCCTGCCCGGACGGTCCGATTCGGGCGCTCATGCCCTGCCAGGTATGAGCATTGACCACGACACTTTGTCACTTTGAGCGTCAACGGTTTCCCCGCCTTTCCTCCCTGCCGCTCTCGTGACGAGGCGATCGGCCGGGATGCCCCGGCATTGGCCATTATACGTAACTGCCTGCCCTCCCACGGGTTTGGGCGCAATCTCCACATAAAAGTGCGCTGCAATGGGCTGCTCGCCCTGTTGCCAGCCGCTTTCTAACCTGCGGTAGGGTGACGGGCAATTATCATTATACTCCGAATGGCCGGACCTGTCAAATCGGTTTCCCCATTCCGCCTTCCGCCTTCCGCCTTCCGCATTGTTTCAGGTCCACGGATTCAGAATTCTCATCTGGCCTGCAAAATCGCCTCGGCCACCTGGCGCATCGTCTGCCGCTGGCGACGGGCGCGGTGCTGGATCTCCAGAAAGGCCTGTTGCTCGGTCAGGCCGTCCTGCTGCATGAGCCGCTGTTTGGCCTGGGCCACAATCTCCCGCGTGGTCAGGGCCTCCTGCCGATCGGCGGCCTCCTGACGGAGCGCCTGCCACCCGGCAAAGCGGGCTGCAGCCAGCTCCAGGGCCGGGGCCAGGTCGGCCTCGCGGACCGGTTTGACGAGATAGGCCTGCACCGTTTCTGTGGCCGCTGCCCGCTCCACCAGCTCGCGGTCGCTGTAGGCGGTGAGCATCACCACCGGCAGGGGGCAACGTTCCGCGATGGCCTGGGCCACGGCCAGGCCGTCCATCCCTGGCATCCGGATATCGAGGATCGCCAGGTCGGGCTGTGTTTCACAGGCCAGAGCCAGGGCGGTGAGGCCATCGGACGCCGCGCCTGCTATGGTGTGTCCCATCTCTTGCAGCATAGCCCGCAGTCCCATGCGGGTCAGAGCTTCGTCGTCGGCGATCAGGATGCGCATCGTCAGGGTCCCTCCTCCAGGGGGATGGTGATGCGGGCGGTGGTGCCGTCGTTGCCGGTCAGCGACCAGGTGCCGCGCAGGTCTTCGCCTACCAGGGTGTCCACGATCTCCAACCCCAGTTGGCGGGGCGAGTCACCGGACAGGCCGATGCCATCGTCCCGGACTTCGACGGTCAGTCCGTCTGGAGCGCGTTGCAGGCTCACGACGACCTGTCCCCGTTCCCGGCCGACAAAAGCGTGCTCCAGGGCATTCTGCACCAGTTCGTTGACCGCCAGAGCCAGGGAGGTGGCCGCCTGGGAGGGCAGGATCACGTCGTCCCCCTGGACCGTTACCGTCACCTCCAGGCCGGGCCGGCTCATATTCTGGGCTACGGCCTGGCCCACGCGGACCAGCACCTCCTTCACATCCACCAGCCGGAAGCCGCGTTGGGAGAGGACCTCGTGCACGGCAGCGATGCTGAGGATGCGGTTGATACTTTCATGCAACACCTCCCGCGCCGAGACCTCCTGGCCGCCGCTCATCTGCAGGCGGAGCAGCATGGCCACGTTCTGCAGGTTGTTCTTGATGCGGTGGTGCATCTCGCGCACGATGGCAGCGTTGGTCACCAGCCGGGCATTTTCGATGGCCAGGGCCGTCTGGTTGGCCAGGGTCGAAAAGAGGGCGATCTCTTCTTCCGTAAAGCGGTGGGGTTCAGCGGTGTAGCAGTTTAACACGCCGATGGTGCGCTGGCGCACGGTGAGGGGGACGCTCAGCAGCGAACACAACCCCTCCTGGCGGGCGATGTCGGCCCGGCGGTAGCGGGGGTCGGCGGTGACATCGAGCACGGTCAGCGGCCTGCCCTTTTCGGCCACGGTGCCGACGATCCCTTCCCCCACCTTGAGGGGAGGCAGGGCGCAATAGGCCGGACTGAGGTGTTGCGTTGCCCGCAGGACCAGCTCCCCTGTCGTTTCGTCCAGAAGCCGGATGGAACAGAGGCGGGCGTTCATGACCCGGGCAGCCATCTCGACCACAACCTCCAGCATCTCGTCCAGATACAGCGGTGAGGTAATGGTCTCACTGATCTCGGCCAGGGCAGAAAGCTCGGCGATCTGGCGCTGCATATTCTCATAGAGCATCGCCTTCTCCAGAGCTCCGGCCGCCAGATCGGCGATCAGGGCCAGGAGTTCTATCTCATCGGCAGAGAAGGGGTGGTAGGCCTGTGTCTGGACGTTCATGGCGCCGATGACCCGCCCCTGGTTGACCAGGGGCACGGCCAGCAGCGACTGGAAGCGGCTCTCCTGGGTTTCGGGCAGGAATTTGAAGCGCGGATCGCGGGCGGCATCGGCCACGGCCACCGGCTGGCCGTGCCGGGCTGCCCAACCGGTCAACCCCTCTCCCACCCGCAGGCGGGCCTGGCCCACCGCTGTGGCCGCCAGGCCGGTGGTGGCCTGGAGCACCAGGTTCTCCCCGCCGGCATCGAGCAGATAGATGGAGCAGGAATCCATGCCCATCGCGTCGGCGGTGCGGCGGGTGATCAGCTCCAGGGTGGCGGCCAGGTCCCAGGCCGAGTTGATCGCCTGGCCGATCTCGCGCAGGGCGGCCAGTTGGGCGCTTTTCTGTTGGAGTTGTCTTTCCAGCTCTTGCATGGCTCATCCCTGCCGGCGGCACAGGCTGAGGCGATGCACCTCCCGGTCCAGGCTGTGGCGATAGAGCAACACCTGCGCCGCCTCGTCCCTTTCATACTCCCCATCCGAAACCCAAACCTGGCCGCCGTCGGGGTAGTGGAGCCGGGGGACAAAGATCTCGGTCGGGGCCTGAACAGCCGGGTCGTGCCGGAAGGTAAACTGGAAGATACGGCGCCTGTAGTCGAATGACATCTCCAGCGGTTCGCCGGCCACTTTCCGGGCATAGGGCCGCACCACCGCTTCCAGGGCCCGTCCGCCGGAGTTGATGTCGTCCGGATCGGTCTGCTGGTCCCGGCTGAAGATGGACAGGTCTTCGCCGTTCCACTGGTCCCCCCGGCAGTTGTCGTTGTCGGCGGTATAGTTCCACAGGGTGCCGCTCAGCAGGTTGGCTTCCAGGGCGCGGAAGGAGCGGTCCATGGCCTGCGCCTGCAGCGAGAAATCGCCGTTGCGGTAGGCCCGTCCGCCTTGCAGGTCAAAGGGGATGCCGAACTCGCCGATGAAGGTGGGGATGCCGCCCATGCGTTCCCTTGCCTGGGCCTTGAGGCGGGCCAGTTGCGCAGCGAACGAGCGCTGCACCCGCTTCCGACCCAGGATGAAGCGGTTGGTGTCGAAGTCCAGGCCCAGGAAGGGGAAGAACCGCTTGGTGATGAGGGTCAGGCCGTCGTACCAGTGGGCAGCATGGACGACGTTCGGCACGGCCGTCGGGTCCCAATGGGGGGGAAGCTGTCTGGGGGGTGCTTCGAGAAAGAGGATGGCTTCAGGGTCCACGGCCCGGACCTCGGCGGCGAAGCGGTGCAGGAAGGGCCGCAGATAGTCGTGGACAAAATCCACCGCCCGATCTCCGACCCGGGCAAAGTGATCAGGGCGGAGCAGGCACGGTGTCCCGTCGCCGGCCAGGTCCCACACGCCGTTTTCCCGCCAGATGCACTCGTGCCCTTCCTGCCAGGCGCGGGCGCCGCCGGGGTTGACCAGCCGCCATCCACGCCGCCTGAGTCCGGTGAGGCCCATGTGCCACACCTCGACCTGTTGAGGGAAACCGGCACCCAGCAGCATGGCCTGGAAGGGGGTGGGCGACTCCCCCAGGCACAGCAGGCCACCGTGGGTATTCAGGTCGGGCCAGCCGATATAGCCGGGTGATGGCTCGTTCATGGTGTCGTAGCCGACGACATGGGGCAGGCCTTTCAGCCGCCGCACGACCTGTTTGATGGCGTTCAGATAATGGCGTTGCAGGAACTCCTGCGCCGGCTCGCCATCTATCCGGGTGCGGGGCGCAAAGTCATGGCCTCCGAAAAAGAGGGTGAACAGGGTCGCCGCCGCCAGCTTGTTGTAGTTGGTGGGCCAGATCATGGATGGTAACGGATCGCCGTGTATGGCGTGGACGATGGCTGCCCCTGTGTCTGAAAAGCGGGTCACGTCCAGGCCAACCGCCTCGAAGGTCCAGCCCGGAGCGCCGTCGCCGCCCGACATCCGGCTCCAGGCATCCTGGTGGGGGTCTATAAACAGCTCCAGGCCATGCTCTCCGGCCCGGCGCACGACCTCATAGAGGTAGTCCAGGTAGTCCTGGTCATAGAGGCCCGGTCCGGCGTGCTCGATCGCCTCCCAGGTGATCACCAGGCGCAGGAAGGTGAACCCCCAGGCCCGCAGCCTGGCCAGGTGCTCGTCCGCCTCTGCCAGGGGGAAGGGGCGGCCGACAAAGGAGACAGGACGATGGTCGTAGAACCCCTGGCGCACATGGGTTGCGCCATCGGGATAGGGCACCTTGCTGCTGCCGCCCAGGTTGACGCCGCGCAGGAGCAGGGTCCGCCCCTGTTCATCCTTGAACCACGGTCCGTCAATGCGCATCGGTTTGCTGCCTGTTTTGACCTCACCCCGACCCCCCATATGCGTCAACATAAGGCGCGGGCGATTGGAAATCGCACCGGGTAGCCGAAGGCAATGCCTTCGGCTACCCGGCCGTCCGGCTGCGCGGACGGAGGCGTCCACGCCGGTGGACGCCTGGCCGCAGGCCCTGAGGCGCGACTTGAGAGGAGGGATCCGCCCACCCCCTCCCCTCGCCCGCCGCCGCAGGCGAGCGGGAGAGGGGAGGGGGCAGGGG
>DAOTYI010000306.1:0-4117 GCA_034434895.1 Anaerolineae bacterium
GAGGGGAAGGGGGTTGGGGGATGGGGTGAGGTCCACCCTGGCTGCCATTTATGTTAATTTAACATTGTCGAGTTAGAGATCAGGTGTCAGGTACCCAATATCCAATATCCAATACCCAATATCTAACAGCATGCAACGCTGTTCGGAGCCAGGCTGTGGGCATCTGAACCGACCGGGCGCCCGTTTTTGTGAACAGTGTGGCAGACCGTTGCGCCCGGCGGGGTGGTCGCCGCTGCGTGCAGGCCATCTGCTGCGCGGCGGGGCCTATCGCATCCTGGAGCCGCTGGGCAAAGGGGGCATGGGGGCCCTCTATCTGGCCGCCGATACCGGGGCATTTGACCGGAAATGTGTGGTCAAGGAGTTGTTGGACTACTACGATCCGGCCAGCCCGGACGAGGCCCGCCAGGCTCAGGAACGGTTCGAGACAGAAGCCCGGCTGCTGGCCGAACTCCGCCACCCTGGCATCCCACGCATCTATGGCTTTTTCAGTGAGGGGGGGCGGCACTACATCGTCATGGAATATATCGAAGGGGAGACGTTGGAGCGGGCAGTGACCCACGCTGACCCTCTGGGCCGAACGGTCTCCGCCCGCCCACTGCCGGTTGAGGAGGCGGTGCGCCATGCCATCCGCGTCTGCCACCTGCTGGAATATCTGGCCGGACAGCCTGCGCCGGTCATCCACCACGACATCAAGCCGGCCAACCTGATCGTGGACCGGACCAGCGGCGAGGTGCGCCTGGTAGATTTTGGCACTGCCATTTGCCAGGCGCAGTCTGTGGAACAGGCTGCTCCCGGTGGGTCCGGACTCCATCCTGCTCAGCCGCTTCCCGGCTTTGGCACCGAGGGGTACGCGGCCCCAGAGCAATACCGGGGCCGGTCCGAGCCGCGTTCCGATGTGTATGCTCTGGCTGCCACCCTCTACCACCTGCTGACCGATGACCCTCCTGGCGACCATCCCTTCCATTTTCCCTGCCTGAAGAACCTGCCTGGCCCACTGGCCAGCGCCCTGGAACGGGCTCTGCGCCCGGAGGTCACCCGCCGCAGCACGGCCCTGGAGTTCCGCCAGGCACTGGAAGCCTGGCTCATCCCCGAAGAGGGCGCTCAGCCCTTTGTCTTTCGCAACGGAGCGGTGGCCCACACCACGGCTGATCTGGTAGCCCTCGCCGAGCGACATTGGGCTGAAGCGCGGCAGCACCTGCTCAACGGTGACTTTGAACGCTGGTTCCGCACCCGCAACCGGCACGATCTGGTGAGTAAAGCCGAGTCGGCACGGCTGGAGCGCGATGCGGATGCAGCCCTGGAGATCTTTTTGCGTCGGCTCGATCCACGCCTGCCGCCACCCCGCCTGACCGTCGAGCCGCAGGCCCTCGATTTTGGGCGGGTGGCCCGCAACCAGGCGATCGCGTTACGGCGTCTGACGGTGCGCAACCAGGGACGGGGCTACGGCCAGGCGGCCTTCAGCGCCTCGGTGCCCTGGCTGCACCTGGAGCCGGAACGGGTGGGTTGCCTGTCGGGCGGGGAGGCAGCCGTGACCGTCCGGCTTGAGGCAGCGGCGTTGCCCTTTCGCCGCCAGCACCAGGCTGTTATCACCTGTATACCGGCCCGGGGAACGCGACTCTTTATCCCCGTCTCGGCGGAACTGAAGCTGGCCCAGGAGGCGGTGCAGCGGATCGCCGCCGGGTTGTACCCTGTTGGCCGTCTGATCGGCTGTGGGCTGCGACAGGGGCTTTCCCTCTGGCTGCGTACCTTCCGCAGTCTGATCCGGTCGCGGACCGGAACGGCATTCCTGCTGGTCGAGACGCTGGTGCTGGATGGGGTGATCGTCGCTCTGTGGCACACCTGGCGAGGCCCGGCGGACTGGCTTCTGATCGGATTTCAGGTGTTGCCCCTGGCGGTGCTGGCCGTATTGTTGCTGCCGGCGCTGGCCTTCATCGGGGCGGCGGTGGCCTGGGGAGCGGTGAAGGGGCTGCTGAGGCGCGACCGGGCCTGTTGACGGGGCGCGAAGATTGTGCTATACTGATGTCAGGGCTATCTTCGACAAGGGATTGAAACCCCAGGTGTCTGGGAGGTGATTTGATGACGGTGAAGGTGCTGACCCGTCGGCAGATGGAAGAAAAGTTAGGACAGGTCTTTGCCCCGGAACAAACGGTTCATCTGGTGGACGTGCTGGACATCTTCCGGGAAATGGAGATCGAGCGGGCTGCCGACACGCGAGAACTGAAACAGGGGTTATCGGCGCTGACCCAGGAGGTGACCAAACTGGCCATGGCCCAGCAGCGCACCAACGAGCGGCTGGCCGAGCTGGCCGTGGCTCAGCAGCGCACCGACGAGCGGCTGGCCGAGCTGGCCGCAGCTCAGCAGCGCACCAACGAGCGGCTGGCCGAGCTGGCCGCGGCTCAGCAGCGCACCGACGAGCGGCTGGCCGAGCTGGCCGCGGCTCAGCAACGCACCGACGAGCGGCTGGCCGAGCTGGCCGCGGCTCAGCAGCGCACCGACGAGAGTGTGGCACAGCTCAGCCGTGCGGTGGAGTCGCTGGCCCGAACGGTAGAGCGAGGTCTGACCTCTCTGCGCGAGGAAGTAGGCGCCTTGGCCAACCGCTTCGGTTTCAGCCTGGAAGAGTTTGTGGCGGCCCTGTTGCCTCCCTGGCTGGAGCGAAACTATGGCATCGCCGACCTGACGTTGGAACGCCGCTATTTCGACCTGGGCGATGGGTTGCAGGAAGAGGTGGACCTGGTGGGAACCGGCCGGCGAGATGGCCAGCCGCTTACGGCCCTGGTCGAGTGCTCCACCACGATCGGAGGGGGAGGGGTGCGACAACTGGCTGCCAAGCTGGACAGGGTCGCGGCCACGATCCGGCAGGGAGAGGTGGCCAGGATCATTGTCGCCATGAATGTCCATCCCACGGCCGAGGAAGCCGCTGCCGAGACGGGGATCTGGATTGTGCCCTACAGCCGCATTAACCGCGAGCGAGGATGACCCTCCCCATCCCCTGTCCCAATTGCGGCCGGCTGAATCGGCCCGGCGCTCGATATTGTGCCTCCTGCCAGACGCCGCTGAGTGGGGCGGCAGCGGCCCCGCTCCGGCCGGGCCAACTCCTGAAAGGCGGTGCCTACCGGGTGGTGCGCCCCCTGGGCAAGGGAGGCATGGGGGCCGTCTGGCTGGTGGCCCAGACGGCGGCCTTTGACCGGCTGGCCGTGTTGAAGGAGGTGGTCGAATATTTCGACCCGGCCAATGCCCAGGAGCGACAGGAGGCCCTCGACCGCTTTGAGGCCGAGGCCCGCACCCTGGGCGACCTGAAACATCCCGGCATCCCCGACCTGTACGCCTATTTTTCCGAGGGCGGGCACAACTATCTGGTGATGGAGTATATCGAGGGGCCGGACCTGCGCCAGGGCCTGACTCACGAAGAGGCCGACACAGGGCAGATCGTCCCCGGCAACCCCTGGCCGCCTGACCAGGTATTGCGCTATACGGTCGAGATCTGCCAGGTGTTGGAATACCTGGCCAGCCGCCAGCCCCCGGTGGTCCACAACGACGTCAAGCCGGCCAATATCATTATTGACCAGCACAGCGGCCGGGCGGTGCTGGTGGATTTCGGCACAGCCAAAACCCGCTATGTGCAGGGGTCGGGTCAGCCGGGCAGCCTCTTTGGCACGGTGGGCTATGCTGCGCCGGAACTCTATCAGGGCCGCTCCGAGCCCCGCTCCGACGTTTATTCCCTGGCTGCCACCGCCTACCACCTGCTCACCGACGACGATCCGGGCGACCATCCCGGCCGGTTTCCGCAGCTCGACACGCTGCCGCCGGCGCTGGCCGACATCCTGCGCGCTGCCCTGGCCCCCAAAGTGGAAGACCGGCTGACGGCGACCCGGTTTCGCCAGCAGTTGGAGGGGTATCTCGCCGGGCTGACCGGCCCGCTTCGCGCCCTGGCCTTCCCCGATGGCGATGCGGCTGACGAGCGGGACGAGCTGTTGGCCCTGGCGGTCAGGCACTGGAGCTATGCCGCCGGCCTTCTGCTTGACGGGACCATCGCCCGCTGGTTGCGCCATGCCCTCCACGATCCGGTGGCCGCCCAGGCCGCCGAGTTGGCCGTGCAACAGTGGCCCAACAGCCCCGA
>DAOTYI010000307.1:0-10778 GCA_034434895.1 Anaerolineae bacterium
AACCGTTCCTCGTCGCCGGCGACCTGATGTCCATGTTCAACGATCGACCGGAAGTGCGGGCCTTGATGGAGTACTTTACCACCCCACAGTCCGCCTCCGGCTGGCTGACCAACGGGGGGGCCCTGGCTGCCCATAAAACCGCCACCCCCGACATGTACGGCGTCCCCCTGGAACGCGGCATCGCCGAACTGGTCGTCCAGGCTACCAGCTTCCGCTTCGACGGCTCCGATATGATGCCCGGTGAGGTCGGCGCCGGCTCCTTCTGGACCGGCATGACCGACTATGTCAGCGGCGCCGCCGACCTCGATACCGTCCTCAAAGAGATTGACGCCTCCTGGCCCAGATAGTGGAGCTGGAGCACAGGCTGCCAGCCCCTGCGGGGGCTGGCAGCCTCATTCCAAAAGGAGCTGGCTTATGGTACACATGGAGGTTGCTCAAGAACGCAGGCTCGGCGCAGGGTCCAGGTTCCTGGCCTGGCTGGGACGTGTGTTGCTGGCCGTCATGATCCCCCTGATCGCCTTTGTGGTGATCTATGAGGGATTCCTCTTTTTGCGCGATAGCCAGGCACCCCGTTGGATCATCGCGGCCGTGGCCATTGTCTGGGGTGTGGGCGGGGTAGCGCTGCTGTACTGGGTGTTCAACGGCATCGTCGAACGGCTGCCCGATGTGTGGACCCAGCGGCTCCAACCCTTTGTGTTCGTCGGTCCGGCCATGGCCATCCTGATCTGGTACCTGGCCTTGCCGGCGGTGCGCACCTTCTATCTGAGCCTCTTTGGCCGTGATGGACCGCCACAGGGGGTCGGTTTCTTCCAGTCGTTCGGCAGCGACGCTTTCGTCGGCCTCCAGAACTATGTGGCCATCTTCACCGAGCGCCTGCTGACAGAAGCCTTTCGCAACAACCTGATGTGGATCGCCTTTGGCAGCACCTTCTCGGTCATCCTGGGGTTACTGGTGGCCACCCTGGCCGACCGGAGCAGGTTCGAGCGCGTCGCCAAGTCGCTGGTCTTTCTGCCCATGGCCATCTCCTTTGTCGGCGCCAGCGTCATCTGGAACTTTATGTACGAGATCCGACCTGTCGAACAGCCTCAGATCGGCCTGCTGAACGCTCTGCTTGTCGCCGCCGGCGGCAACCCTGTGGCCTGGGACAAATGGGTGGCGATCGCCCCCTGGAACAACCTGTTCCTGATCCTGATCGTCGTCTGGTTACAGACGGGATATGCCATGGTGCTCTTTTCTGCTGCTCTGAAAGGAATCCCCGATGAGATCCTGGAAGCAGCGCGGGTGGACGGCGCGACCGAGATCCAGGTCTTTTTCCGGATCATGATCCCCTACATCATGGGCACGATCATCACCGTGTGGACGACCATCGTCATCTTTACCCTGAAGATCTTTGATGTCGTCTGGGTCATGACCGGCGGGCAATTTGGCACCCACGTGATCGCCACCCAATTCTACCGCCAGTCGTTCACCGCCCGGAATTCGGGCTACGGTTCGGCCATCGCCATCATCCTGCTCCTCACCGTTATCCCGGTGATGATCTACAACCTGCGGCAGTTCAGAGAACAGGAGGCCTTCTAACATGAAAAGTCGAAAATGGGTTGGCCCCTTGCTGGTCAACGGCAGTCTGCTGATCATCGTCCTTATCTGGAGCATCCCCACGGCGGGGTTACTGGTCTCCTCGTTCCGCAGCCGCTTTGACATTCAGACGACAGGCTGGTGGAATGTCCTGCCCCATCGGGAATGGAAAAAGGTGGCCGAACTGGACCCCAAGGAACTCGGCCTGAACCCCGATGGGGTGATGAGCGTGGAAGGGGTAGAGGGGACATTCGAGCAGTTGCGGGCAGGGCTCCGCTCGCCAGATGGAGATACGCGCGTGACCTGGGTTGGCAATAAACGCCTGGGCCATATCGAAGTGCAGAAGCGGGTTTGGACCGTCACCTGGAATTTCACCCTGGACAACTACAAACAGGTTCTGCTGGGAACCGAGATCAAGGTGACCAAGCCTGACGGCACGGTCGAAACAAGCCCCGGCCAGAACCTGTCCCAGGCTTTTCTGAACAGCCTGGCCGTATCTATCCCCTCGACCGTCATCCCCATCCTGATCGCCGCCTTTGCTGCCTATGCCTTTGCCTGGATGCGCTTTCCTGGCCGGCGGGGAATGTTCATCCTGGTGGTTGGGCTGCTGGTTGTCCCCTTGCAAATCGCCCTGGTGCCGATCCTGCGTGACTATAACACCCTGAATTTGAACGGCACCTTTCTGGCCGTCTGGCTGGCCCATACCGGGTTTGGCCTGGCCCTGGCCACCTACCTGCTGTTCAACTACATCCGCACCCTGCCCCGGGAAACGTTGGAATCGGCGTTCATTGATGGCGCCTCTCACTTTACCATCTTTCTCCGGCTGATCCTGCCGCTATCGGTCCCGGCCCTGGCTTCCTTCGCCATCTTTCAGTTTCTGTGGGTGTGGAACGACTACCTGGTGGCCCTCACCTTCCTGGGCGTCGATCCCACCTACAAAGTCCTCACCCAGCGGCTGGCCGATCTGACCGGCACCTTTGGCAATCAGTGGCACCTGCTGACGGCCGGCGCCTTTGTGACCATGATCCTGCCGATGATCGTCTTCTTTTCGCTGCAACGTTACTTTGTGCGTGGGCTGCTGGCCGGATCGGTAAAGGGCTAGACGCACCCTGCTGTGACGTCCCGATCAAGTCGGTCGGCCTTCGACGCCGCCTTCTGGTTCCAGTGGATTATGGCCACAACGGTGGGCTGGCTGGTGGGCAGCCTGCTCTTTCCCGTTCTGCCGGCCGTTTCGGGCGGCGTGGGGGTCGGTCTTCTGCAGTGGCCGGTCCTCTATCGTCGCCTGCCTCAGGCCTGGCGTTGGATGGTGGTCACGGCCATCGGTTGGATCGGCGGCATGATGATCCTGTGGATCGCCGTGCCCTCCGGGCTTCAGTCCTTGCTGACCGGCCTGATCGTCGGTCCCGCCGTGGGGCTGGCGCAGTGGCTGCTCCTCCGCCGCGAGGTTTGCTGGGCAGGGTGGTGGATCGCCATCAGCACCCTGGCCTGGATCACCGGACTGACCCTGCTGCCGGGCATGCTGTCCACAGGAGCGCTGGTCGGGGCTGTCGGCGGCCTGGCCCTGATCCTGCTCTGGCGGACGCCCAGGTGATGTGCGTCGTTGACCTGTAGGGCAACTGCGAGCAGTTGCCCTACTCTGGGGTTGAGGATGATGGAAGACATCTCATATATTCCTGTTGAGATCATCAACCGTTTCATGGTCGATCTGTTTATGGGCCTGGGCACGCCCCCCGACGAAGCCCGCATCTGCGCCGATGTGCTCCTGGCCGCCGACCTGGCCGGCATCGAGTCGCACGGTGTGGGCCGCCTCAAGTACTACTACGACCGCATTCGCGCCGGCGTTCAGTCGGTCAAGACCGAGGTCGAGATCGTCAGGGAGACCGAAACCACGGCAGTGGTAGACGGCCACCACGGGATGGGCCACGTGATCGCCTACCGCGCCATGCGCCTGGCCATGGACAAGGCCAGGGGGCACGGCCTGGGTGCAGTAGCGGTGCGCAACAGCACCCATTTTGGCATTGCCGGTTACTATCCGCGCCTGGCTGCCCAGGAAGGGATGATGGGCCTGTGTGTGACCAACGCCCGACCGGCCATCGCTCCCACCTTCGGCACCGAACCGATGCTGGGCACCAACCCTATCGCCTTCGCCGCACCATCGGACCTGGAGTTCCCTTTCTGCTTCGATGGGGCGACCTCGATTTCGCAGCGGGGCAAGATCGAGGTCGCCGCCCGCGCCGAAAAGCCGGTGCCCGAGGGGTGGGTGATTGATGCGGCAGGCAACCCTCTCACCGACGCAGAACAGATCCTGGCCGACCTGGGCCAGGCCGCGGCCGCTTTCCTGCCTCTGGGCGGCGCGGGCGAGGAGTTTGCCGGTTACAAGGGCTACGGCCTGGCGACGATGGTCGAGATCCTCTCCGCCTCGCTGTGCGGGGGGGTGTTCATGAAAGATCTGCTGGGGTTTGCCCCCGATGGCTCGCGGCGGCCCTACATGCTCGGCCACTTTTTCCTGGCCATTGACATCGAACATTTCATCCCGTTAGAGGTGTCAAAGCGGATCACGGGCGCGATTATGCGTGCCTTGCAGGCTTCGCGCAAAGCCCCAGGGCAGGAGCGCATCTATGTCGCCGGGGAAAAGGAGTACGAGAAGGAAAAGATTATCCGCCAGCAGGGCATCCCGGTCAACCGCAATCTGCGCCGCGAGCTGCAGATCATGCGCGATGAGCTGGGCCTGGCCGGGTACGAGGCCTGTTTCTGACGGCGTGGACTTCAGCGCAGAGGGTAGCCCATGACAGAAGCGATCACCCTGGGAGAACTGCTCATAGATTTCGTACCTACCGTCTCCGGCGTCACGCTGATCGAGGCTCCGGCCTTCCAGAAAGCACCCGGCGGCGCGCCGGCCAACGTCGCTGCCGGCCTGGCCAGGCTGGGCGTGTCGGCCGGTTTTATGGGCAAAGTGGGCGACGATGCCTTTGGGCATTTCCTGGCCCAGACACTGGCCGACGTGGGTGTCGAGGTGTCGGCCTTGCGCTTTTCCCCCGTAGCGCGCACAGCGCTGGCCTTTGTCTCCCTGCGCGCCGATGGCGAACGGGAGTTCATGTTCTACCGCCATCCCAGCGCCGACATGCTCTACACCCCTGCCGAGGTGGATGTCGGCTATATCCGCCAGGCCAGGCTCCTGCACTACGGGTCCATCAGCCTCATCGCCGAGCCGTCGAGAAGCGCCACGCTGCGGGCGGTAGAGACGGCGCGGGAAGCCGGGTTGTTGCTCTCCTACGACCCCAACCTGCGCCTCAACCTGTGGCCCGACGC
Source organism: Anaerolineae bacterium (assembly GCA_034434895.1). Classification (GTDB taxonomy): domain Bacteria; phylum Chloroflexota; class Anaerolineae; order JAAYZQ01; family JAAYZQ01; genus DAOTXL01. Next base: position 4,885 of record DAOTYI010000307.1, read on the forward strand.
CCAGGCTGCCCGCCAGGGCATCCTGCTGGGCTGGCCGCTGGCCCAGGTGATCAAGGTCAGCGAGGAGGAGGCGGCTTTCCTGGCCGGGACCGGGGATGTCGAGGCTGCTGCTCACAGGCTGTGGCACCCTGAGTTGCGCCTGCTGGTGGTCACCTTGGGCAGGAACGGCTGCCACTACTTCACGCCCCAATTCTCCGGCCATGTGCCGGGCTTTGCCGTCGAAGCGGTGGACACTACCGGCGCGGGCGACGGATTTGTCGCCGGGTTGCTCAAGGGGCTGTTGGAGCAGCCGGCCGCTTTCGACAACCAGACCACGCTGCGCGACATCTGTCGCTACGCCAACGCGGTGGGGGCCATCACCACCACCCGGCGCGGCGCCATCCCGGCCCTGCCCACGGCGGAACAGGTGGAGACATTTCTACAGCAACACGCTGGGGAGAGAGATGGAGCGAAAAGCAAAAAAATCGTTACAACGGCTGCGACCGCGCTTTGAGCCGCTGCTGGCTGCGGTCGAGCCAGAGGTCCGGGACATTTTCTGGCGACGGCTGGAAACCTTCTTCCCCGAAGCTTTTGCCCTGCTCCTGGACCTGTACGGCAGCTACTATTCTTTCTTCTACCATCTGGAGGTGATCCTCAAAACCGTCACCCAGGCCTTCATCGAACGTCCACCCGACCTGCGGGCGCTCGATGCCCGGCGCGAGGCCGACCCCCTCTGGTTCCAGTCGGAGCAGATGGTCGGCGGTGTGTGTTATGTAGACCTGTTTGCCGGGACGCTGGCAGGCATCCGGGAGAAAATCCCCTATTTCAAGGAGCTGGGGTTGACCTACCTGCACCTGATGCCTCTCTATCAGGTGCCGGCCATCAACGACGGTGGCTATGCGGTCAGCAGCTACCGGCAGGTGAATCCGGCGCTGGGCACGATGGAGGACCTGCGGGCGCTGGCGACCGCGTTGCGCGAACATGGCATCAGCCTGGTGCTCGATTTTGTGGTCAACCACACCAGCGATGAGCATGAGTGGGCGCAAAAGGCCCTGGCCGGCGATGAGGATTATCAGGATTTCTATTACATCTTCCCCGACCGCACCCTGCCCGACCAGTATGAGCGCCACCTGCGTCAGATCTTTCCTGAACATGCGCCGGGCAATTTTACCTACCGCCGTGAGATTGACCGCTGGGTATGGACCACGTTCAACCCTTTTCAATGGGACCTGCGCTATCACAATCCGGCCGTGTTCGATGCCATGCTGGGCGAGATGCTCTTTCTGGCCAACGTCGGCGTCGAGTTTCTGCGGCTGGATGCCGTGCCCTTCCTGTGGAAGGAGATGGGCACCAGCTGTGAGAATCTGCCCCAGGCCCACACCATCATCCAGGCCTTTCGCGCCCTGGTCAAGATTGCAGCCCCGGCCCTGGAATTCAAGTCGGAAGCCATCGTCCACCCCGACGATGTGGTCAGGTTCTTCGGCCAGGGCGACAAGGCCGGGCGGGAATGTGCCCTGTCCTACAACCCGACCCTGATGGCCTTGCTGTGGGAAGCGCTGGCCACCCGCGAGGTACGGCTGCTCAAATATGCCATGCAGCGCCGCTTTCGCATCCCCGACAACTGCGCCTGGGTCAACTATGTGCGCGTCCACGATGATATCGGCTGGAGTTTTGCCGATGAGGATGCTCAGGCGCTGTGGATCAACCCCTTTGAGCACCGTCAGTTCCTCAACCGCTTCTATACCGGCCGGTTCGAGGGCAGTTTCGCCAGCGGCCTGCTCTTCAACTATAACCCCGTCACCCAGGACGCGCGGATCAACGGCACCTGCGCCTCGCTGGCCGGGCTGGAGAAGGCCCTTCAGTCTGGTGACGAGGAGCAGATCGAGCTGGCCATCCGCCGCATCCTGTTGCTGCACAGCATCATCCTCAGCATCGGCGGCATCCCGTTGCTCTACCTGGGCGATGAATTGGGCACGCTGAACGACTACAGCTACGAGCAGGATGCCAGCAAGGCCGACGATAGCCGCTGGGTGCATCGACCCTATTTCGACTGGCAGCGGGCTGCCCGCCGCCACGACCCAACCAGCATTGAAGGACGGGTGTTCCAACCCCTGGTGCGGCTGATCCAGATCCGCAAAAGCCATCCTGTGTTCGGCGGCAACAAGACCCAGGTCATTGACACCGACAACCCGAGCGTCTTTGGCTACATCCACTGGCAGCAACTGGAGGGCCTGTTGGTACTGGCCAACTTTTCGGAACGACCGCAAAAGGTGGAGATGGTGCGCTTCCGGACCTATGGCCTGAAGAATGTGTTGTACGATCTGGTGCGCCAGGAAGAGGTCAATCTGGGGAAAAGTTATACGTTGCAGCCCTATCAATTCTTATGGTTGGTGCAAAACCGGTAGCCTCCAGAACTATGCCATCGGCAGAAACTTGCCTGAACGGCTATTGCGTGGTATAATGTGAGGTGGGAGGTCGCAAACGATGGCTCTGACACTCTCTGATGTGCAAACGCTTCTGCATTTGGTGGAAGAACAGCCGTCCCTCCGGATGCAATTTCGCTGGCTTCTGGTGACGGACGAGATGCAGGCATTGTCCGTCCAGGTTGATCAGCTCACCAGGGCCGTCGGGCAACTGGCCCAGGCCCAGCAGCGCACCGAGGAACGGGTAGAGCAACTGGCCCAGGCCCAGCGGCGCACCGAAGAGCGGGTAGAGCAACTGGCCGAAGCCCAGCGGCGCACCGAGGAGCGGCTGGAACGCCTGGAAGCTACCGTGCAGGCCCTGGCCGAAGCCCAGCGGCGCACCGAGGAGCGGCTGGAACGCCTGGAAGCTACCGTGCAGGCCCTGGCCGAAGCCCAGCGGCGCACCGAAGCCAGCCTGAAAGAGTTGACCGTGGAAATGCGCCGTCTGGCCGACTGGCAGCGGGGCGAAACCGGCCTCCGCGAGGGAGAGCGATACGAACGCCTGATCCTGAAGCGGGCACCGCTCCTGTTCATGGCGGGAGAGGGTGGGTTCACCGACCAACCGTTCGTCCAGCAGCGCATCTCGCGGCTGCTCAAATTGTTGCCGGATATGAGCACACTGACCGATGATGAGAACCCCCTGCTGGCAGACCTGGTGTGGTGGAGAGAGGATCAATTCGTTGTCGTCGAGATCTCCCGCCAAATTGACAACTATGACGTCGTCCGCGCTGCCCGGCGGGCAGAGACCTTGCGGCGAACCGGCGTGCAGGTCATAGGGATGGTCATCGGCGAGGAATGGGCCGGCCCGGAGGGTCGAGAGCAGGCAGAAGCCCGCGCCGTCCAATGGAAGGTTGGCAGTGACCTGTCAGAAGGATTCCTGGCCTTCCGTCGCCTGGCGGCATAGCACCTCCAAACGATGACTTCAGACAACTCCCTCTGGTACAAGGACGCCATCTTCTACGAGGTCTTTGTCCGTGCCTTTGCCGACGGCAACGGCGACGGCTGTGGTGACCTGCCGGGATTGACCGGCAGGCTTGACTATCTGCAAGAGCTGGGCGTGGATTGCCTGTGGCTGCTGCCCATCTACCCCTCCCCTTTGCGTGACGACGGTTACGATGTGGCAGATTTCTATGCCGTTCACCCCGATTATGGCACGGTGGACGACTTTCGTCGCCTGGTGGACGAAGCCCATCGGCGTGGCCTGCGGATCATCACCGATCTGGTCCTCAACCACACCTCTGACCAGTGCCCCTGGTTCCAGGCCTCCCGCGATCCGGCCCACCCCCAACACGAGAAATACCGGGACTGGTACGTCTGGAGTGACACCGACCAGAGATACCGGCAGGCTCGCATCATTTTCCTGGATTATGAGAGGTCCAATTGGACCTGGGACCCCCGGCGTGGGGCCTACTACTGGCACCGCTTTTACCACCACCAGCCCGATCTGAATTACGACTGCCCCGCCGTCCAGCAGGAGATGTTGAATGTTGTCCGTTTCTGGCTGGAGCAGGGGATTGACGGCTTCCGCGTGGACGCCACCCCCTACCTCTATGAGCGGGAGGGCACCAACTGCGAGAACCTGCCTGAAACTCATGCCTATCTGAAGCGCCTGCGCGCGTTTGTGGACGAAATTGCCCCCGGCAGGTTGCTCCTGTCGGAGGCCAACCAGTGGCCTGAGGATGTGCGCCCTTATCTGGGTGACGGTGATGAATTCCACATGAACTTTCACTTCCCTCTCATGCCCCGCCTCTACCTGGCGTTGGCCCGCGCCGACTGCACCCCGATTCTAGACATCCTGGCCCGCACTCCCCCCATCCCTGAGTCGTGCCAGTGGGCCACCTTCCTCCGCTGCCACGACGAGCTGACCCTGGAGATGGTCACTGCCGAGGAGCGGCAGTTCCTGTGGAATTTCTACGCTCCCCACCCCCGGATGCGGCTCAACCTGGGCATCCGCCGCCGCCTGGCCCCGCTGTTAGGCAACGACCGGGCGCGCATCGAGCTGGCCAACTCGTTGCTTTTCACCCTGCCCGGCTCGCCGGTCCTCTACTATGGCGACGAGATTGGCATGGGTGATCACATCTGGCTGGAGGACCGCGATGGGCTTCGCACCCCGATGCAGTGGACATCCGGCCCCAATGCCGGCTTTTCGACCGCCGCCCCCTCAGCCCTCTATGCGCCGCTGATTGACGACGAGGTGTACGGCTACCGACAGGTCAACGTCGAGGCGCAGCGGGCCGACCCCGGCTCATTGCTGAACAGGGTGCGCCAGATGATCCGCGTGCGCCAGGCCCACCCTGCCCTGCGCCGGGGTGACATTCACTTTCTGCAAGTAGCCAACCGGGCCATCCTGGCCTATCTACGGGCCTGCGAGGACGAACTGCTCCTAGTGGTAAACAACCTCTCGCCTGAACCACAAACGGCTGAGCTGGACCTGGCTGCCCAGATCGGCGCCCAACCGTTTGACCTGTTCACCGGCCAGAAGCTGCCCCCTATCGGCGCGGCCCTTTACCGGCTGGAGCTGGCAGGATACCAGGCTCGATGGCTGGAACTAAAGAGCCCGTAACAGGTCCACCTCTTCGTTCCATTTCCCGGCCGCAGGAGGGAGCAAGATGGCCCACGAAACGATCCTGGTGGTGGACGATGAGCCGGCCATCGTCCAGGTGATCCGCGAACGGCTGGTGCGGGAGGGGTTCCAGGTGCAGGTTGCAGACATGGGCGAAGCGGCCCTGGCTGCCCTGGCCGAAACCCACCCCGACCTGCTGATCCTCGACCTGATGCTGCCCGACCTGGACGGCTTCGAGCTTCTTCGCCGCCTGCGGCAGAGCGGACATGACCTGCCGGTCATTGTCCTCACCGCCCGGGATGACGAGGTAGACGCGGTCGTCGGCCTGGAACTGGGTGCCGACGACTATGTGCGCAAGCCGTTCAACCCCCGTGAACTGGTGGCCAGGGTGCGGGCTGTGCTCCGCCGTCGCGCCGAGGCGCTGGCCCTGGCCAGCCGTGTTGCCAGCCTGGAGGCTCAACTGTCCTCGAGCGGTGAGGTGCCGGCCACCGGCTTTCACTTTGACCCGGCTGCCCGGCGAGCCTGGTTCTGCGGCCAGCTCCTGGAGCTTCGTCCCCGCGAATATGACCTGCTCTATTTCCTGGCCCAACACCCTGGCCAGGTGCTCAGTCGGGCCACCCTGCTTGACCGGGTGTGGGGCACGGCCGAATATATTGATGAGCGAACGGTAGATGTCCACATCCGCCGCCTGCGGCAAAAGCTGGCCGACATCTCTCCCGATTCTGAACCGATTCAGACAGAACGGAGCATCGGCTACCGCTTCGAACCATGAAGAACCTTGTATACTACAGTCGGGGCGACGCGACGTGTAGTACACTGCCTCCTTTCTTGAGAATTTCCACTTCGTCGCCCTGGCGAGGGCAGGCGAGGGTGGCATGTTGCATGATGGG